>VFZY01000137.1 GCA_016870915.1 Acidobacteriota bacterium | reverse complement strand
CCTCCCAAGCCTTTGCCCCTGCCATCGGAGGTTTGGATCAACAAGCCGGTCGACACCAGCCCAACAGACAGAGAGGAACGTCAGTAAATTCCCATGCCGGGTGTCTCAAAGTTGTTGACACGCGCCGCCCCGGAGACCCTGACCGACACTCGCGAGTGCACGCGAATATGGCTCCCACCATCGTCCCATCGAAACGACCTCAGCCGCCATCGCTGCGTCCCTCGCCTGAACGCTCAATCTGAAAGGGAGAACGTCAAATGGAAAAACACACGTTGACCGGCGCCGGCTTTGTGCTGGCGCCGATTCCTGCACCGGGAACGGCGGAGGTGTAACATGGCTGTCTTTAAACGCGGCAACAAGTGGTGGTACAAGTTCGTCTGGAACGGCGAACTCATCCGGGAGAGCACGAAACAGTCTAACAAACGGACCGCCGAACAGATGGAGGCGACGCACAAGGCGTCGCTGGCGAAGGGGGAGGTTGGCATTCGGGACAGAACGCCGGTCCCCACACTGAGGGTCTTCGCAGAGAAGGACTTCATTCCTTACATTGAGTCCCGGTTCCAGAACAAACCGAAGACTCTAGAGTATTACCGGACGGGACTCAAGAACCTGAACGGGTACGCTCCGTTGGCGGGAAGCTCGCTGGAAACCATTACAGCAGAGAAGATCGCCGGGTTTGTTGCCAAACGGCGCGAAGCCGGCCTGAAAATCTCCAGCATCAACCGCCAGTTGGAAGTCCTGCGGAGAATGTTGAAGCTTGCGATGGAGTGGGGCAAGGTTGACAGGGCGCTTCCCAAGGTCGAGATGCTTCCCGGCGAGAACCACCGCGACCGCGTGCTAACCCCAGGTGAAGAGGCTGACTACCTTGAAGCTGCAACTTCTATCGGTCATGGCATCTCGGAATCCTACCGGCGCGCCCTTGAAGGCATCCGGGCCACCAAGCGTGGCGAAGAACCGATCCAGCCTGCGGACCCATTTCTTCTGCGGGACGTGACAACGGTTCTGATTGACTGCGGACTACGGCCCGAGGAGTGCTTCCGCCTTCGCTGGGAACACGTCCGGGACGGCGCCGTGCATATCCCCTTCGGGAAAACGGAAAACGCACGGCGCACAATTCCCTTGGCGCAGGGAGCGGCGGCGCTTCTGGAGATGCGGCGCGCGGCAGCGAAGAGCGAATGGGTGTTTCCGGCTCCGACCCGAAGCGGGCATGTCGAGAAATCGACTCTGAAGAAGCAGCATCCCAGGGCGTGTCAGCTGGCGAATGTTACGGCATTCCCGCTCTACACCTTCCGCCACACGTGTTTAACGCGATGGGCGGCGTACATGGACCCTTACACCCTCGGATACCTGGCTGGACACGGGGATTTCTCCACCACTCGGCGCTACGTTCATCCCCAGGCGCACACGATTGTGGAAGCGATCGGGCCCGAAATGCACAGGGTGGGCACAAAAATGGGCACAACATGGAAAAGGCGGCCGAGAACTCGAAGCCTTCGGCCGCCGCAATTCATTGATGCCTAACGAGATAATGGTCGGGGCGAGAGGATTCGAACCTCCGACCTCCTGGTCCCGAACCAGGCGCTCTACCAAGCTGAGCCACGCCCCGAACTCTTTCAGTATACACGCATGGGTTCTGGGCCGCCAGTTCATCTGATGACTGCTACCATAAGAGCTTATCCAGTCCGCTTTGAAAGGCCAGCCGTTTGCAACCCGTGACGCCCGTTTCCGCTACCCCTCTTGAACAACTCCGCAACGCCCGTCTCGATAAGATTAAGACCCTCCGGGATTTGGGGCTCGACCCGTTCCCTTCGACCAGTGGGCGCACTCATTACAGCCAGCCGGTTCTGGCCGGGTTCGAGCAGCTTGAAGGCCAGCGCGTGACGTTGGCCGGGCGTCTGGTTTCGTGGCGCAAGCAGGGCGCGATTGCGTTTGGGCACATCCTCGATCAGACAGGCCAGATTCAGCTTATGCTGCGCCGGCAGACGCTGGGGGGGACCGACGCGGCGGCCAACACGCTGGGGTACGACGACCTGAAGCTTCTCGATGTGGGCGATCTGGTTGAGGCCGAAGGCACGGTGGGAAAGACGCAGCGGGGCGAGATTTCACTGATGACGGACCGGCTGCGTTTGCTCACCAAGTCCCTGCGGCCGCTGCCGGAGAAGTGGAGCGGCCTGAAGGATCGCGAACTGGTGCTGCGAAAACGGTACCTGGACACCATCGCGAACCCGCAGGTTTTGCGGCGGTTCGAGTGCATCTCAAAGATGCTGTTCGCCACACGGCAGTTCCTCTATCAGCGGGGGTTCCATGAGTTTCACACTCCCGTGATCCAGCCGCAGTATGGCGGCGGCACGGCCAAGCCGTTCCGGACGCAGGTGAACGCGCTGGGCGTGGAGATGTATCTTTCGATCTCGCACGAGTTGTACTTGAAGCGGCTGATCGCGGCGGGCTTCGACAAGGTGTTCACGATCGGCCGGTACTTCAGGAATGAGGGGATCGACCGGAGCCATCATCCTGAGTTCTCGATGATTGAGACGATGACGGCGTATGAGAACTACGAGTACAACATGGAGCTGGTGGAGTCCCTGTTCCGGCATATCGCGACGGAGGCGTTCGGGAAGTCCGTGTTTCAGGTGGGTGAGCATCAGGTGGATTTCTCGCAGCCGTGGCGCCGGGTGTCGATGGCCGACGCTGTGCTTGAGGCCACGGGGACCGATTTCCGGCAGATCACGGACCTTGCCGAAGCCAACGCCGTGCTGCGGCGGGCGGGCGTAGCGGAGCCGTGCGCCACGGTGGGGCATGCGCTGGTGGAGACGTTCGAGCATGTGGTGGCGCCGACGCTGATTCAGCCGACGCTGGTGCACGGGCACCCGATTGAGATTTCGCCGCTCGCCAAGCCGATGCGGCAGGATCCGCGATACGCCGAGCGGTTCGAGATCTTCATTGGCGGCATTGAATGCGGCGACAACTGGAGCGAGCAGAACGACCCGGTGGAACTGCTGGCACGGTGGCGCCAGATGTACGCCCATGATTCGTCCGAGGGCGAGTTCCAGCCGCTGGATTACGACTTTCTCGAAATGCTGGAGCATGGCCTTCCGCCGACGACCGGGATCGGGCCTGGGATTGAACGCATGGCGATGATCTTCGCCGAACAGAGCGACATCTACGATGTGATCTTCTTCCCGATGATGAAGCCCGTGCTGTCGCAGGCGAACAAGGCGATCTACCGCCTGGAGGGACCGGCGGTGAATCTGGAGGCGGAGCCGGAGACCGGGGCGTAGAGAGGCCTAGATCTCCGAGGCCGCCGAGAGCGGCCGTTGACGGATCTCCATGCAGCCCTTGCCCAGGGGAAGAACTTTGCCGGGGTTGAGGCGGCATTCGGGGTCGAAGAGGTTCTTGAACCGGCCGATCATGGCGAGCGATGCCTCGTCGAACAGGTGGCCCATCATCTCGTTCTTTTCCATGCCGACGCCGTGTTCGCCGGTGATGGAGCCGCCGACGCGGATGCAGTGTTCGAGGATCTCCTCGCCGGCGCGCTGAGCCCGTTCGAGGTCACCGGGTTTGTGCTTGTCGAACATGATGATGGGATGCATGTTGCCGTCGCCCGCATGGAAGATGTTGCTGATCTTGAGGCCGTGGCGGTCCGCCACTTCTCCGATGACGCGGAGCGTTCCGGCGATCTGGGTGCGCGGCACGACGCCGTCTTGCACGTAGTAGGCCGAAGCCACGCGGCCGACGGCTCCGAAGGCGTTCTTGCGGCCCTTCCATAGGAGGTCGCGCTCCTCGGCGGACCGTGCGATGCGGAACTCGCGGGCGTTGCAGGCCGCGCAGCACTGGCGAATCTGTTCCACCTGCTCTTCCACGGCTTCCTTGAGCCCTTCCAGTTCGATGAGCAGGACGGCGGCGGCGTCCAGGGGATAACCGGCGCCGGTGGCCTCTTCCACCATGCGCAGCATGAGGCCGTCGAGCATCTCGACAGCGACGGGCGTGATGGCGCGGGCGGTGATCTCCTGCACGGTGCGCCCGGCGTCCTCGGCTGAATTGTAGATGGCGAGAATGGTCTTGACCATCTCCGGCGCGCGCATAAGGCGCAGCCACACCTTGGTGACCAGCACCATGGTGCCTTCGTTGCCGGTGAAGAGTCCGGTGAGGTCGTATCCGGGCTGGTCCGTTTCCTTGCCTCCGGTGGTGACGATGGACCCGTCGGGCAGCACGACTTCGAGACCGAGCACATGGTTGGTGGTGACGCCATAGGCCAGCGTGTGGGGGCCGCCGGCGTTTTCGGAGACATTGCCGCCGATGGTGCAGGCGCGCTGGCTGGAAGGATCAGGCGCGTAGAAATAGCCGTCGCCCTGCACGGCCAGGGTGACGTCGAGATTGACGACGCCGGGTTGGACGACGACGCGTTCGTTGGGCAGGTCGATCTCGAGGATCCGGTTCATGCGGGCAAAGGAGATCATGAGGCCCCCGGCGCGGGCCACCATCCCCCCGCTCAAGCCGGTGCCGGCGCCGCGGCCGACGAAGGGAAGATGGTACTTGTTGGCGATGCGGACGAGCGCCGCCACCTCTTCCGTGGAGCGGGGGAAGGCGACCATGTCCGGCCGGGCCTTGTCGACGCTGCCGTCGTATTCGTAGAGCGTGAGGTCCTCGGGCCGGTCCAGCACGCCGCGAGGGCCCACCACGGCCAGGACTTCCTGGTGCGCCGCCGCGGGAATCACAGGTACCTCTGGATGCGGGCGAGGATATCGGGGTTCAACCAGTTTTCAGGGCCGATGAACTTTTCCACCACCTGTCCCTGGGCGTTGATGACGTAGGTTTCGGGAAACTTGTAGGTTCCGTAGCCGGCCGGGACGCGGGCTTCGGGGTCGCGCGCGGTGGTGAAAGCGACGCGGACGCGGGAGAGGAACTGGGCGTACTTCTTTTCGTCCTTATCCACGCTGATGCCCAGGACGACCACGCCGCGGTCCGCCAGGCGGCGCTGAAACTCGTTGAGCGTGGGCAGTTCCTGGATGCAGGGCGGGCACCAGGTGGCCCAGAAGTTGAGCACCAGGAGCTTGCCGCCGAAGCTGGACTGGGTGACGGTTTGCCCTTTGTCTGTCTTGAGTTCAAAGGCGGGAGCACGGTCCCCCACGCCGATGATCCGCTCAGTGAAGGTGTCGTGGATCACGTAGCTGAACACCGCGAGCAGCGCCAGGAGGGCGCCGCGCAGCACAGCGGTCGCATTGCTTGTCTTCATTTCGATATCCTCATTCTAGTGGATCACTCACAGCCGCCGGATCTTTGAGGCCGCGGCCTGCATCCAATTAAGCGAGTTCATGCAAATCACCCGGCGCGTCGATTTCTGCGCATCCCACATCCTGTCTTCGCCCAGCCTGTCGCCCGAGGAGAACCTGGCCCGGTACGGACCGGAGGCGAATCCGCACGGCCACGGCCACAATTACACACTGGAAGTGACGGTTGAGGGCACGCCGGACCCGGTGACCGGGATGATTGTCGATCTCAAGGTGCTCAAGGATCTTATGACGTCGGAGGTGGTGGATTCCTTCGATCACCGGTTCCTGAACCACGAGGTTCCGCCTTTCGACACGGTGATTCCGACGCCGGAGAACATGGCGATTGAGATCTGGCGGCGCCTGGCCCCGCACTTCCCGGGACCGGTAGCGCGGCTACACTGCGTGCGCCTGCAGGAGACGGACGACTACTTTGTGGAGTATTTCGGCTCATGATGCGGGTGACGCGTTGCTACCATTTTCCGGCCAACCACCGGCTTCACACACCGCTGCTTTCCGATGCCGAGAACGCGGAGCTTTTTGGAAAGTGCAATTATCCGTTTGGACACGGGCACAACTACACGGTGGAGATCGCGGTGGAGGGTCCGGTGCGGGCGGAGACGGGACAAGTGGTTGACCCTGGCGCGCTGGACCGGCTTGTGCAGTCGGATGTAGTGGCGCCGATGGCGCACGCCAACCTGAATTGCAAGATTCCGGAGTTTGGCGATCTTGTGGCCACGACGGAAAATCTGGCGGTTGTCATCGAGCAGCGGCTTCGGGCGCGGTGGGACGAAGTGTTTCCCGAAGGTCCCGCGCTGTGCCGGATCGGCATTCGGGAAACCCTGAACAACTACATCAGCAAGGCGGTGGCGCGGTGAAGAAGAAACGGGCGGCGCCCGGGAACACCGGCATTGCGGGGCACTTCGAGGAGATTCTGCGGGAGCTGGGTGAAGATCCGTCGCGCGCCGGGCTGGTGCGGACTCCGGACCGCGCGGAGAAAGCGCTGCGCTTTCTGACCAGCGGCTACGAGACGAAGCTGGATGACCTTGTGAACGGCGCGCTGTTCGAAGAGGGCGGCGACGGCATGGTGATTGTTCGCGACATTGAGTTTTTCAGCCTGTGCGAGCATCACCTGCTGCCGTTCTACGGCAAGATGCACGTGGGATATCTGCCGCGCAGGAAGGTGATTGGGCTGAGCAAGATTCCGCGCATCGTGGATATGTACGCCCGGCGGTTCCAGGTGCAGGAGCGGCTGACGCAACAGGTGGCGGAGACGATCCGCGATGTGCTGGGCGCTGCCGGGGTAGGTGTGGTGGCGGAGGCCCGGCACTTCTGCATGATGATGCGGGGGGTTGAGAAGCAGCATTCCGGGGCGTTGACCTCGTCGATGCTGGGGGTATTCCGGTCGAGCCGGCCGACCCGGGAGGAGTTTTTGTCGCTGGTGGGGTTGCGTTCGACGGCGTTTTGATCCGGCGCCTGGCGGGACGCTAGGCCCGAATCCAGCCGTAGCGGCGATTGCTGCGTTCGACGTTCTGGGCCGAGTACGCTTCCTTCATCTTCGACATGTTGTCGGCGGTGAAGCCCGGGAATTCGAGGATGGTTTTCAGTTCCTTGCTCATGCGCTGCGGGTAATCCGCGGGCACGGGTTTAAAGCGTTTGCCGAGGTTCTTTTCATCGATGCCCTTCATGCCATAGAGTTTGGCCGAGTTCAGACCCAGGATCTTGCGTTTGTCGGCCACGGTGAGCGCGGGGTAGCCGTACTTGCGCTGCATCTCCTCGGGAATCTGGAACCGCCAGAAGGCGTCGATTTGCCACTGCGGGGAGCCATACCAGACGGAGTCCGACCCGAACAGGATACGATCGGGACCCATGAACTTCATGAGCTGGCCGAGGATGTGTGCGGCGACGGTGGGGAAAGTGATCACCGAGGAAGCCCAGGTGGTACCGATTTCGGCGTAGATGTTCTTGAAGGGGCGGGCCAGCAGGGCGTATTCGGTGGTCCAACTGATGTCCGGGACGCCTTCGCGCAGTTTGCCTCCACGCACTTCCTCAAGCGCGGGGTACATGAACATGGACGGCTGAATGCAGGCATGGTAGGTGATGAAGTTGAGGCCGGGCCAGTCGCGGGCGGCTTTGGGAAGATCGCCGGGGTGGCCGCGCAAGGGGTCCGGGGGTCCGGGGGCGAGCCCTTTGTGGACACAGATGTTGTTGAAGCCGGGCTTCTTCGATTTGAGTTTCCGGTAGTTCTTCTGAATCAGCTCGAAGGTGGGGTAGGCCACGTCTTCGTCGTCGTGCCGCCATTGGCGCATGAGGGAGTTGGGGTCGTCGTCGACCTTGGCGGCGTTTGAGATGTTGTAGCCTTTCCAGGAATCCGGCTGATGCTCGTCGGTCTGCTGCTGGATGTAGCGGAGGTTGCCCTTGCCGACGTAGAGCAGGCCGTGGGCTAGAAGGCGGGTGGAACCGGAGACGGAGTTGACGAAGTCGCGCGCGGCGGCGGTTTGGGCGGCGGTGAGAATTTCGCCCTGAAGGGCTTCCGCGACGTTGCGGGGCGCGCGACGGGGCTCGGCGCCGATGACGACGGAGGAGGCGGTGACGTTGCTCAGCAGCCCGACGGAGATCTGGCTATCGAGGAAGACTTCCTTGATGAAGTTGGTAATCTGGGCAGTCTCCTGGCCGATGGGAAGGCCGACCAGGGCAGGGTTCCAGACGCGCCACTCCTCGCCGTGTTCGTCCTTGAGGCCTTTGGGGTTCTGAGGGTTGGCCTTGAAGCCGCTGGACGCGGCGGAGGGTCCCTGGGCCATGGCGCGCAGACCGGCGCCGCCGGCTTTCACGGAACCGCGCACCATGTGCAACTGGTCATCGAAGACGAAGAGGTCGCGCGGGGTTCCGGTTTGCGCGTAGGCGGCGGGCTCAAGCATTTCGACGAGGTTGACGTCGAAGAACCGGCCGAAGACCTCATTCATGGCGACGAAGGCGGCGGCCATGCCTCCGGGGGTGGCGAGGAAACCGCGCCGGTCCAGACCGAGTTTGCGGGCGGCATCGCCGGCGAGTTCGCCGATGCGGGCCTCGACTTGCGCCTGCTGGGGGGTCTGGCGCTCCGGCATGTACTCGCCGTTGGAGACCATGCGGGTGGGGACGGGGGATCCGAAGGTGTCGCCGACGTCGGCCCGGATGCATTCGGCCACCTGTCCGGGGTCGAGCAGGCCGTGCTCTTCGTCCCATTCTCGTCCGGCTTCATTCCAGCGGGGTACAGGCATTGTTTTGGCTCCTTCCGGCATCCGGCAGTATACATGGACGCGGCCGTCCGAGGGAAGGATGGCCGGGGACCGCTCTGTTATCCTACAAGCAGGTGCCCGACGGTTATCTTCCGATCTTCGTTTTCCTGCCTGTTGCCATTCTGTTTCCGGTTGTCACACTGTTCGTGGCAAAGTTGGTCAGACCTTCCCAGCCGACGCCTTCAAAACTGGGCGCTTACGAGTGTGGCATTGAACCTGCATCCAATTCGCGCGGGCGGTACACGGTTCGCTACTACATCGTTGCGATTCTTTTCGTGGTGTTCGACGTAGAGACCGTGTTCCTGTATCCCTGGGCTGTGCGCTACAAACAGCTCGGGTGGTTTGGCGTGGCGGAAGTGGCCGTTTTCCTGGCCATTTTGATTGTGGGATACGTGTGGGCGTACAAGAAGGGAGCCTTCGAATGGGTATGAGAGGCCTGTTGATCACGATGGCCGCGGGCGCCATGCTGCATGCGGCGCCGGCGTTGCGGCTCACAAACGCAGTGATTGGCCCGGTGACGATGCTGCAAGGCCAGAATGCCGGGCCGCAATCCACCGAAGCTTTCAATGCGGGTGATGGGGCGCTGAACCTTCGAGTGACATCCAGCGTGCCGTGGGCCGTGCCAGCGGTTGGGGCGGCGCGCGCCTGTTCGAACAACCGGCCTGGCCAGTGCCTGCCGATCTCGGTTTCGTTCCAGACGTCGGGTCTGGCGCGGGGAACGTACACGGGCACAGTGACGGTGAACGATCCGAATGCGGTGGATGCTCCTCAATACGTCACGGTGATTGTGCAGGTGGGCGGGGGCATTCCGGACCGGATTGACCTTTACACGCGCCCGTCGGCGACGGTGGAAACCCGGGTAGTGACCAACAGCGCCGTCAGCTTTACCTTCCCGCCGCCCACGGGCGGAAACTGGCTCTCGCTGGCTCTGGACGCGGTGTCGACGTTTGACTACCGCATTCCCTACCGGATCATTGCAACGCCCGGGAGCCTGGCCGAGGGAACGTACACGGCGAACGTGACGTTCCGGAATCCGACGTTCCAGCCGGATAACAAAGTGGTGCCGGTGAATCTGCGGGTCACGAATCAGCCGATTGTGGCGGACCCCGGTCTGTTTTCGACACGGGTGCTTACGGGCAGTGGCCGGGTGGCGCGGAACCTGTTTCTGTCGAATCGCGGCGGGGGCACTCTCACGCTATCCGGTGTCACGGTGGGCGGCGGCGCCCCGTGGCTTTCGGCGGCCCTGATCGCCAACGCGACTGGGGTGGCGCTTTCCATCGATTCGTCGGTTGCGCCGGGCAACTACACGGCGACTCTTGATGTGGCTTCCAACGCGGCGAACCCGCTGACGGTGCGGGTGAGCGTGGACGTGGTGCCGCCCGGACCGCCGCTGGCGAGCATTGGGGGCGCGGTGAACAACGCCACGTTCATCTCGGGCGAACCGCTGGCGCCGGGCGAGATTGCCGCCGTGTTTGGAGAACAGTTTTCCACCACCGATGTCCGATTCGGCAGTTCCCTGCCCCTGCCCACTTCGATTGAGGGCGTGAGTGTGATGGTGAACGGCGTGGCTGCGCCGCTGTATTTCACGTCCGCGGGACAGATCAACTTCCAGGTGCCGTATGAAACGCAGGCAGGCACGGCGGTGATCCGTGTTGACCGCGGAGGGCAGACGGGCAACCTGATTTCGGCTCCGGTGGCGGCGGCGGCGCCTCGCATTCTGATGTTTGGCGAGTGGGGTGTCGCGCTGCACCAGGACAACTTCCTGAGTGTTCCCGAGAGGCTGGTGGCGCAAGGTGTTCCGGCGCGGCCGGCCAAGGCGGGCGACGTGCTGACGATCTACGGCATTGGCTTTGGGCAGACGACGCCGGCGGTGAGGACGGGCGAGGGCGCGCCCGGCGGTCCTTTGGCGCTGGTGACGCCGCAGCCGGTGGTGCATTTTGCGTGGACCGAGGCCTCGAGCCGGCCGGTGGCGCCCAGTTTCGCGGGCCTTTCGCCAGGGTTTGTGGGCCTCTATCAGATCAACGTGGCGGTGCCGGCGAACCTGGGCCGCAACGATTCGCTGCCCGTTCGTATCCAGCAGGGCAACGTATCGAGCAACGTGTTCCGTCTCGCGGTGCAATGACGGAGCGGCTCTACTACCAAGACTCCTATCAACGCGAGTTTACGGCGCGCGTCGTAGGCGCCGAGGGCGACCGGATCTATCTGGATCGCACGGCGTTTTATCCGGAATCGGGCGGGCAGCCCTGGGACCTGGGGAGTTTCGCCGGCGTTCCTGTGCTTGAGGTCCTGGATCAGGATGACCGCATCGCGCACCGGATGGCGGGCGCGGTGACGGCGGCCGAGGGGCTGGGCACGATCGACTTCGTGCGGCGGTTCGATCACATGCAGCAGCATACGGGGCAGCATCTGCTTTCCGCCGTGGCCGCGGCTGTGGCCGGCGCCGGCACAGTGAGCTTCCACATGGGGGCCGAGACTTCGACGATCGACCTTTCCGTGCCTTCGCTTGATGAGAGGGTGCTGCATGAGATCGAGCGGCAGGCCAACGAGGTGGTGTTTGAGAACCGGGGCGTGGCTGTTTCCTTTGAGGACGCGGCGGAGGCGGAGGGATTGCGGAAGGCCTCCGGGCGCGCGGGCACGCTGCGCATTGTGACAATCGAGGGGCTGGACCGCAGCGCCTGCGGGGGAACCCATGTGCGCTCAACGGGCGAGATAGGCCCGATTCTGTTGCGGCGGGTGGACAAGGTTCGCGGAAATGCGCGGCTGGAGTTCGTGTGCGGACGGCGCGCGGTGCAGCGTGCCCGCGCCGACTTTGACGAGCTGGCACGCACGGCGCGGGTGTTTTCCTGTTCACTCGATACGGCGGCGCGCCACGCGGCGGCGGTGGCGGAGCGCTGCCAGGAAGCGGAGAAGGCACGGCTAAAACTGGCCATGGAACGGGCGCGGCGGGAGGGTGTGGATCGCCATGCCGCCACGGCGCCGGACAACGCCGGGTTGCGGCGCTGGCTGGTGGTTGTGGAATCTGGCGCCATCACCGAGGAACTGCGGGCGGAGGCGAGCGGTTTCGTTTCGTTGCCGCGCGCGGTGGCGGTGATTGCGTCGCGCACGCCACCGGCGGTGTTGGTGGCTGCCTCACCGGATGCGGGCATTGACGCGGGCAAAGCTTTGAGAACTGCGGTATCGGCGCATGGCGGACGCGGCGGGGGGAGCCCCTGCATGGCACAGGGCACGGTGGGCGCGGAGGCACTGGACGCGGTGCTTGGGGCGCTGAGCGCATGATCACATTCGCGAACGTCAGCAAGCAGTATGGAAAGCAGCTCATCTTTGTGGAGGCGTCGTTTCAGGTCAACCCCGGCGAGAAGGTGGGGCTGGTGGGGCCGAACGGCGCCGGCAAGACGACGCTGTTCCGGATGATCATGGGCGAGGAGTCACCCGACGATGGTGAGGTGACGTTGCCGCGCAAGGCGACGATCGGCTATTTTCGCCAGGACGTGGAGGAGATGCGCGGGCGCAGCGTGCTGGACGAGGCCATTGCCGGCAGCGGACGCGTGGGCGATCTTCACCATGAACTGGAAGAATTGCAGAACGCGCTGGGGGATCCGGAGCGCGCCGGTGAGATGGACCGCATTCTCGAGCGCTTCGGCGAAGTGCAGGAAGAGTACGAGCATCTGGGCGGTTACACGCTGGAGGCGCAGGCTCGCGAGGTGCTGGCCGGGCTGGGGTTCGCGCCGGAGCAGGTGGATGGCGATGTGGGCGCGCTATCGGGCGGCTGGAAGATGCGGGTGGCCCTGGCCAGGGTGCTTCTGGGGCGGCCCGACGTGCTGTTGATGGATGAGCCGACGAATCACCTGGACATTGAGTCGATTATCTGGCTTGAGCAGTTCCTGAAGTCGCTGCCCGCGGCGCTGCTGATGACGTCGCATGACCGGGAGTTCATGAACCGGGTGGTGTCGAGGGTGGCGGAGATCGATGCCGGGGAAGTGATCACGTATTCCGGGAACTACGATTTCTATGAGCGGGAGCGCGCGATCCGGGAGACCAATCAACAGGCGGCGTTCGCGCGGCAGCAGGCCATGCTGGCCAAGGAACAGCGGTTCATCGAGCGCTTCCGCACGCATGCGGCGAAGGCGGCGCAGGTGCAGAGCCGCATCAAGGCGCTGGACAAGATTGAAAAGATCGAGCTTCCCAAACGCCGGCAGGTGGTGAAGTTCGAGTTTCGCGACCCGTCCCGGAGCGGCGATCAGGTGGCGGTGGTGGAAGGCGTGGCGAAGCGCTACGGCGCGCGCAGGATTTATAACGGCCTGAACCTGACCATCCGCCGCGGCGAGCGGTGGGCCGTGATGGGCCGCAACGGAGCCGGCAAGACCACGTTGTTGAAGATGGTGGCCGGGGTTCTGGAGCCGGATGCCGGGCAGGTGACGCTGGGGGCAAGCCTGAAGATGGGGTATTTCGCGCAGCAGTCGCTGGATGTGCTGGACCCGGATTTGACGGTGATCGATCAGTTGCAGCGGGATTTTCCGCAGGACGGGTTGGGGTCGCTGAGGACACTGGCTGGGGCATTTCAGTTTTCGGGCGAGGACGTGGATAAGAAGATCCGGGCGTTGTCGGGCGGCGAGAAGTCGCGGTTGGCGATGGCGCGGATGCTGTATGACCCGCCGAATTTTCTGGTGCTTGATGAGCCGACGAACCATCTGGACCTGGCGACGAAGGAGATGCTGGTGGATGCGCTGCGGGGGTTCGAGGGCACGATGTTGTTTGTGTCGCACGACAGAACGTTCCTGCGTGGATTGGGGTCGCGGGTGCTGGAGTTGGACGGGGATGGCGGCGCGCTGGCGTACCCGGGGTCCTACGAAGAGTATGTGACGGCGCTGGGGCATGAGGCTCCCGGAATTCATTCGTAGCTTCATCGCCGCCGCCATACACTGCGTCAGGGGGGTATAATGCACCCACGATGCGACTTTTTCTTGCTGTTTCCCTAGCGCTGGGCGTGACTTGCGCCGCGCAGGAGCTTCCGGTGGTGCCTTCGGTTGAGTTTCAGCCGTTGGCGGCGCAGGCGGTGCGGGTGGTGGAAGCCCTGGAGATGCTTGGCGAACCGCTGCCCAATGCCACCGCGGTGCTTGCCGCGCGCTCGGTGGAGGAGTTGCAGAAGGCTCTGGATGCGGCGTGCCTGGTGGGCATCCACATCAACCCCGAAAGCAGAGTGAAGGTGCAGCAGGGGCCCGCGCGGCCCGATCTGGTGCAACTTGGCTGGCGGTCATTCCTGGTGAAGGTGCAGAACGAGGCCGGCATCACCGCCGCGCTTCAGGTGCGCAGTCCGCAGGCCGAGCGGCACCATGGCAGCCCGCAGAACGTCATCAATAAAGCCTGGCTTGACCTGCAACAGTTCACCAAGCAGCCGATGCAGGAGCGACTTTCGGGGCTGGAAGTGGAGTACCGTATCCTTCAGCTTTATTCCCGGGACTCCGGCAAACGCGAAGCCAAGCTGTCTTTCGACGCGGGCCAGGGCACGCAGGACCTGGGCTTCCGCAATGAAGTGGACATTCTCTTCACGGCCCGCGCGGCCATCAAGGTGAACTTCCGCGTGCGCGACACGGATGGCAAGCCGGCCACGGCGATGTTCGAGATTCGCGATTCCGGGGGCCGCGTCTACCCGTCGCAGGCCAAGCGCACGGCGCCCGATCTTGCGTTCCACCCCCAGATCTACCGCGCCGATGGAGAAGATGTCTACCTGCCGCTGGGCGACTTCAACATCCTCTACACACGTGGCCCGGAGTACCGCCGCAAGACGATGAAGCTGCGGGTTGAGGACAAGCCGATGACCGCGAGCTTCCAGCTTGAACGATGGATCGATCCATCGAAGCAGGGCTGGTATTCGGGTGATCACCACATTCATGCCTCCGGCTGCGCGCACTATGAAAAGCCGGCCGAAGGGGTTTACCCGAAGGACATGATGCGGCACATTCTGGGTGAGGACCTGAAGGTGGGATCCGTGCTGAGCTGGGGCCCGGGGTGGTACTTCCAGAAGACCTTCTTCGAAGGCAAGGATCACAAGCTGTCGACGGATCTGCACAAGATGCGCTACGACGTTGAGGTGTCGGGGTTCCCGTCCAGCCACACGGGGCACATTGTCCTGTTGGGCGTGAAGGAGCAGGATTACCCGAACGCGCAGCGGATTGAAGACTGGCCAAGCTGGGGCGTGCCGGTGTTCCGGTGGGCGAAGTCCCAGGGCGCGGTGACGGGGTTCGCGCATTCCGGCTGGGGCCTGCAGTACAAGGCGGAGAAGCTGCCCACCGATGAGGTGCCGCCGTTTGACGGCATCGGCGCGAATGAGTACATTGTCGGCGTGACGCAGAATCTGGTGGATTTCATCTCGACGGTGGATACGCCGTATCTGAATGAGTTGAACATCTGGTATCACACGTTGAACGCGGGCTACCGGACGAGGATCAGCGGGGAGACTGATTTCCCCTGCATCTACGGCGAACGCGTGGGCCTGGGCCGCAGCTACGTTAGGCAGAAGTCGGCCGATTATGGCGACTGGGTGCAGGGGCTGCGCGAGGGCCGCAACTATGTGAGCGACGGCAAGTCGCACCTGATCGATTTTCAGGTGAATGGCGCGCGGATGGGCGATGGGGCCAGCGAGTTGAAGCTGGATAAACCGGGCAAAGTAACGGCCAGCGTCACGGTGCAGGCGCTGCTGAACGAGACGCCCGACGAGGAGCTTCGACGCCGCCCCTACGACCAGAAGCCGTATTGGGATATCGAACGGGCGCGGGTGGGCCGGTCGAACAACATCAAGGTGGAATTGATTGTGAACGGCGAGGCGGTGAAGACCGTTGAGGTTGCCGCCGATGGACGTCCGCACAAGCTGGCGCTGGAGGCGGATATCGCGCGTTCGGCCTGGGTGGCGTACCGCGTGCTGCCCAGCGCTCACACCAATCCCGTGTGGGTCACTGTGGGTGGCAGCCCGGTGCGCGTGAAGGAGTCCCTGGCCTGGTGCGTCCGGGCGGTGGAGCAGTGCCGGCAACAGAAGATGCCGCGCATCCGCCTGGAAGAGCGCGGGGAAGCTGAGCGCACCTACGATGCCGCCAGGAAGGCCTACGAGACGCGGCTGGCCGAGGCGCGGTAACCGGGGAAGCTACTTCTTCCTGGCCTTGGTCTTACTGGTCCGGGTGGCGTTGCGCCGCGTGGCGGTACGGGTTCCGGCACTGGCACGGGCGGCGCCTTTGCGAACCGCTTTCTCCACCACGGGAGCCAGGGGCACAGCCACCAGATCGCCGGGTTCACAGGCGCCATCGTCCAGGCGATTGGCGGTCTTGAGTGCGGCCGAGGTGACCTTGTAGAGGCGGGCCACGGTATCCAGATCTTCTCCCTGCGCCACCCGATGGACGCGCCAGCCCAAACGTTTTTCCGCCGGGACCATCTCCAGGGCGGACCGGACCAGGGAAGCCGTTCCGCGCGGGACATGCAGATCGTAGTTCGCTGGCACGGTGGATTTCAGCAACGCCGGGTTAAGATCCTTGAGCGTGGATACGGTGGTATCCAGGATGTCGGCCAGCAACTGCAGGCTGGTATCGGTGGGCAACTGGAGCGTGTCGTAGACCATGGGCGGATCGGGGTCCTTGTCCTCGATTCCGTAGTCCTTGGCGTTCTTCAGAACAATGGTCATCGCCGTGATGATGGGGACGTAGTTCCGGGTCTCCTTGGGCAGAGCGCCTCGTTCGCGCAGTTCCCAGTAGTCGGCGTAGCCGGTGCGTTGAACGGCGCGTTCCACGCATCCGGGCCCGCAGTTGTAGGCGGCCATGGCCAGGCGCCAGTCGCCCAGTTGCATGTAGAGGTCGCGCAGGTGGCGGGCGGCGGCGCGGGTGGCTTTTTCGGGGTCCAGGCGGTCGTCGTAGAGGGGGGTCTGCTTGAGGCCGTATTCGTTGCCGCGGAACTTGACGAACTGCCACATGCCAACGGCGGCGCGATAGGAGACGGCGCGGGGCATGAAGCCAGATTCGGCCTGCGCCAGATACATGAGTTCCTGGGGCACGCCTTCTTCGGCCAGGATGCGCTGGATCATGTCGCGATAGCGTCCGCTGCGGCGAAGGCCGTAGAGCACGGTGCGGCGGCCGCGTTCGCTTGAGAAGTAGTTCACGAAGCTGAGCACGGAATCGTTGATGGTGAGCGGAATCTGCGAAACGGTGGCTTCCACTTCCTGGCGGACGCGGTTCTTCAGCTTCGGATCGATGGGGAAGGTCAGTTCACGGATCTCATCCAACGGGGAGCGGTCAAATTCGGGGGCGGCGTTGAATTCGCCGGCGCCGAGGCTTTCCACATCGTAGCGGTAGATCTGATCGACCAGGGCGGCGATCCGGCGTTCGGCGCCCGGCGCCGTGACGGTGGCTTCGGGGGCGGCTAGAATGAGGCCGATCGCGCGGTCGAATTCGGCGCGCGCCCCGTTGATGTTGCCTTCGGTGAAGAGGCGGCGGCCCGCGGCAACGCGCTGCTGAGCGCCCCGCAGAATCTCCTCAAGCGATTCCACCGCCGGCGCAGCCAAGGCTAGGACGGAAGCGCCGAGCAGGAACGGAAGTCCGGTCCGGATCATGAACTCTTAGGATATCAGCCGCCTTCACCGGAACAGCAGCGGCAGCCGGCGGTCCACCTGTGGTTCACGCCATGCTGCCTGAGCGGGCCCGAGAGGTTGAGCTGGCCGTCGATGCCCGGGTGCCGGCGAACCGCGTGGCTACTTCTCGAGCTTTCGAATGTTGCGCGGCGCCCGGGGGCGGTTGCGCTCGAATTCCAGGCCTGGCCGTTCGGTCCGGAACTGGACGAGCCGGCCATGCTCCATCTCCGTGACGTAGGCGGTGCGTCCATCGGGCCCGCCGAAGCAGATGTTGCTTGGCTTTGAGCCGAGGACGGGCACTTCGCGGACGAGGACACCAGCGGGGGATACGACGGCCACCGTGCCTTTGCCGTGCCGGGTGATGTAGAGCTTGCCATCGACGTCCACGCGCATGCCGTCGAAACCGAAATCGGGGAAGGCGATGAGGAGGCGCTTGTTCGTGAGCGCGCCGGCGGAGCCGATATCGAAGGCCCAGACCTTGCGCTGAACGCTTTCGTTGACGTAGAGGGTCTTGCCGTCGGGGCTGATGTCGATGCCGTTGGTGGTGCCCATGTTGTCCGCGACGCGGCGGGCGCGCCCTTCGCGGTTGATGTGCCAGATCTGGCCGGTGCCGTCCTTCCAGTTGGGGTCGGAGGCAAAGAATTCGCCGTTGGCGGTGATGGCCAGGTCGTTCGGCTGGTTCATGCGCGGCTCATGGGAGAAGACTTCGACCTTTTTCGTGCGGGGGTCTATCCGAAGCACGTTGTGGCCGGTGTAGTCGGCCACGTACATGGTGCCGGCGCGGTCGAAACGGATGCTGTTTCCCGTGCTGCCTTCGGGCATGTCGAGCCAGAGTTCCCCTTTGCCGTCCGGTGTGACACGGCCGATGGTGGGTTTGCGGGCGAAACTGACGGCGAAGATGTTGCCGTCGCGATCCACGGCGGGGCCTTCAATCTCGCCGGTGAAGGAGTTCTTTTCGGTGAGCGGCGTGGCCACCCAGGGTTCCTGGGCGTGGGTCCGGGGGGCGGCAAGCGCCAGCAGGGCAAGGAATGGAACGATGCGCATCCGTTTCATGATGTCACGGGTTCAGGATGCCCCGTGTGGGGGCCCGGCGCGAGAAACAGTTCGAAAAACTCAGGAAAGTGCTGTCACAGCAAAGTGATAATGTCCCCTTAGAGCAAAGTAGAAATGTCCCCTTGACAGCCTCAGGCTTGGAGGATGCAAGAGGACCAGCTACTGATGACCCAGCGTGAGCGGGACCGATTGGGGACGC
>VFZY01000136.1 GCA_016870915.1 Acidobacteriota bacterium | reverse complement strand
TCCCGCAGAGCTTCCAGGTACTGCTCGCGTGAGTGCATGTCCATTCCACCAGCGCACCCCGGTTCGCCTCGGCCGAGGCGGATGGCTCATGCAAAATTCGGTTACTTTTTCATTTGGCACAACGAGGGACCTCTTGGTGACATTTTAGGTGGCAGAATGCGGCGTCTCCCGGACTCCGTTACGAATAGTATATAATCCACGCCTCAATCCGGTGCCGGAGTTGATCAGAATCCCCATTCCGGGGGCGGGCCAGTGCCTGGATGGCTTCTTCGGACCATCGCACAAGAACGAAGACCGCAAACATGCCTGTTTGCAGAGCTCTCCCGACACCTCGCCACCCAATGCGCCGTTTCCAACGGGCCGCCCGGTAGAGAAAGCTCTTATACCAGACCACGGGCTCCTGGCTGGGGCGTCCTGCCGGCCGGGAGCCACCAAAACACACGGATCCCGGGTTTCGTCCTTGCGCCGAAGCCCGGCCCACCATCCTCAGGCACGGGCCGATGCTCGGAAGGCCCCGTTTTGACACCCACGGTTTTGATCCACACGGTTTTGATCCACACGCCCTTCGAGTCAGGCGGTGGGGGTATACTTGATGCACTCCGGGAAGCTCAAAACGGAAATCCCGGGTAGGGGATTCCATGTTGCTTCGGATTGTGTTCAGTTCTCTCTTTCTGGTTCGAGCGTTGGCCGCTCAGGAGTCGCGGGCGACCTTGATTGGGGAGGTGAAGGATGCGTCCGGCGCGGTGATTGTGGGCGCGTCGGTGAAGGCGACATCGACGTCCACCGGGACGGTGTCGGCGACGAAGACCAACGATTCGGGGTATTTCGAACTGCCTTACCTGCTGCCGGGGCAATTCCGGGTGGAGGTGGAACTGCAGGGTTTCAAGAAGGCGGTTCGCCGGGGGATCGAGTTGCGGGTGAGCGACCGGTTGACGCTCGACTTCGTTTTGGAACTGGGCAGCGTGGCGGAGAGCGTGGTGGTGACAGGGGAGACGCCGCTGCTGGAAGCGGCGACGGCTTCGATCGGCGTGGTGATCGATGAGCGGCGGGTGTCCGAGTTGCCGATGGTGGGGGGCAATCCGTTCTATCTTTCGCGCCTGGCGGCGGGTGTGCTTTCAAACGGCGGCCGGTCAGCGGGCAATCCGATGGACAACGGAGCGGCGACCGGAATCATCGCGAATGGCACGCGCGGCGGCTCAAGCGAAGTGAGCGTGGATGGTTCGCCGAACATGACGAACCGGAACGCCGTGTTTTCGCCGCCGCAGGATCTGGTGCAGGAGTTCAAGATCCATACGGCGACGTATGACGCGTCGATTGGCCATGCAGCGGGAGCGTCGACGAACGTGTCGATGAAGTCGGGCTCGAACCAGTTGCATGGGACGGTTTACTACTTTGACTCGCGGATCCGGGCGGTGCCGTGGTTCACGAACCGCTTCATTTACGATCCAATGACGGGGCCGATCAACCAACAGAAGTTTGACCGCAACGTGCCGTCGTGGTTTCATCAGCGGGGCGGGGTGACGATGTCGGGGCCGGTGCGGATTCCGAAGATTTATGACGGGCGCAACAGGACGTTCTGGACGTTTGGCTTTGAGGACTTGAACATCACGCGGAACTTGAGCCTGACGGGAACGGTGCCCACGGCGGCGGAGCACCGCGGCGACTTCAGCGCGTTGAATGGATTGGGCGCGCGGTATCAGATATTCGATCCGTTTTCGATCGTGCCGGCGCCGGGCGGACGCTTTGCGCGGACGCCGTTGCCGAACAATGTGGTGCCGGCGTCGCGGATTCATCCGGTGGCTTTGAATCTGCTGAAGTTCTATCCGGAGGCGAATCAGGCGGGCACCGCGGACGCGAGCCAGAACTACTTCCGGACGCGGCAGATCGCCCGCGAGAACTACACGGTCACGCAGCGGGTGGACCATACGTTCACGGAGAAGAACCGCTTCTTCCTGCGGTGGAACAATTCGCAGCACGACAATAAGACCGATACGCTGCCGGGCGCGATCTTCGAGGACATCCTGGATCGAACGGGATGGGGCATCGTGGCCGATGATGTGCATGTGTTCAGCGCGGGGCTGTTGTTGAACATCCGTTATGGCATCTCCTATCAGAGCGATAACACGACGCGCGGATCGGCGGGCTTCGACATCACGGCCTTGGGTTTGCCGGCGTCGCTGCGGACGGAGATCAGCCGGAAGCTGGATGTATCGGGAATTATCTTTCCGCAGACCACCGTCAATAACTACACGGCGCTCGGGCTGGGCGCGCCGAGCCGCGGAACGACGAATTATCACACAGCGGCCATTACACTCACGAACATCCGGGGGAGCCATTCAATGCGCTATGGCTCGGAGTACCGTTTGCAGCGCGAGACGGGGTTTGCGTTCGGGTTCGTGAATCCGCAGTTGGCCTTTGGGACTACATTCACGAACGGTCCGCTGGATAACTCGCCGGCGTCGCCCAAGGGACAGGGATTGGCGAGCTTGTTGTTTGGCGTTCCGACGGGCGGGGTGATCAACAACAATGCTTCGAGGGCGGAGGAGTCGTCGTACCTCTCGTTTTTCGGGCAGGATGATTGGCGATTGACTTCGAAGCTGACGGTGAATCTGGGTTTGCGCTACGAGTATGAGAAACCGCCGTTTGAGCGTTATAACCGTTCGATCCGTGGGTTTGATGGAGGGGCCGTGAATCCGACCAACGCGGCGGTGGCTGCGGCGTATGCGCGGAGTCCGATTCCGGAGGTGCCGGCGTCGGCGTTCCGGCTGAACGGCGGGTTGACGTTCGCGGGCGTGGGGGGGAATGGGCGGAGTTTGTGGCAGGCGGACCGGAACAACTTCGCGCCGCGCGTGGGGATCGCGTACGCGTTGAACAAGAAGACTGTGATCCGGTCGGGCTACGGGATCTTCTTCGATGTCTTAGGGGTGGATCGGAACGGTGTGAACCAGGGTGGGTTCAATCAGCCGACGAATCTGATTCCCTCGCTGAACAACGGGCAGAGCTACGTGGCGACACTTTCGAATCCGTTTCCGAACGGGATTGAAAGCGCCCAGGGCGCGGCGGGCGGCTTGCGGACGTTCCTGGGGCGCGGCATCAGCTTCTTCTACGATCGTCCGGCGAACCCGTACATGCAGCGTTGGTCGCTCTCCATTCAACGGGAGTTGCCGGGGAAGACAGTGCTCGATCTGGCGTATGTGGGCAACCGGGGTACGCAGTTGCCGGTGCAGCGAAACGTGAATGCGGTGCCGCGGGAGTACATGTCCACGTTGACGGAACGGGATCAGCCGCGCATCGATTTCTTGAGCGCGCAGGTGAACAGTCCGTTCTTCGGGCATCCGGATTACCTGGGAACGGGGTTGGCGAACCAGCGGGTGGGGCGCGCGCAGCTGTTGCGGCCGCATCCGCACTTTGGGGACATTCTGGTGGATTTTCCGGCCGGCTACTCGCACTATCATTCGCTGCAGCTTTCAGCGGAGAAGCGTTACTCGGCGGGATTGTCGTTCCAGTTGAGTTGGACGTATTCGAAGTTCATGGAAGCCGTGGACTACCTGAATGACACGGACCCTTATCTGCAAAAGGTGATTTCTCCGCAGGACTTCACGCACCGGTTTGTCTTGAGCGGCATCTATGAGTTGCCGGTGGGACGGGGCAAGCGGCTGTTGGGCAACGCGAACCGCTGGGTGAACGGAGCGGTGGGAGGCTGGCAGTTCCAGGGCTGGTTTGAAGGCCAGACCGGCGATGCCCTGGGCTTTGGCAACGCGATCTTCCGGGGGAGGTTGGAGGATGTGGCGTTGCCGTTGAGCGAGCGGCGGGCCGAGCGTTGGTTCAACACGGACGCGGGGTTTGAGAGGAATCCGCAGAACCAGTTGGCGAACAACATCCGCACGTTGAGTGCGCGGTTCAACGGCATACGGGCGGATGGGATCAACAACTTTGATCTGTCGCTGTTCAAGAACTTCGCGATTCGGGAGCGGATGCGGGCGCAGTTCCGGCTCGAAACGTTCAATTCCCTCAACCACGTGCAGTTCGCGGCGCCGAACACCACTCCGACAGCGACGGCTTTTGGGACAATCGTCGACGAGAAGGGTCACGGACAGCGGCAAGCAACGATGAGCCTGAAGTTCATCTTCTGATCGCCAAAGAGCGATTCAGCGCTGAACCATCGCAACTTCAATGATCGATGGCTGCGATGATAGAAGGTGATGAAGACGATCACGGGCGTTCTTCTGTGTGCGCTGGCCGCGGCCGGCGCCGCACGCGCGGCCGAAAGCGGCCGGCTGGAGTACGGGCGCGACGTACGTCCGATTCTTTCCGAGAACTGTTTCCACTGCCATGGCCAGGACGCGAAGAAGCGCATGGCCAATCTGCGGCTGGATACCTTCGAAGGGGCGGCCGCCATCCGGAACGGGCGCGCGGCGGTGGTTCCCGGCAAGCCGGAGCAGAGTGTTCTCTATCAGCGCATCACGGCGGCGCAGCCTGCCCTGCGCATGCCGCCGGCCGCTTCCAATCGACATCTCACCGAAGCGCAGGCGGCCATGCTCAAGCGTTGGATCTCCGAGGGCGCCCAATACGCCAGGCACTGGGCCTTCTCGCCCGCGGTGCGTCCGGCCGAGCCCGCCGTGAGCGACCCCCGCTGGGCGAAACAGCCTTTCGACGCCTTCGTCCTGAAGCGGCTTGACGCTGAAGGGTTGCGGCCCTCGAAGCCGGCTGCGCCCGGGGCATGGCTTCGGCGGGCCTCGCTGGATCTGACGGGTTTGCCTCCATCGCCGGCGCAGATCGACGCCTTCGAGCGCGATGCCCGGAAGAGTGGCGAGGCGGCGTACGGCGCCGCGGTGGACCGGATGCTCGGCCGCAGCGCCTATGGCGAGCGAATGGCCATGGACTGGCTGGATGCCGCGCGATACGCGGACACCCACGGCTTTAACAACGACGCGGAACGATCGATGTGGCGCTGGCGTGATTGGGTGATCGAGGCATTCAACTCGAACATGCCCTATGACCGTTTCCTCACCGAGCAACTGGCCGGCGACCTGCTGCCGGCCCCGACGCTCGATCAGCGCATCGCCACCGGGTTCGGACGCAATCACGTGATCAACTCCGAGGGCGGCATCATCGACGAGGAGTACCGCGTGGAGTACGTGGCGGACCGCGTGCGCACGCTCGGAATGGCTTGGCTGGGGCTGACGCTTGAATGCGCGCGCTGCCACGATCACAAGTACGACCCGATCACGCAGCGCGATCACTACCGTTTCTACGCCTTCTTCAACAGCGTGCCCGAGATCGGCGAGGATGGCCGCGTCTCCAACGCCGTGCCAATGATCGCCGCGCCCACCCGGCAGCAGCAGGAAAAGGCCGCCGGGCTTGAGCGGGCAATCGCACAACTGGCGGCGAAGATTGCCGGCAAGGAGAAGCGCTGGGTGTGGAAAGGCCGCGACGTGGCCGCCCGCGCCGGGGTTCCGGCGGGCGCCGCACTGGAAGTGCATTGCGAGACAACCGGCGAGTTCGAACCGGCCAATGGGTTGACGCTGGCCGAGGGCATCGCGGGGAACGCGTGCGTCACGGGTGGGCCCGGCCCCGGGGCCCAAGCGCCTGGAAAGGGATTTCCGGTGTCCCGGCGTGAACCTTTCACCTTCAGCGGCTGGATCCAGGCGAGCGCAATGGATGAAGACGCGCCGCTGCTTTCCGCCATCGACTACGCGCGCAATCCAGCCTCCACCACCTACGGAGGCGGAATGGAGTTCCGTCTCGCCGGCGGTGAACTGGAGTTCCGCTTCAGCCAGAGGTTCCCCGCTTATTCCCTGCGCGTGCGGTCGGAAGGCGCACGCATCAACCCCGGCGAGTGGCGGCACGTGGCGCTGGTCTACACCGGCGCGGCGGACAAGACCGCGATGAGGGTGCATGCATC
The DNA here is from genome assembly GCA_016870915.1 of Acidobacteriota bacterium. GTDB lineage: Bacteria > Acidobacteriota > Terriglobia > Bryobacterales > Bryobacteraceae > VFZY01. The sequence continues at coordinate 12,571 of VFZY01000136.1, read as the reverse complement.
GTGGGTAAGGATCTTCGCCGACGGGCGCGAGATCCCGGTGCGCGTGATGAATGACGGGCTCGCACTGCCGGAGGCGAAGACCGACAAGCCAACGCCCTACCGCTTCCGGATGGGGTGGGAGAACGCGCCGAACGGCAAGCGTTTCGCGGGCCGGCTGGATGAAGTGGCCCTGTGGAACCGGGGGCTCAACGGGCCCGAGATTGAGGCTCTGTTTGAGAGCCGGGCGCTGCCGTATGCCCTTGGGCGGATGCGTGCGAACGTGGCGGCGCCGGGCGAGCAGGCATGGGTGCGCGCCGCCTCCCTGGCGATGACCGATGCGGAGTTCGCGCGTGACCGTGCGAAGCTGGCGTCGTTGCGGGAAGAGTGGCTGGCGCTGCGCCGCGAGGCCCCGTTCGTGATGGTGATGCAGGAACTCCACCCGCCGCGGCCGACGCATGTGCTGATGCGGGGCGCCTACAATGCGCCCGGGGAGCAGGTGACGCCCGGTGTTCCGGAATCGATCCTTGGAACGTGGCCGGAAGGGGCGCCCAGGAACCGGCTGGGGCTGGCCGCATGGCTCACCAAGCCTGACCATCCGCTGACGGCGCGCGTGGTGGTGAATCGATTCTGGCAGCAACTGTTCGGGCTGGGGCTGGTGAAGACAAGCGATAACTTCGGGCTGCAGGGCGAGTTTCCCAGTCATCCGGAGGTTCTTGACTGGCTGGCGCGCGACTTCGCGGACTCGGGTTGGAATGTGAAGGCGCTGATGAAGCGGCTGGTATTGTCGGCAACCTACCGGCAGGATTCGGCGGCGGGGAGCGCCCTGATCGCGCGCGACCCCGAAAACCGGCTGCTGGCCCGCGGGCCGCGATTCCGCCTGCCCGCCGAATTGATCCGCGATCAGGCGCTTGAAATCGCGGGCTTGCTCACGCATCGCACCGGCGGGCCGAGTGTGTTTCCCTATCAGCCGCAGGACCTCTACAAGGGCATTGTGGTCGCGGCGGACTATCCCGGAACACGGTACCTGCCCAGCACTGGTGGCGATCTCTACCGGCGCAGTTTGTACACGTACTGGAAGCGAACGGTTCCGCATCCCACCATGACCGTTTTCGATGCGCCCGATCGCGAGTTCTGCGTCGTCCGGCGATCGACCACGAACACGCCGCTGCAGGCGCTGACGCTGCTCAACGACCCCATCTACGTGGAAGCCGCGCGGAAACTGGCCGAGCGGGCTCTGCGTGAGGGCGGCAGCGCGCCTGAGGGGCGCCTGCGTCATGCGTTCCGTCTGGCCACTGGCCGCGCCGCGGATGCCCATGAGACCGAGGTGCTGCTAAAGACGCTCGACCGCATGCTGGCGGCGTACCGGGCGGATGCCCCAGGCGCGCGGGCGCTGCTCGCCACCGGGGCATCACCCGCCGATCCGGCCATGGACCCGGCGGAGTTGGCGGCCTACGCCGCGGTGGCTGGCATGATACTGAATATGGATGAAGTGATCACAAAGGGGTGATGCCGTGGATTGTGGCAACTACGTACGCCCGGCGACTCGGCGGGAGATGCTGGCCCGGGCCGGGTATGGACTGGGGACCGCCGCGCTCGGCGCGTTATTGAGCGCCGGGGCCCGCGCGGCGAACGTCTTTCCCAACTTCACGCCCCGCGCGAAACGGGTGATTTTCCTGTTCCAGTCGGGCGGACCGTCGCATCTGGATCTGTTCGATCACAAGCCGGCGATCCGCGAGATGTTCGATAAGGACATTCCGCCGTCGGTGTTCGGCGGCCAGCGCGTCACAGGCATGGTGGCGCACCAGGACCGCTTTCCGATCTGCCCCACGATGTACACCTTCGGGCAGCATGGGCAGAGCGGCCAATGGCTGAGCAGCCTGCTGCCGCACACCGCGAAGGTGGCCGACGAGATCTGCGTGGTGCGATCGATGCACACTGAGGCGATCAACCACGATCCGGCGATCACGTTCATTCAGACGGGGAGCCAGTTGCCGGGGCGGCCGTGCCTGGGGTCCTGGGTGGACTACGGGCTGGGGAGCGAGAATCAGAACCTGCCGGCGTTCGTCGTGCTCAATTCGCTGCCGGGGAACGGCCAGCCCGATCAGGGATTGTTGTCCAGGCTTTGGGGCGCCGGGTTTCTGCCCAGCCGCTATCAGGGGGTTCAGTTCCGAAGCGCCGGGGACGCCGTGCTCCACCTGTCGAATCCTCCGGGGGTTACCCGGGAGAGCCGCCGGGCAATGCTGGACGGCCTGGCGTCGCTGAACGGGCGCCTCCATGAGCGCGTGGGCGATCCGGAGATCGAAACGCGCATCGCCCAATACGAGATGGCCTACCGGATGCAAGCAAGCGTTCCCGATCTGGTGGACACCTCGAAGGAGCCGGAAAGCGTTTTCAAGCTGTACGGCGAGGATGCGCGCAAGCCGGGCACGTTCGCCGCCAACTGCCTGCTCGCCCGAAGGCTCGCCGAACGGAACGTCCGCTTCATCCAGCTCTATCATCGCGGGTGGGATCACCATGGCGGGCTGACCGAGAAGATTCCAGCCCTGGCGCGGGATACGGATCAGCCGGCCGCGGGCCTCATCCTTGATCTGAAACAGCGCGGGATGCTGAAGGATACGCTCGTGATCTGGGGCGGCGAGTTCGGACGCACCGTCTATGCGCAGGGTACGCTAAAGCGCGACAACTATGGACGGGATCACCACGGCCGCGTATTCTCGCTGTGGATGGCGGGGGGCGGCGTGAAGGCGGGGCATTCGCATGGAAGCTCGGATGAATTCGGCTTCAACGTGGCGGAGGACGGTGTCCACGTGCATGACCTGCAGGCGACCATCCTGCACCTGCTGGGTGTCGACCACGAGAAACTGACATACCCCTTCCAGGGCAGGCAGTTCCGGTTGACCGACGTGAGCGGCCACGTAGTGCGCGGAATTCTCGCCTGACCATCAATTCCGCCATCAATTCCGCCGCTTTCCCGTGAGAGAGAGTTCTGATAGCATTGGCACGTACTTCCCAAAGGAGGCGTACCATGACCCTCAGACTCCTCGGGCTCTCGACGGCGATGGCCGCATTGGCGTTCGCTCAAGGCGATCGCGGCACCATCTCAGGTCTGATCACCGATGCCAGCGGCGGCGTTGTCCCCGGCGTGGCCATTGAGGCCATCCACGTAGCGACAAGCGCCAAGTTTGAAACGGTCACCACCAGCACCGGTGCGTATCGGCTGGTCAACCTGCCCATCGGCATCTACAACCTCACCGCGAAGGCGCAGGGCTTTCAGACCGCGGCCCGGCAGAACATCCAGATCCAGGTGAATCAGACCGCGAGCATCGATATCACCATGGCCGTGGGCGATGTCACCCAGACCGTCTCCGTGCAGGGCGAAGTGCCGCTCATTCAAACCGAGAACTCAGACGTCGGCGTCGTGGTCGAAAGCAAGCAGTTCCTCGACCTGCCGCTCACCCTCGGCGGCGGCATCCGGAACCCTTCGAACTTCATCAAGCTCTCGCCCGGTGTCGACCCGCGCAGCACCTGGACCAAATCGATCTCCGGCGGCGGCGCCTTCCAGGACATGACCTATTACGATGGCATCGCGCTCTCCCGCGGCGACCTCTCCAACGACGCCGAGGTCAACCCCTCCGTCGACGCCATCGCCGAATTCAAGCTCATCACCAACAACTACTCCGCTGAGTATTCCCACGCCCTCGGCGGCATCACCAGCTTCACCATGAAGAGCGGCACCAATCAGGTGCACGGAACGGCGTTCCACTTCATCCGCAATGAGAAGTTGGACGCCCGCGGCTTCTTCCCTGCTGTCCGCTCACCCTTCAAACAGAACGAATTTGGAGGCACCGTCGGCGGTCCCATCAACCTGCCCAAGATCTACGATGGCCGCAACCGGACCTTCTTCTTCTATTCCGTCGATCAGTCCATCCGCCGCGGCGGTCCGCTGGCGGGTCTGAATACCCTGCCCACCGCCCGCATGCAGACAGGCGACTTCGCCGAACTCCCCCGCACCATCTTTGACCCGGCCACCAACGCCACCGCGGCCAATGGCCAGGTGAGCCGCATGCCGTTCGCGGGCGGGCGCATTCCCCAAAGCCGTTGGAGCAGGGTGAGCCAGGTGATGCTGCCCTTCCATCCCAAGCCGGAACTGCCGGGCTTCGCCAACAACAGCATCGCTCCGCTGGGAAGCCCCACCGCCGACGAACTGACGCAGGGCTTCAAGATCGACCACATGTTCAACTCGAACCACCGCATCAGCGGTGTGTTCAACGCCACGCACCGGCCTTCCACCAAGAGCCCCGGACCGTCGCGCCTCATCCCTGTCGGCGACACCACGGCGCTGGCCAACTACAACGATCAGGTGGTCACCACCCGCGTCATCCATGTGAACATCGATAGCAACCTGACGCCCACCACCCTCAACCACATCGGCCTGGGATTCTCACGGTTCCGGAACCCGAACTTCAGCCAGAGCTTCCAGAAAGGCTGGCTGCAGCCGAACGGCGGCAAGCTGGGTCTGCGCGGCCTGCAATACGACCTCTTCCCCACGGTTCTGTTCGACACCGAGGGCTACACACGCTACGGCGACGACATCGCCAGCGACAACTACTTCAATACGTTCACCGTGCTCGACACCGCCACGCTCATCCGCGGCAATCACACCATTAAGTTCGGCGGTGAAGTTCAGAGCCACCAGGACAATTACCGCAACTTCGGCAACGGCGGCGGCACCTTCCGGTTCCGCCGTGAATCCACCGGGCAGCCGGGCGTGGCGAACTCAGGCGATGCCTGGGCCAGCTTCCTGCTGGGCGAAGTCTTCGCCGGAACCGGCTTCTTCCGGTCCTCCATTCCCGGCGGCCGCTATCGCATCGGCGGCCTCTTTGTCGACGACACCTGGCGCCTCACCTCGCGACTCACCCTCAACCTGGGCTTCCGCTGGGAGATGGTGGTGCCGCACAGCGATCCTCTGGGCCGCATCTCCTATGCCGATATCGGCAAACCGAACCCGGGTGCGGGCAACCTGCCCGGCGTCATGGTCTACGGCGGCCCCCAGGGCTTCGGCAACCGTTACCTGGAGATCCTGAAGTGGAACCCGGCGCCGCGAATCGGCTTTGCCTACCGTGTCACCAACCGGACGGTGGTCCGGGCCGGCGCGGGCATCTTCAACTCCAACTACATCAACCAGGGCTTGGGCCTGCCGGCCTTCGGCTTCTCCACCACCGCCGCGTTCGACACCGCCGATAACGGCATCACGCCGGCATTCAACTGGGATGGCGGTTTCCCCCAGAACTTCCGCCGGCCCCCCATCACGGACCCCACCGCGGCCAACGGCCAGAATGTCAACACCCTCTTCCGTGACCAGTACCGCCTGCCCTACAAGACCCAGTGGAACTTCACCATTGAGCATCAGCTGGCCAACGACCTTGCCGCCAGCGTCTCCTACGTGGCCAACAAAGGCACCAATCTCTATGAAGGCCAGCAGTTGAACCAGTTGCCCAAACAGTACTGGGGCGTGGATCCCGCCGTGCTGCGCAGCAACATCAACTCGCCCGCGGCCCGAGCCGCCGGTTACCGCGAACCGTTCCCGGGGTTTGCCACGCTCTGGGGCGGCCGCGCCACCGTCAACCAGGCGCTGCGGCCGTTCCCGCAGTTTAATAATGTCAGCGTCTACGGGTCCACGTACGGCAATTCCAGCTACCATTCGTTCCAGGCCAAGCTCGACAAGCGCTACGGCCGCGGCTTGAGCGGTACCTTCGCCTACACCTGGTCAAAGTTCCTCACCGATGCGGCCGTGTTCGACGGCTTGCCCGGCAAGCAGGACGAACTGCTGCGTGAGCGCGCATTTCACCTGAGCGATCTGCCGCACATCGTCTCCATGAGCTTCATGTATGAGCTTCCCTTCGGCAAAGGCCAGAAGTGGCTCGCCGCGGGCCCGGCGTCCAGGCTTCTGGGCGGATGGCAGATCGCGGTGGTGAACGCCTACAACTCCGGCAACCGTCTGGCGCCCAGCATCAACAATACCCTGCCGTTCTTCAATGCGGGCCTGCGGCCCAATCTGCTGTCCGGCAACCTCCGGTCAAACGTCAGCATGGGCAATTTTGACCCGGCTCGCGACTTCTACCTGAATCGCGAGGCCTTCGGAACCCCGGCCGCCGGCCAGCTTGGCACCGCCCCCCGGTATCTCCACGTGCGCGGTCCGGCGCGGCGGGATGAGTCCTTCGCGGCCATCAAGAATACGCGCATTAAGGAAGGTCTCACGGCGCAGTTCCGCCTGGAGATCTCGAATCCCCTCAACCGCGTCGTCTTCGGAGACCCCGTCACCAACGTCGCCGCTAACAACTTCGGCCGCATCGGCTCCACGCAGATCGGTCCACGGAACGTTCAGTTCGGATTGAAGCTCCTCTGGTAGCCGACTCGCGCCGCTGAAGGATCGCTTGCGGGCCCGGTCCGGAAAGGCCGGGCCCGAAGTGTTTGCACTGGAATAGTTTAGAAGGAATCCGTAAGAAATTCGTAAGGCTTTCGTGCCGATTTTTGGCGGTCCCGCTGATACGCTCGGGATGTCCGGCCGCACAAGCGCCGGAACCTGAACTGAAAACTGAAGGAGTCACCACAAATGACACGAATGAATATCAGGACTTTGCCTTTTCTGGCGGCGCTGGCGCTCTTGCCCGCCGCCCAAGGGGCGGTCATTTTCGACAATTTCCCAAAGTCCGCGGGTGGAAGGGTTGTCCAGGGCCCCGGCGTCGGCACCATTGGCGACGTCGACCAGGCGACCACCTTTGAAGTGGGTGCGGGCAGCTATTGGCTGACCAGCCTCACCCTGGGACTGGACGCGCTCCCTGGCGGGGCGGGCCCGGTTACCATCCGCGTGGCTGAGGACAACGCCGGTGAGATCGGCGCCACCCTTGAGTCGATCAACGTCATCGTTGCCGGCGCCAGCATTCAGGCGATCGCCTCCGGCGGCACCATGCTGATGGCGAACACGCGCTACTGGGTGATCGCGGATGGCGAAGGGAATTTCGACGGAAGCTGGCGGTTCAACGATTCCGGCGATCTCGGGATCACCGCCGGACGGACCGACGGCAACCCCTGGAACTACCGCGCCGATGATGATCGCTACGCCCTGATCGTGGAAGGCACGCTGAAGTCAGCCAACCTGAGCACTCCGGTTCCGGAACCCGGTTCCGTCATCCTGTTCAGCGCCGGCATTGCGGTGGTGGCTGGCCTTCGCCGCCGCCGCCTCCTCCGCTAACGCTAACGGCTCCGCTGGAACGTCACTGCCTGCCTTAACGGCACCTGGTGGTGACGTTCCGCGGCTCCGCCGGGCCACACAATTTCGATGTCCGCGGCATCCCGGCGCGCTCCCAGTCCGAAATGGGCCCCCGCATCGGCGGACGAGGCGTATCCCACCGCTGTGCCGGTGGAATTCACCTGGCCCGCCACGCGGACCACGGCTCCCCGAGGCACGGTTTCCACCCGCAGCCAGGAGCCGGCGGCATCGCTCACGTTCCTCCACAATTCCGCCGGCTCGCCCAACGCGCTCACCGCGATATCCAACCGGCCGTCCTGATCGAAGTCCGCCACGGCGGACCCGCGATGCGCCCGCGCCGGACCCGCGAACGCTCCAGGCTCATCCCGGAAACTGCCATCCGGCTGCTGCACCAGCAGGCTGTTCACCTGCCGGTAGGTCTCATGCGAGAACGCCTCCACATTGTCGGTGACGTGGCCGTTGGCGCTGAACAGATCCTTCAACCCGTCGTTGTTGAAGTCCGCCAGAGCCACCCCCCAGCCCGCTCGCCGGAATGTCGCCGCACCGGAACGGCTTTGCCATGTGACGTCGGCAAACAGCCCCTTCCCCAGCCCCCGGAACAGGGGAAAGGTCTCGCCGTTCAAAGCCGTCACGGCCAGGTCCGGCAGCCCGTCGTTGTTGAAGTCTCGAAAGTCGGTTCCCATGCCCGAAACCGGCTTTCCGTCGTCCGGCAGAGCCACGCCGGCCTGAAGCGCAACCTCCTGAAAGCGCCCGCTGCCCGCATTGCGGAACAGGAAGTTCGGCGCCGCATCGTTCGCCACAAAGATGTCGGGCATTCCGTCCAGGTCATAGTCCGCCACGGCCGCGCTCATGCCCTTTCCCACATGCGCCGCGATCCCGGATGCCTCCGAAACGTCGGCAAACCGGTCACCACCCCCGCTAACACCAAGGTCTGGACCAAGGTTGCGGTAAAGCGTGTTCGCCAGTCCCCGATAGTGGCGCGGATGGCAGTACACACGAAACCCTGCCGTCGGGTCCCCGCAGTAAGGCTCCTGGGCCGGGTCCCAACGCACGTAGTTGACGATGAACAGATCCAGGCGCCCATCCGAGTCGTAATCCAGCCAGGCCGCGCCCGTCGCCCAGCCGTGGTGTGCCAGGCCCGCCTCCTTCGTCACATCCACAAAGCGGCCTCCCGTGTTGCGGTAGAGCGTATTCCGGTGGAGCCCGGCCAGGAACACGTCACTCCAGCCATCGCCGTCGAAATCGCCCACCGCCACGCCCATGGTTCCCGGGTTCGCACCCAGTCCGGCTGCTGCCGTCGCGTCCGCAAACCGCCACCCGCCCAGGTTGCGATACAGCGCGTGTGGACCGTTCGGGTTGGTAAAGAGCAGGTCCATCCGGCCGTCGTTGTCATAGTCAAATGCCGCCACACCGCCGGGCATCGTCTCCGGCAGGCGGCGTTCCGGCGTGGGGCGATGGTCCACGCGGAACCGGATGCCGGCCTCCGCCGCCACGTCGGTGAACCGCACCCCCGGTGCCGCCGTTCCACCCGGGCGCGCCTCGCGCAGCGCCGCCGCCACACGGCCGCGATACGCTTTCGCTTCATCGCCGCCTTGCAGCCGGATCGCCTCATCCAGCCGCGCCGCGGCCTCCGCGAAGCGCCCCAGGCGGAACAACGACACCCCGGCGTTGAAGTGCGCTTCACCGAACCGGGGATCGGCTTCCATCGCCAGAGCGTAGTGAGGCAGTGCCGCAGCCGGGTCCCCACGGGCCGCCAGAATCAGCCCCAGCAGGTTGCGCACCCGCGCCACCGGCTCACCCAGTTCCCCCGATTTGCGAGCCTCCGCCTCCGCCTCCCTTAGCTTCGACCGCAGATACAGCGCTCGCCCCAGGTGGAAGTGCGCCGCGCCGTTGCGCGGACGCGCCGCCGCCACCGCCCGGAACCGTGCTTCCGCCTTCTCCAACTCGCCCGATTGCTGATAGCACAACCCCAACAGCAACCCTCCGTTCACGTCGCCGGGCCGGGCCGCCAGATGGCTCTCCAGACGGCGGGCGGCTTCGGCAAACTTCCGGGCCCGGTACAGCGCATCGATTTCGGGCGGGTGCTGGCCCATCAACAGACCCGCCAACGGCAGAAGCAGGATCAGCCTCACGGCAGCATGCGCTCCATGGCCGCCAGCACGGCATCGCGTTCCGCCGCATTGCCTTCCAGCGCGTGCAACTCCGCCAACAGGCGGTAGGCCGCCTCCCAGTGGGCATCCAGCCGGATTGCCGCCGCGGCTTCGCGCTTCGCTTCCGCGAACCGGCCCGATGCCGCCAGTGCCGCGGCATGATTCGTCCGCGCCTCGGCTGAGTCCGGTTGCGCCGCCGCGGCACGCGCAAAGCGTGGAAGCGCGCGTGGCGCCTGCTGGCGCCGCAGTAGCGCCAGGCCCACCGCCGCGTCCACGGCCGGGTCAGGCTGCAGCAAGCCCTCCAGCAGCCTCAGCCCCTCCACGCCGTGCGCTGCGATGCCATCGCGCTCCGCCACGCTGATGAAGGCAAGGCCCAGCCCGCGCCGAGCCATCGCCGGTGGAGGTTCCCGCCACGGGACCAGAGCCGTAACAGGCGCTCTTCCGGAACCTGCCTCCGCCGGCCTCCGGGCGATCCGGTGATCGGTGAACGCCGTATGGCTCCCATCCCACGTCCCCCGCTTCGGCATATGGCACCCGGAACAATCCGTTGCCTTCCTCGCATGCTCGGTCCGGTGGCATCCCTGGCAAGCCGTGCGCCGCGCCACCGTGGCCGATTCCCGGTGCGGATTGTGGCAGGTGCCGCACCAAAGCCTTCCCCCGGATTCGGCCGCGCACCGGCTGGCGGCAAGCTGTTCGCTGTGGCTCACCACACGGAGCGGTTGATTGCCGGCCGGCGCTCCGGCGCGGACGTACACCGTGAACGTATCCTCCAGCGGCTGCCCGGCCGCGAAGCGGTCAAAGGAACGTCCAGGATGCGGAATGCGTGCCTCGCCCGCCAGGTGGCACTGCTCGCAGACGCTGTCGCGCGCTGCGGCGCTCAGCTTCGCGGGGTTCACGATGTTGGCCGCCGTAGGCTGTGCCAGATGCGCGGCTGTGGGGCCGTGGCACCGCTCGCAGCCAATGGGTTGGCGCCCCGTGGACGTGTGGCAGAAGAGGCAATCGTCAGTCACACGGCGGCGAAATGCCCCCGCCATATCCGGAGAGTAACCCGGCGAGAGATCCCATCGCCGCGCCGCCCCATACCAGGAGACCGGCGATTGGAACAGCGCGTCTCCCCGTGCCAAAAGAAACGAGCTGCCGCGATCCCCGGACCCGATCCGGTAATCCACCTTTCGGGCCGCTGTGTCCGCCAACCGGTGCATCGTGCCCGTCACCTGAACACCGCGTGCCTGACGCGCGCCGGCCATGGGCGCCGCTTCGCCGAACGACCGCCCCATGGAGGTGCGCAGATACGCCTCCACAGCAGCCCCGTGACACCGCGCACACGGGTTCAAGGCCGATTCGGCGTACGTCGGAGTCAGCGCCGCCGTCACCATCAGGGCCACCCGCCTTGCATGGGCAATCACAACGGCAATCGTACAAGATCCGGCGTCAAGCTGGTACACTCGGATCGGCCTGCCATGCGTTGGATCAACTATTCGCGGTACGAGGGCGGCGATCTGGGCATCGACGCCGAAGACCTGTTGCAGGCACTCGCGGACTTCTTCCTGCGCAGCGGCTTTGAGGATCCCTACGGCGAGTTCGGCCTGCAGGAACTCAACCCGGACAGCCTGGAAGCCCTGAAGCAAGCCATCCTTCAAGCCCTTCTGAACCGTGAGCTGTTCACGCCGGAGCGGGCCGAGGAGATCGGCCGCGCCATCGAACGCATGACCGCGCCCGAACTCGACGAGTTCCTCACGCGCCTGGTCCGCAAGCTGGCCGAAGAGGGCTACGTCTCGCTCGATGGCCCGGCTCAGGGAGCCGCGTCAAACGGTCCGGTGGAAGTGAAGGTGACCGATCGCTCGCTCGATTTCCTGGGCTTCAAGACACTCAAAGATCTGCTTGGGTCGCTCGGCCGCTCAAGCTTTGGCGCCCATGCCACCCGCGACCTTGCCACGGGGGTCGAATCGAGCGGCGCCTCCAGGCCCTACGAGTTTGGCGACACCCTGAACCTGGATGTCAGCCAGACTCTGTTTTCCGCCATCCAGCGCGAGGGCCTGCGCCTTCCCTTGGAGTTGCAGTACGGCGACCTGCACGTGCACCAGTCCGAGTATCACAGCTCCTGCGCCACCGTCCTCATGCTGGACTGCTCGCATTCGATGATCCTCTACGGCGAGGACCGTTTCACCCCGGCCAAGAAGGTGGCGCTCGCGCTGGCCCATCTCATCCGCACCCAGTATCCCGGCGACAGTCTGCGCTGCGTGCTCTTCCACGACTCGGCCGAGGAGCTTCGTCTGAATGAACTCGCCCGCGCCCGCGTCGGACCCTATTACACCAACACGCGTGACGGCCTCATTCTCGCCCAGCGCCTGCTGGCGGCCGAGAAGAAGGACATGAAGCAGATCGTCATGATCACCGACGGGAAGCCTTCGGCGCTCACCCTTGACGATGGCCGCACATACCGCAACGCTTTTGGGCTTGATCCGCTGGTGATCAGCCGGACGCTCGAAGAAGTCAGCCGGTGCAAGCGGCAGGGCATTCTGATCAATACCTTCATGCTGGCCAGCGACTACGGCCTGGTGAGCTTCGTGCAGAAAGTCACCGAGCTCTGCCGGGGCAAGGCCTACTTCGCCAACCCAACGAATCTCGGACGCTACCTCCTGATGGACTACATGAACCGTAAGACCCGCACGGTGCACTAAGCCGCATTTCGGTCACTGCCCGCCCCGCCGAAATCCAGCGACAGCCTGCCGCCCTCCGGTAGGGCGGCCCACCGCCGGAACAGATCCGCTCGCAGCGACCCGAAAAAGCCGCGCTGGTATCCCAGCGCCGTTTCAATCGCGAAATTCGTCAGATGGTGGTGAGTGAAGTGCACCGCATGCCGCCGCGGCTGCTTCTGCCAGGTGATACTGCCATCGGGCAGTGTACAGCGCAGCAACCCAGCCCATCCTTCCGTTTGATGATCTCAATGTGCAGTAACATACTCCCACCGCGGTGCCGATGGCCGTCCGCGAGTCCTGGCATCCTGGGCTGTACTATCATGGCAGGAAGCAATTCTCTCAACCGGGATTTCCATTTTGGGTCTCCCGGACCCCGACAGTATACACCAACGCCTCACTCCCGTGCCGGATTTGATCAGAATCCCCTTTCCGAGGGCGGGCCAGTGCCTGCGGATGGCTTCTTTCGACCATCG
>VFZY01000135.1 GCA_016870915.1 Acidobacteriota bacterium | reverse complement strand
TGCGGCAGCCATTTTGCCGCAAATTTCTGACCGAGACACCCGCGGAGGATCCGCACGAGTCATTTCGAGCTTGTCCGCGGCGTCAGTTTGGGCTGCGATCAGATGCCGTGAGAAAAGCGGGCTAATCTCAATGACTTTTACCTGTTCCGGAGCTGGGAGGCGGGCCGTTCGGACCGCATTGTCATGTCCCTCTCCGCCCAGGGTTTCCAGAATCCCCAAAACGGGCCCAGCTATTACAAGTTCTCCGATAGCTGCATCTACCGTTTCAACATCAATAACTCGCGCGGCCTCGATGGCGTGCCCGACATGCAGGTGGACATCGTCTTCCGCACCACCTTGCGCGAAAACCCCACCTTCGTTTCATACTTCGGCGCGGTGAGCGCCCCCGACGGCCCGGAAGTGCTCCTTCTGCAAAGCTACGTCGTGGTCCTCCGCAACCTCCGCACCGGCCAGCAGACCTCGTTTGAAACGGACCGCAACGGCCGCATGCTCGTTGTCGCCCCGCCCAACATGGGTCCTAAGTCCACGCCGAACTATGAGGAGAAACTCGGTAAGGCCGCCGTCTTCGAACTCGCCAACGGCATGCGCATCTTCGCCGGCCCCCGGGATGACGCCTTCTATTTCGATAGCGGCGCCACCTTCGACACCCTCAACTTCCGTGCCCCGGCACCCGTTCTCGCCGGCCCCGCCGACCAGGGCCAGGGTGGCGAGTTCCCCCGCGCGGTCGATGGCTTCGCCGGATACAACATCAGCGTCATCGCCATTGAAGCCCCCATCTCCATGTTCACCGCGGATGGCACCGTCCCCACGGCCTCAAGCCCCGATGCCGCCAAACGCATCGCCGGCTGGGCCACCACCCACCGCCGCCTCGTCACCGTCCGCCCCAGCCCCGCCGACCCCATGCACTTCGGCGAATGGGTCCAGATCGACCGCGTGGGCAATCCCCTCACCGTCGAAGCCCTCATCCCCCTCCCCATGAAGGACCGCTGGAACCGCAGCGAACCCGCCAATGACCGGCAGTTCGCCCAGTTCATCGGCGACCCCTTCTTCGTCAGCGGCGTCCTGAAGGGCGTCTTCAACCTCAACGTCCCGCCCACCCCGCGCATGGATCTGCTCGGCGTCTACGTCCCCGACATCACCCGCATCGACCTCACCATCCCGCCCACGCCCGCCGCCGGCCAACACCGCCTGGGACCGCTGGGTGGCGATCTCGCCGGCTGGCCCTTCGGCGGCCGCCGCATCGGCGATGACGTCGTCGATATCGGCCTCCGCGCCCTGGCCGGCGTTCTCGTGCGCGGCTTCGAAAACGCCCCGCCGCTCGGCGATGGCGTCAACTCCAACGACGTCCCTTACCTTGACCGCTTCCCGTTCCACGCCGCTCCCCACGCCGGCTATCGCCACAGCCAGCAGGAAGGCACCAACGGCCGCGGCATGGACACCAATAAATGAAGTTGTAGTGTCACCTTGCTGTGAGGGGTGGGCCTTCCCACCCCTCGTTTTTTGGAGAGATTTTCATGAAGACCCCCTTGTTCCTCACCCTCACCGCCCTTGCCGCGCTGGCCCAGAAACCGGAGCCCGATCGGGTCATCGCCGCCATGAAGGAACGCGCCATGGCCGATCAGGTGGCGCGCATGAAGACCGATGAGCGCATCGCTTTCTATCAGAGCCTCGCCGAAACCCAGCCCGCCAATCTCCATTACCGCAACCTACTCGCCGCCACATACCTGCAGAAGACGCGCGAAACCACGGATTCCGCGTACTCCGAACGCGCCTCGAAACTCCTCGATCAGGTTCTTGGCGCCGATGGCTCCAACTACGAAGCCCGCCGTCTCCGCACCGAAATCTATCTCGAACGCCACGAGTTCAAGAAAGCCATCGAATCATCCCGCACCCTCACCCGCGTCGCCCCCGGCGACCCCTGGAACTGGGGCACCCTCGGCGACGCCCTCATCGAGTGGGGTGACTACGACGGCGCCGCCGAAGCCTACCAGAAGATGGCCGACCTCCGGCCCGATCTCGCCAGCTACAACCGTGCCGCCTGGTACCGCTTCGTAGCCGGCGACCTGAACGGCGCCCTCGACCTCATGCGCACCGCGGCAAACTCAGGCAGCGCCGGTGAAAACCTCGCCTGGGTTCTCGTCGAACTCGGCAATCTCCAGATCCGCGCCGCCCGTCTGGATGACGCGCAAAACTCCTTCACCGCGGCCGCCAAGGTTTTCCCCAACTATCACCCCGCGCTCGCCGCCCAAGGCCGCCTTGCCGCCCGCGCCGGCCGCTCCGCCGAAGCCATCGCTCTCTACAAACGCGCCCAGGCCGCCACCCCGCTGCCGGAATACGCCGCCGCCCTGCACGATCTCTACCGCGAGGCCGGCCAGCAGAAGGAAGCCGCCAGCCAGTTGGCGCTGCTCGATACCATCGACAAGCTGGGCCAGGCCAACGGGGAAAAAGCCAACCGCTCCCTCGCCCTCATCTACGCCGATCGCAATCACAAACCAGCCCGCGCGCTCGAACTCGCCAAAGCCGAACTCGAGTTCCGCCAGGATGTCTTCACTTACGACGTGCTCGCCTGGGTCCTCTATCGAAACGGCCGCTTCGAGGAAGCCGCGGAAGCCATGGCCAAGGCGCTTAAGATGGAGACCCCCGAAGCGTCATTCCACTACCACGCCGGCCTCATCGCCAAGGCGCTCGGCAAGAACGCGGACGCCGTCCGCCACCTGCGCCGCGCTCTCGAACTCAACCTTGGCACGGAACTCAACCAACCGGCCATCGCGCGCCAGACACTGGCCGGACTGGAGCCCGGATCATGATCCCCCTGCTGCTCCTAGCTTCCGCGCTCCAGACCCCCGGCAACCTGGAACGTCTCTTCGATGAGAAGCTCAACGCCACCCAGCGCAACGACGCCTGTTTTGCCCTGAACGGCGCCCACGACGCCCAGACGCTGCAGTCCATGCGCCGCCTCTTGGCTCACGAAAAGGTGCGCGCCTGCGCCGCCCGCAATCTGCGCGACGCCCGGGCCATCGGACACTTCCACGACGCGCTTCAGGACGAAAACCCCGATGTCCGCGCCGTTGCCGCCGACATGCTTGGCTTCCTTGCCGCACCCGAGTCCCTGCCCCGGCTCGCCGAAGCCGCCCGCGACACCAATCTCGTGGTCGCCACCGGCGCCGTGCAGGCCCTGGGTCAGTATCCCGGCAGCGCCGCCACGCCCCACCTGCTCGATCTGGCGAAAACCCGCACCAGCGCCGGCTTCCTCGCCATCGAAATCGCCCTGCGCAACAGGACCCCGGAGCTCGCCCCCATCGCGCGCCGCCTGCTCCAGCAACCCGATGTCGCCAGCCGTCTCATGGCCATCCGCATCCTCGCCGAACTCGGCTCCGCCGCCGACCTCGACCCGCTCCGGGCCATCGCCGCCACCGACGAAGAGATCAGCGCCGGCGCGCGCGGCTTCGGCTTCCTGCCGGCCATCAACCTGGCCCGGGTTGCACGCGGCGCCGTCGGCCAGATCGAAGCCCGGCTACGGTAACACCACCACCTTGCCGAACTGCTGCTTGGCCTCGATCCTTTCGTGCGCCGCGCGGACCTCAGCCAGCGGGAAAACACTATCCACCACCGGCTTCATCTTGCCCCGAAAGATGTAGCCCAGCACCTTGTGCAGTTCCGCCATGGAGCCCATGTAGCAGCCGCCCACCGTCTGGTGCTTGCTGAACAGGAACCGCAGATCCACCCGGCAATCGGGGCCCGTCGTCGCGCCGCAGGTAATCAGCCGGCCGGTCGATGCCAGCGACGCCATGCTCGCGTTCCACGTCGCCTGCCCCACATGCTCGAACACCACATCCACGCCCCGCTTGCCGGTCATCCGCCGCACCTCGGCGCTGATATCCTGCGCGTAGTGATCGATCACCTCATCGGCCCCCAGCGCCCGCGCCTTCGCCATCTTCTCATCGCCCCCCGCCGTCGCAATCACCCGGCAGTGGAGGAGCTTCGCGATCTGAATCGCCGCCATGCCCACGCCGCTCGACGCCGAAAGCACCAGCACATCCTCGCCCGGCTGCAGGCGGGCCCGGTCGAACAGCATGTGCCACGCCGTCAGAAACACCAGGGGCGAAGCCGCCGCCGCCTCGAACGGCAAATCGTCGGGAATCGGAATGATCCCGTACTCCTCCGCCGCAATCAGCTCCGCGTTGCCGCCCGGTATGGCCGTTCCCAGCACACGGTACTTCGCGCACTCGTTGTCGCGGCCCTCGAAACATTTCAGGCACTGCCGGCAACTGGTGCCCGGAGCTACAATTACCCGCTGGCCCACGCGCACACGCTGGCATAGATCGCCCACCGCCACCACTTCACCCGCGATGTCGGCGCCCAGAATGTGCGGCATCGCCGGCTTCAATCCCGGGATGCCGGCGCGCACCCACAAGTCGAGATGATTCAGGGCACACGCCCTCACGCGGACCAACACCTGGTTGGCCCGCATCACCGGATCGGGAACGTCCTGGTAACGCAGAACATCGGGAGCTCCAAATTCATGGATGCAAGCGGCTTTCATAAATTGGTAGCGTAACATGCGTGCCCCCGCTCGCCGTACACTGCCTCTGGCTCACCCTCGCCGCGGCCCCCCTCACCGCCCAAGCCCCGCCCCTCGAAGGCATCGCGCAAGTCGAACACGGCTCACTGGACCTCGTCAAAACCCGAGCCTTCTACACCGGTCTCCTCGGCCTCCAGGAACAACAACCCGGCCTCTTCCTCCTGGCCGGCCAAACCGTTCAGATCACCGCCCCCGGACCCCCGGCAATCGCGTTCCACACCCAGGACCCCCAAGCCCTCCGCCGCTACCTCAACGCCCGCGGCCTCACCGCCGAACCCCTCCGCGACCCCGAAGGCGTCCTCATCCGTTTCGTTCCAGCCTCCCAGCCCCCCGCCTCCGGTGCCGCACCCCGCCTCCACCACATCGCTCTCGCCATCCCCCGGGCGCGCCTCGGTGAAGCACTCCACTTCTACCGCGATCAGCTCGGCCTTCCCGAACACTCCCGCGTCGAACCCAAGCCCGGCGATCTTCGCGCCATCCGCCTCCGCATCCCCGGCCCCCACGCCCACCTTCTCGAACTCGCCGTCGCCGAATCCGCCGGACTCCAGCGCATCGCGCTCGCCGTCGCCGATGTCCACGAGACTCACCACCGCCTCCGCACCCGCGGCTATCGCGGCCCTGAACGCCCCCGCATCAACGCGGACCATCACTGGTCCGTCCAACTCCCGGGCGCCCCCCGCATCGAATTTCTGAGCGCCGCCATCGTCCCCGCCGCCACGCTTCACGAAGAGAAATTCCACGGCCGCGACGCCTGGGTTCTCGCCAATGGCATCATCCGGGCCGCGTTCCTCCGCGGCGGCGGCCACATCGCCGAGGCCCGCTTCCTGGAAGGCGGCGATCTCCTCACCCTCAACCCCTTCCGCGTCCCGCATTACCCAACCAAGGAGCCCTTTCTCTACAACCCCGCCACCGACGACGCCCTCTACGGCGCCGCCTCCCACAAATGGCTCGCCAGCGGCTACATGGGCCACCTGCTCTGCTTCCCGCACTACGGTCCCTCATCGCCTGAAGAGTTCGCCGCCGGTCTGGGCAATCACGGCGAAGCCCCCGTGGTCGAATGGAAGAAAATCACGTCACTCGCCAACGCCGCCGGCATCACCCTCATCTACGGCGCCGATCTCCCCAAGACCCTCTATCGCGTCTCCCGCCGGGTCTTCCTTCCGCGCGGCCTTCCCCAGATCCACGTCGAGGAGACCATCGAAAACCTCGCGGACTTCGACCGCCCCTTCCAGTGGATGCAGCACGCCACCTTTGGCCCGCCCTTCACCGAACCCGGCAAGACCATGCTCGACGTCTCCGCAACCCGCGGCTCCGGCGGCGGACGCGCCCTGCAGCCCGATCAGGAGTTCACCTGGCCCACGGCGCTCGCCCGCGACGGCGAGCCGGTCGATCTCCGCCCCATGCTCACCGAACCCGCCAGCGGAACCTACTACGCCCTCCGCCTGGACCCCGCGCGCGACCAGCAGTTCTTCACCCTCCACCACACCGGCCACCGTCTGCTCATCGGCTATCTCATGCCCGCGGCCACCAACCCCTGGCTCGCCGACTGGCAGGAGAACCGCGGCAACACCTTCGCCCCCTGGAACGGCCAGGCCATCGCCCGCGGCATCGAATTCGGCAACTCGCCCCACGCCGAAGGGCTCCGCAACGCCATCACCCGCGGCCAACTCTTCGATACCCCGGCCTATGGCATCATCGGCGCCCGCCAGCGCCTGCGCAACGATTACGTCATCTTCCTTCGTGCCATCGAACCCGGCTTTCCGGGCGTGCGCGACGCCCGCATTGAAGAAGGCGTCGTCCGCATCCAGCCCCGCTGACGCTCAGTGCGTCATGGCATACATCACGTAATTCACGCCCAGCCGCATCGCCATCGACGAGTACTTCTCCGGATACTGCGGCTCATCGGCGAACTCCCAGCCGTCGCCAATGTCCTGGTTGAATGAGATCGCCACCATGATGCGCCCCTTGCCATCCAGAATCGCCCGCCAGTGTGGCTCTATGCCGCCCCGCTCAATCCCCGATCCGTGCACCACGTTCGCCCCCGGCACCCGGAACCGCTCCTTCAACGGAAACACCACGCTGAACGCCTGATCCGTGTCCTCCAACTCCACCGCATGCGATTCCGGATCGATCATCCGCATCCCGTCCATGAAAATCGACCACTCCCGGTCGTTGTGAAAATCGTCGACAAACAGGAACCCGCCCCGGTCGAAATACCGCCGCAGCCGCGCCGCCTCCGCGGGCGCCAGCCGCCAGTCCCCCACCGACACCGCGAACAGAAACGGATGGTCGAACATCGCATCGCTGCTCACATCCACAATCGTCTCAATCGGAGCCGTGTCCACACGCGTCAACCGGTGCAGAATGCCAATGAACAGGCGGTCGCCCTTGTTGCAGTCGATCCCCCAGCGTGAATAAAACCGGCCCCGGTCCATCGGCGACCGGTATCGCAGCCGCCCCAACGCGAACTCACCCTTCCGGTCCACATCCGGCGGATCGTCCACCGCATCCTGCATCTCGTGCTCATAGCGGGCCCACACCCGCCCCCCCGCCTGCCCATACCCCCAGCCCGCCAGCAACAGCAGGAACCCCGCGCCCAAAGCGATCCGGTAACGAGCCCCGCGCGCGGACAACATGTATCCAGACTACACGCGCCGCCGCGGCTATGGTGCGCGGTCCTCCGGCTCAAGCCGGCGCAGCAGCCGCTCGGTCGCCTGCGTGATCTCCGCCACCGCCGCGTCGAAACTCGGCTGGTTCGCCTTCGACGGCTTGCGAAACCCGCTCACCTTGCGCACAAATTGAAGCGCCGCCGCCTGCATGTCCACCGGCGTGGCCGGCGGCGTCTGCTTCCGAAGTACCTTGATGCTCCGGCACATGGCGGCAGCCTAGAGGAAATACTCTTTCACCTTGTCCAGCAGACCCTTGTCGTCTTCGGCGCCCGTCGACGGCAGCGTCTCCCGCAACTGCTCGAACAGCTTCCGCTGATCGCGCGACAGCCGCGGCGGAATCCGGACATCGATATGGACGTAAAGATCGCCCCGCCCGTGCCCATTCACGCTCGGCACGCCGCGGCTGCGAATCCGGAACCGCGTCCCCGGCTGCGTCCCCTCCGGCAGCTTCAGCGTCTCCTCGCCGTCGAACGTCTTCAGCCGAAGCTCATCCCCCAGCGCCGCCTGCGCCACGTTCACCGTCAGCGTGCAGTGCAGATCGTTCTCGCTGCGTTCGAAAAAGTCGTGCTCCGCCACCCGCAGAACCACGTACAGGTCCCCTGGAGGACCCCCATTCACCCCCGGCTGCCCCTCGTGGCTCACACGAAGCTGCGTCCCATTGTCGATCCCCGCCGGAATCGACACCTTCAACTTCCGCTCCGCCCGCACAAAGGCCTCGCCCTTGCACTCCTTGCACGGGCGCCGGATCATCTTCCCCCGCCCCCCGCAAGTCCCGCACGTTCGCCGCACCTGAATGAACGACTGTTGATAAACAACCTCGCCCCGCCCCCGGCACGTCGGGCACTCCGTCAACCCGTCTTCCTTCTCCGCGCCCGACCCTGCGCACCGCTTGCACGCCTCCATCCGCGGCACCAGAATCTCCGCCTGCCGGCCCCTCATCACGGTCTCGAAGTCCACCTGCAGGTCGTACCGCAGATCCTCCCCGCGATGCGCCCGGCTCCGCCGCTGGCCCCGGCCGCCGCCGCCCCCGAACAGATCCCCCAGCATGTCGCCGAAGATATCCTGGAAGTCCACAAACTGGCCCGCATCGAATCCGCCCGGCCATCCCGCGCCGCCGGCGCCGCCGCCGCCCGCCTGCAGGCCCGCATGGCCATACCGGTCATACGCCGCCCGCTTCTGTGGATCGCTCAGAACGCCGTACGCCTCGGCCGCCTGCTTGAACTTCTCCTCCGCCGCCGCGTCCCCCTGATTCCGGTCCGGGTGATACTTCAGCGCCATCTTCCGGTAGGCGCTCTTCAGCGCCGGCTCGTCGGCATCGCGCCCCACGCCAAGAAGTTCGTAGTAATCAGGCTTTGACAACGTCGCTCCCGCTTACGGCCGCACCGCCACTTTCACCATCGCCGGCCGCAACAACCGCCCCTTGAAGTTGTAGCCGCGCTGAAACTCCGCCAGAATCGCCTGGTCCTCCGCATCCTCCGTCTTCGCCATTTCAATGGCGTGATGCAGATTCGGATCGAAGCTCTTCCCCTCCGTCTCAATCGGCTCCAGCCCCTGCCGCTTCAACGTATCCGCCAGCCGCTGGTGGATCAACTCGATGCCCTTGTGAAAGTCCCGGTCCGCGCACTCCACCTTCAACGCCCGTTCAAAGTCGTCCAGCACCGCCAGCAGAGCGCGAATCGTCTCCATCCCGGCGTACTCGCTCAGATCGAGCTTCTCCTTCTCCGCCCGCCGCCGGAAATTGTCGAACTCAGCCGACCGCCGCAAAAACCGGTCCTGCGCCTCGGCCTTCTCCACCGCCAGCCGGTCCCGTTCCTCCGCCAGATTGGCAAGCTGCGTCAACAAATCGTCCAGGTTTATCTGATCCACCGGATCGCCCGGCGCCCCTGAACCCATCCCCGGCGTCTTCGATTCGGCGTCGCCGGCGGCCGGTCGTGTGTCCTGATCCATGACAGTGTATCGGTCGTGCCCCCGCACATCCCGCACCGCTCCGGGCGGCATTGTGGGGGCCCAGTTTCAGGTTACCACCTCACGGCGCAAACAAAACCAAGTCACCCGCTTTGCCGGGCCCCGATCTGCCAGAATAGGATTCACTCCTATGACTTGGCTGATCGGGCTGGTGGCGTTTCTGGCGCAGGATCAGACGGCGGCAGTGCAGGCAGGCCGCCGCTGGTACATGACCCAATGCGCCAACTGTCACGGCGTCAACGGAGACGGCGGGCGCGGCGCCAACCTCGCCACCCCGAACCTCCGCCACGCCGCCTCCCACCAGGACCTGCTCAACGTCATCGCCCGTGGCATTCCCGGCACTGAAATGCCCCGGTCCGCTCTCACCGCCACCCAGGTCGCCGAAGTAGCCGCCTTCGTCAAGACCCTCGGCCAGACCCCTCGCCACACCCCTCCCGGCGACGCCGCCGCCGGCGAGCGCCTCTTCCACCAGCACTGCCGCCGCTGCCACACCCTCAACGGCCAGGGCGGACCCGTCGGGCCAGACCTTTCCGGCCTCGGCGGCCGCAGCTCCCCCGGCTTCATCCGTACCTCCATCACCGCCCCCGATGCCGCCACCCCGCGCTCCTACGCCCGCATCCGCGCTACCCCGCAAACCGGCGCCCCCGTCCAAGGCGTCCTCCTCGGCGAAGACACCTTCTCCATCCGTCTCTACACCCTCGACGGCTCGCTAAAATCCTTCTGGAAATCCGAAGCCCGCATCGAAGCCGACCGCCGCTCCCTCATGCCCGCGCTTCCCCTCGCCCCGGGCGATATCGACAACCTCACTGCCTTCCTCGCCGCCCAATGACCCGTATGCCCCGCGCCCTCGCAGTCCTGCTCCTCGCCGCTTCGGCCCCCGCCCAGGTCACCTACGAGCGCATCCGTGATGCCGCCGCCACGCCGGCCGAGTGGCTCTCCTACCACGGCGCCTACAACGCCCACCGCCACTCCACCCTCGCCCGCATCAACACCGCCAACGCCGCCACTCTCCGCCCCGCCTGGATCTACCAGACCCGTGCCCGCCACCGCTTCCAGGCCACCCCCATCGTTGCCGATGGCGTCCTCTACCTCTCCGAACCGCCCAGCAGCGTCACCGCCATCGATCTCCACACGCGCCGCCCCCTCTGGACCTACCATCGCCCCATCCCCGAAAACATCGCCGTCTGCTGCGGCCAGGTCAACCGTGGCGTCGCCCTCCTCGGCGATCTCGTCTACATAGGCACCCTCGATGCCCACCTCGTCGCCCTGGACCGCCGCACCGGCCGCGTCCGCTGGGACGTCACCGTCGGCGACTACCGTTCCGCCGTCACCATTACCCCCGCCCCGCTCATCGTCCGCGACAAAGTCATCATCGGCATGGCCGGAGCCGAATACGGCGTCCGCGGCTTCCTCGACGCCTACGATGCCGCCACCGGACGCCGCGTATGGCGCTTCTGGACCGTCCCCGGCCCCGGCGAACCCGGCAACAACACCTGGTCCGGCGACAGTTGGCAACGCGGCGGCGCCACCACCTGGGTCACCGGATCCTATGACCCCCAGGCCAACCTCGTCTACTGGGGCACCGGCAACCCCGGCCCCGACTACATCGGCGATGTCCGCCTGGGCGACAACCTCTACTCCGATTCCGTCATCGCCCTCGATGCCTCAACCGGTCAACTGCGCTGGCACTTCCAGTTCACCCCGCATGACGTCAACGACATGGATTCCAACCAGATCCCCCTGCTCCTCGACGCCACCTTCAAAGGCCGGCCTCGCAAACTCATGCTGTTTGCCAACCGCAACGCCTTCTACTACATCCTCGATCGCCTCACCGGCGAGTTCCTTCAAGCCACCCAGTTCGCACGCCAGAACTGGACGCTCGGCCTCGACCCCAAAGGCCGCCCCACCCCCAATCCCAAGGCCGTCCCCAGCCTCGAAGGGGCCCTCGTCTACCCTGACGACGACGGCGCGTCCAACTGGTTCAGCCCCTCCTACAGCCCCCGCACCGGGCTCTTCTATCAGAACGTGCGTGAACTCGGCGCCATCTACTTCCGCACCGAAGCCATTTTCCAGCCCGGCCAGTTCTATCTCGGCGCCGGCCGCCGCCGCATCCCCGGCGAGGAAGACGGCTATGGCGCCCTCCGCGCCTGGAACGCCCTCACCGGCATCCGGCGCTGGGAGTTCCGCCTCCACACACCGCCCTGGGCCGGCATCCTCACCACCGCCGGCGGCCTCGTCTTCTCCAGCACCATGGAAGGCGACTTTTTCGCGCTCGACGACGCCACCGGCAAACTCCTCTGGAAGTTCCAGGCCGGCGGCGAGGTGTGGAGCAACCCCATCAGCTATGAATTCGAGGGCCGCCAGTACATTGCCATCGCCGCCGGCTCGGCACTCATCGCATTCTCTCTCCAAGGACAATAAACATGCCCCTCTCGCGACGTACCCTCCTCGCCTCCGCCGTCCCGGCCCTGGTCCGCGCCGCCCATCCGCCCGTCCGCACCGGCATTCTCGGCATCCAGCACGGCCACCTCATCGGCAAGCTTCAGGCCATGTACGCCAACCCCGCCTACGAAGTGATCTCCATCTGTGAGCCGGACCCCGCCACCCGCTCCGCCACCGGCGGCCATCCCCTCTTCGCCAGGCTCAAATGGGTCTCCATGGACGAGATGCTCGCCGACCCGTCCCTCAACCTCATCGTCTTTGAGGGCGAGGTCAAGGACGCCGTCCCCTTCGGCAAACGCGTCCTCACCGCCGGCAAACACCTGCACCTTGAAAAGCCGCCGTCAAATAAGCTCCAGCCCATGAAGGAACTTGTCGATCTCGCCCGCGCCCGCGGCCTCAAACTCCAACTCGGCTATATCTGGAGGTTCCACGCCGGCGTCGATCTCGCCCTCGAAGCCCACCGCAACGGCTGGCTCGGCGATGTCTTCATGATCCGCGCCACCATCAATTCCGATCGCGGCCAGTCCCAGCGCGATGTCGAAGCGCGCTACCCCGGCGGCAGCATGTTCGAACTCGGCGGCCACATGATTGACCGCGTCATCGCCTTCCTCGGCCGCCCCACCTCCGTCCGCCACTGGCTCCGCCACCACTCAAGCGTCAACGACAAGTTGAATGACAACACGCTTGCCGTGCTCGAATACCCCAAGGCGCTCGCCATCGTCGTCAGTTCAGCCAAGGACGCCGCCAGCTCTCAGCACCGGTCGCTCGAAATTCTCGGCACCGAAGGCAGCATCCTCATCCAGCCCATGGAGCCCTCCCCCACCGTCCGCATCTACGTCAAGTCCGACCGTGGACCCTATCGCAAAGGCTGGCAGGAACAAAAACTCCAGCCCCAACCCCGCTACGGCGCCGACATGGCCGAACTCGCCCGCGCCATCCAGACCGGCACGCCCCTCAAGTACAGCTACGATCACGAACTGCTGCTGCAGGAAACCCTGCTCCGCGCCTCGGGCGAAATCGAATAAGCGCTACCGGTAGTGGATCTCGAACCGCTTGTTCGTGATAAACACCACCGTCACATCGCCCGCGGCCGTGGCCCCGTGCTCCATCACGCACCCTTCCGGAAACCACACAAAGCTCCCCGGTCCGTACTCGCCCGCATGCGTCTTGAGCGTCCCTTCCAGAACATACATTCCGTGCGCGCAGGGATGCGTGTGCAAGGGGTTGATCACCCCCGCCGGATACCGCACCAGCCGCACCTCCATCCCCGTATCCGGGTCCTCGAACAGATTCTTCCGGAACAGGTTCAGCCCCAGTTTCTCGTTGAACCGCGCCTCCCAGGGCATCGCGTTCGTATCCATTGCCGTAATTTGCGGCGCCGTCGTCTCAGGCATGTTTCGCGAAAATCTCCTTCATCCGCCGGACCGCTGGCTTCACGTCCCCGGCCTCATTCATGAATACCGTGAAGGTCAGCCCCTTCGCACCGTCGCGCAATACCGCGATCCGGGGCTCACCCTCCATCAGCATCTTCTCGCACGCGGCCGCTCCAAAGCCAACCGCGGCCTCGTCCCACTCCACCCGCACCCTGTGCACGCGCCGGGTCCGGTCATGCGGCGCGAACGAAACCCTCACCCCCTTGAGCTTTGAAAACTCAGCCGCCAGGAACTTCGCCTGCGCCTCGCACTCCCTGTCCATCGCCGCGAAATCCAGCTTCGAATACTTCTCCGCCGCCAGCCACAACCCCACCATCTCTTCCCGCCCCACCTTCATCCCCCGCCCCTGCGAATCCGAATGAGGATTCGAGTTCAGCCGCGCCGCTTCAATCAGGCTCCGCCGCCCCGCCAGAAGCCCCGAACACTGCGGACCCCGCATGTGCTTCCCGCCGGAGCAGCAAATCAAATCCACCCCCAGCGCCGCCAGCTTCTTCAGATTCCCAAACGGCGGCAGCATGTTCGCCGCATCCACCATCACCGGCACACCCGCCGCGCGCAGAATCGCCAGACACTCCTCCAGCCCCACCGGCGTCTCCACGTTCCAATCCCCCGACGTCCCGCCCAGAAAATACATCGCCGCTGTCCGCGGTGAAATCGCCGCCCGCAACTCCGCCGCCGACCCCACCTCCACAATCTTCACCCCCGCCGACCGCACCGCATGGTCATACCCATTCCGGTGCACTTTCTGAATAATCACCTCGGACTTCATACCCGTCAAATCCGGCAACTGCCGCACCCGCTTCGTGTCCGTCCCCGTCAGGCAGGCATAAGTCCCCAGCGCGATCGCCGCCGCGCACCCCGCCGTCACCATCGCCCACTCCGTCCCAATCAGCGCCGCCAGCCGCTCCCCCACCTTGTCCTGCAACTCCTCCAGGGGAACATAGTGGCCGGCGGCCCCTGCCATCGCCGCATGCACCTCCGGCCACACCTTCGACGCCCCGATCACCGTATGCGTCCCCCGGAAGTTGATCACCGGCGTAATCCCCAGCGAGGCATAAACCTCCACCCCCTTGCCCGCCGCCGAGCCACCCGCCAAGGGAGCCAAAGCCGCCCCCGCCAACATCCGCCGTCTGGTCGATTTCACAGCGGCATTATGCCACGAAATCCCGAAGCCCCAGGGACCTGCGGGCGGGACCGGCAACGGCAACAGTCGCCTAAGCCCTTCCCGACCGTTGCCAGTCAGCATTGCGTCAGGGTGTTGCCAGCCGGACTGAGCCTGACGTTCGCCCATACCCTTTCGCCCGACTTGGGCCCTTTCGAATCAGGGGATAGGGCGCCCAAAACCTCGCCCGCGACGTAACCATTCCTGACGCCATCTTTGAAGAGGCCGAACGGTTTGCGCGTCGTGCCAAACGATCCCGCAGCCAGCTTGTTAGCGATGCCCGTGCCGAGTACCTCGCCCACCATTCTGGAGACGAAATCACCGAATCGATGAATCGTGTCATCGATGCCACGTGCAATGCCGCCGGCCCTTTCAACTCCGCTGCATCCCAACGCGTCTTGGCGCGCGTTGAATAGTAGTCGGGCAGGACGACGTGGGCTGATCTCCCCTCACCGACCGGTTTCGGACCGGGTACCGAATGCGTTCCACTGACAAGCAACCTGACCTTTGCCCAAGCCGGGTAACGTCTTGCTCAGCGCAGGGCTGCAAGCTTACCCAAAGATTCCGCGGCGAATCCGGCTCAGATCGTCAGCCTCGACAAGGAGCTGTTGACCGAGCGCGTCGCGAAGGCGCTTTACGGGACCTCGCCCATCAACCCAAACCCCTTCCCGGTCCGCACCAGCGGCCGCTCGGGAAAGATCTTCTCGTGCCGCACCCGCCGCCACCCGGCCTCCACCCGCGCCCACTTGTCCCTGGCGATCGTACCCCGCAGTTCCCCGCCGGGCAACTCCACAAACACCCAACACACCACCTCCGCGGTATCCCCCGATTCCGCCACGTGAATCATCTCGATCCCCATCCCGGGGCGCCGCTCCGCCGGCACACCCAACAAGCCCTTCAACTGGCCGATCGCCTCCACCCGCGTCAACGTCCGTCCACCGGGCAGCACCCCCACCCACTCCGGCGCATCCATCGCATCCACCATCCGCAACAGCCCGGCCTCTGAATTCACCGTCCGGATCGCCGCCAGAGTCGCCTGGTAGACCGCCAGAATCTGCTCACGGCCTCCCTCCTGCCCCCACATCATGCCCGCCGGCATCGCCAGCGCCATCCACATCAGCAGCCTCATACGGCAACCCCCTTGCGCCTGCCATGCGACACCATCCAACCCCCGGCAGCCACACCCGCCACCGCCGCCCCCACCACATAGTAGGTGCCCGCTCCCACGGGAATGGCACCCACCGGAGTCAGCACCACGTAAGCGATCCCCTGCATCAGCAGAGCCGCCGCCACCGCGCCAACCCGGCGCCCCGCGCTCTCCCAGGCCTCCGGCTGAGCCACCCACTCCCGTAGCGCGCCAGCCATCAGCCCGCCCGCCTCGCGCACCACCCACCGCCATCCCACACCGCCGCCAGCCTCTCTCAGCACGGCTTCGATCTCCGCGCCATACCGGGCGCGGAACCCCGCCGGATAGAGGCGCGTCAGCATCGTCAACAACTTCATCCCACACCCCCCAGCCGCACCGGCGCCGCGGCAATCAACTGCCGCAGCCGGGCCACTTCTCCACGCAGCCGCGCCCGGCCTTCGCGCGTGATTTTGTACGCCCGTTTCCCCCGCGCCGTGTCTTCCGCCTCCACCTCGGCGATCCATCCGGCGTCCACCAGCCGCCGGATCGCCCCATAGAGCGTCCCCGTCGTCAGCCGCACCCGGCCTTCGCTCAGCCGGGCCGCTTCCTTCGCCAGCCCATAGCCGTGCAGTGGCCCTGCCTCCAGCCCCAGCAGGACGAAGAACACCGGCTCTGTCAGCGGCTCGACATGTTGTGTCACGACCTGTCTCACAACGTCATATTAGCCCGCCGCCCGCCCGCGCGCAAACCGGCGGACCGCCCGGGCTCCGTTGTAACACCCGGCGGCCCCTTCTTCCCACCCCTTCGATTGCCGTTGCATTCCCCCACCCGTTTCTTGTAGAAGATAAGTTCATGCATTTTTCTGGAGGAATTGTCTGATGGTAACCTGCCCTCTCTGTGACGCCGTCCTCGATTACGACGAGGACGAACTTGACGAAGGCGATGAACTCACCTGCGACGAATGCGCCGAGACGCTCCGCGTCGTAGGCACCAACCCGCTCGACCTCGAAGCCGCCGACGAACCCGGGGAGGACGAAGACGAGGAGGATGACGATGAAGAGGATGAGGACGACGAGTACGATGAGGAAGATGAGTCCGGCGAAGAAGACGATGACTGGCGCTAGCCGCCTCGCTGTCGCCCTCGCCGCCTTGCTCCTCGTCCCGGCTCTCGCCGCCCAAAAGCCCTCCAAAACCGGCCAGCCCTACGCCCTGGTCTTCGGCTCCGTCTTCCGCGAAACCGGAGCCGCCATGCCCGGCGTCAAAATCACCCTTGAAACCGCGGACGAAAAGGACCGCAAGAACAGGAAATTCAAGTCCCAGACCGCCGCCA
Source organism: Acidobacteriota bacterium (assembly GCA_016870915.1). Lineage (GTDB taxonomy): Bacteria > Acidobacteriota > Terriglobia > Bryobacterales > Bryobacteraceae > VFZY01. Next base: position 1,833 of record VFZY01000135.1, on the reverse strand, counting down.
CGGACCGTCGTGGCGAGTTCGCCCTCCGCGTTCCCGCCGAACCCATGCGCTATACTGTGGTTGTCCAGGCCCCCGGTTACCAGGACCAGCGGAAGCCTGTTGAAGTCCACGGCGACGAGCGGGTCGACCTTTCATTCCTGATGGAGCTCAACAAATGACCATCCACCGGTTGCTGATCGGATTCGCCGCGGCGGCTCTCCTCTGTGCCCAGAGCCGCAACGCGCAGCCCCCCAATCCCCAGAACAAAATCCCGGACCCGTTCTTCAAGGGCAACAAGAAGGATAAGAGCGAAGACGCCAATCTCCGTGCCCTCCAGGGCGTCATCAAGGACGATCGCGACAACCCCGTCGAAGGCGCCGTCGTCAAGCTCAAGGACACCAAAAGCCTCCAGATCCGGTCGTTCATCACCAAGGCCGACGGCGTCTACCGCTTCCATGGCCTCAACCCCAACATCGATTACGAGGTCAACGCAGGCCTCCAGGACCGTGCCAGTTCCACTCGCACCTTCAGCGTCTTTGATTCGCGCCGTGCGGGTATCATCAACCTCAAGCTGGAAAAAAAAGCCCCCGCCGCAAAGCCTGAAGACAACCAGGCGGAAGCCGCCAACAAACCCCAGCAGTAACTTTCCGCGCCGAAAAGGAGTCCCCATGAAACACCTCGCTCTCGCCGGTATCCTCACACTGGCCCCGGCTGCTTTCGCCCAGGAATTCAAAATTGGTTCTAAACTGCCCGATTTCCAGCTCCAGGACGTCAAGGGCAACACCGTCTCCTACAACTCACTCAAGGGCAAGACCACCGCGATCATCTTCATCGCCACCAAGTGCCCGGTCTCCAACGACTACAATGACCGCATGACCGCCGTCTTCAACGAGTACTCGAAGAAAGGCGTCAACTTCGTCTTCATCAACCCCAACAGCTCCGAACCCGCCTCGGAAGTCGTCACCCATGCCAGGGAAGTCGGCTTCACCTTCCCCGTTTACAAGGACGCGGACAACGTCATCGCGGACCGCTTCGCTGCCCAGGTCACTCCTGAGACCTTCGTCATGGATGCCGCCGGCGTCATCCGCTACCACGGCTCCATTGATGACTCCCGCAACCCCGCCCGCATCACCACCCAAAGCCTCCGCGCCGCCCTGGATGCCGTCACAGCCGGCAAGAACGTCGCCGCCCCCGAAACCAAGGCATTCGGCTGCACCATCAAGCGGGTCCGCAAGGCGTCCTGATCCCCCTCGTGATGCGCGCCGCGCTCGCCGCTCTCACATTCGCCGCCTCCGTCCACCCGGCCGCCGCTCAGGCATTCATCCCTGTGGACGAGGCGGCTTTCACCAAACTCGTCACCGCGGCGAAAGGCAAGGTCCTCCTAATCAACTTCTGGGCCACCTGGTGCGAGCCCTGCCGCAAGGAGATGCCCGCCCTCGCCAAACTCGAACGCGATCTCCGCGCCAGGGGCTTCACCCTCATCACCATCTCCGCCGACGAGCCCGAACAGGAAGCCGATGCCAAACGCTTCCTCACCGCCCAAGCCATCCCCGCCCCCCACTACATCAAACGCGCCCGCAACGACAACAGGTTCATCGACGCCATTGACCCGAAATGGAGCGGCGCCCTCCCCGCCCTCTTCCTCTTTGATCGCGCCGGGAAGAAGTCCCGCGGCTTCATCGGTGAGACCGATATCCCGGTCCTTGAAGCAGCCATCCGCAAGCTCCTCTAGCCCGTTTTTCTCACGGGAAGTGTAGCGGAAAGCCGCATTCTCTGGCATAACTGATTTTTCTAGTAAAAGTTGTGCGAAGAGAGGAGCGGCTTTCCCCTATGACAGAGTGTAGCCAATCAGAG
>VFZY01000134.1 GCA_016870915.1 Acidobacteriota bacterium | reverse complement strand
CGATGGTCGAAAGAAGCCATCCGCAGGCACTGGCCCGCCCTCGGAAAGGGGATTCTGATCAAATCCGGCACGGGAGTGAGGCGTTGGTGTATACTGTCGGGGTCCGGGAGACCCAAAATGGAAATCCCGGGCTATACTCTTTCCCATGGGTGTAAGGGTACTGGGGATACTTTCTCTGTTTGCGGGAGCATGCCTCCTCGCGCAGGACTATCGGGCGACCATTCTCGGGCAGGTAACCGATCCGGCGCGCGCCGCGGTGCCGGGCGCCTCGGTCCGGGTGACGAAGACGGATACCGGTGTGAGCCGCGAAACGGTCACCAATTCCGATGGCTACTACACGATTACCGCACTCGACCCGGGCGCCTACTCGGTGCATGTGGAGGCGCAGGGCTTTCGCGCCGTCAACCGGACCAACATCATTTTGCGGACGGCGGACAAGCTGAACCTGGCTATCACGCTCGAGATCGGACAGATCGCCCAGGAAATCACGGTCGTGGGGCAGCAGGAGTTGATCAACACGGCCACGGCGTCGCGAGGTCTTGTGATTGATCCGGTGGCGGTAACGGAGATTCCGCTCAATGGCCGGCAGAGCTATATGCTGATGAATCTGGTGCCTGGTGTCCGGTTCACGCAGCGGCAGTTCGGTTCGGCGGGGTTTTCAGGCACCAGGGCGTGGGATGTCAACGGGGCGTTCACGATGAACGGGGGAAGGACAGGGACGAATCAGTTCCTGTTGAACGGGGCGCCCATCTCAACGGACGGTACGTTCAACCTGGCGCCCAATGTGGAAGCGATCCAGGAGTTCAAGGTGATGGTGAACACCTACGATGCCCAGTTTGGCCGCAGCGGCGGCGGGCATGTGAACACGACGCTCAAGGCAGGCACGAACGACTGGCACGGATCGCTTTTCGACTTCTGGCGGAATCGGATTCTTGACGCCAACGCCCGGCAGAACAATGCGGCCGGATCGCAGCGAGGGTATCGAAATCAGCATCAGTACGGGGGAATCATCGGCGGTCCGATCCGAAAGAACCGGGACTTTGTGTTCTTTTCCTTCGAGGGTTGGCAGGAGCGGACACCGTTTCCGGTGGTCTCCACGGTGCCTCCGGCGGCGATGCGCGATGGCCAGCGGTTCACCGATTTCGGCGTGCGGGTATTCGACCCGCTGACATCGCGGCTTTGCACCGCTGAGAGGCCCTGTCCGATTCAGGGGGTGAACGGTGTGATCGAGCGGCAGCCGTTCCCGGGCAACGTGCTTCCGGCATCGCGGATCCACCCGGTGGGACGCGCGTACCTGGCGCTGTATCCCACAGAAAACTTCCGGGGGCCGAACCCGCTGAACCAGAATTTTCTGCGGCCCGACCAGGTGGGGCGGTACCGGTATGAGCAACCCATGGCGCGGTACGACCGGGTGCTGAACGACAACAACCGGTTGAACGTGGTGTTCACGTTCCAGGACGGCAGCGAGTTTCGGGATAGCAACGGATTTCCGGCACCGGCCCAGACCGGCAACATGCCGGGCACGGTGCGGCGTGACCGGAACCTGATCGTCAATTGGCAGCGAGTCTTCTCGCCAACCATGTTGCTGACGGTTCAGGGCTCGTTCAACCGGTTTTCGCAGAATTTCCCCGATGTTTCGGACCCCAACTTCACCTGGGACAAGGTGGGGATCAAGAAGATACCCGAGGTACCGACCTTCGCGACGAGGCTCGCGCCACGGCTTGAACTGGGCGGGTTCAACACGATTGTCGGCAATCAGTATCTGAATGCAAGCCAGCGCCAGCAGGGCAACCTTCAGGCCAGCGTCGCGCAGACTCTGGGACGCCACTCGCTTAAGTACGGTTCGGAGTGGGCCACCATTCACCGAGGCTCTCAGGCGTCCGGCCGTTCGAGTGGACTTCTGAATTTTTCCGCCGGGTGGACGCAGCAGTACACAGGACGGTCCCAGGGGGCGTTTGACGGTAGTTCGGTGGCGTCCCTGCTGCTGGGCGCAGTGAACAGCGGACAGATCGACTGGAACGACACGTTCTACCGCAAGGAGCCGTACCTAGCCGGATTCATCCAGGACGACTGGAAGGTGAGTAACCGACTGACGCTGAACATGGGGCTGCGGTACGACGTGCAGTGGCCGCTGACGGAGCTCCACAACCGCATCGTGAGCGGCTTCGACTTCAACTCCAAGAATCCGTTGAGCGATCCGATTGTCGCCCGCTGGCGGCAATTGGCGCAGACCGTGCAGGGTTATCCGGCGGCGCCCGCCGAAATCAAGGGTGGGCTGTTGTTCGCGGGAGTGGGGGGCCAACCACGCCGGCCTTACAACTTCGACTTGTCGAACATTCAGCCCCGCATTGGAATGGCGTACCGCCTGGGATCATCCGCCGTCCTGCGCGCGGGCCTGGGCATCTTCCATCGAACGTCCACGCAGGGCAGTCTCACCACGGGATTCAGCCAATCGACGCCGTACATCAATTCGCTCGACACCTTGACACCTTCGGGCCGGCTGACGGGACCCTACTCGCTGGACGACCCTTTTCCGAACGGGGTGATTCCGCCCACCGGCTCCAGCCTGGGACTCCTCACATTTATCGGCCGCGATGTGAGCTTTGACGGCCGGCAGCGCCTGATTCCCCGCACCTATCAGTACTCGGTGGGGCTTGATGTTCAGTTGCCGTGGGGAATCGTGCTTGAGACTTCGTACATCGGCAGCCGGACACTCAAGGAGACACGCGGCATTCAGTTGAACCGGCCCGCCGAGGAGATCTACGAGGCGGCCCAGGCGAACCCTGCCTTTTTCCAAGGGCGCCTTCCCAACCCGTTCCAGAACATTCTGCCGGCGAGTGTTGGCTACGGCGTGGCGCCCGACATCACACGGTTCAACCTGTTCTACCCCATTCCGGAGTTCACCGGCGTGGCGATGAACACCCAGCCCTGGGGCCGCGTCTGGTACAACGGCCTTCAGGTGAAGTTCGAACGGCGCATGCTGCCGGGATCGAAGTTCGGCACGGTGACGTGGGTGCTGAACTACACATGGTCAAAGCAGATGGAGAACTTCCTGCGCGAGGATTTCGCGTACAACTTCCGACGGTTCAATCCCTGGGGGAACCAGTTGACCGACATCGACGTGAGGCAGCAGTTGACGCTGGCGGGCGTCTACGATCTGCCGTTTGGCAAGGGAAGGCCGCTGCTGAGCGCCCTGCCCAAAGCGGTGGACATGCTGCTGGGCGGCTGGAATTACAACTACTGGGTGGATTGGAATTCCGGTGTGCCCACCGGCCTGCCGACCGGATGGGAATTCACATGCGCCGACAACCGCGCGGCGAACCAGAGGGAGATTCGATGGTTTGAGAACGCCCGTCTGCCGAATGGCCGGCCTGCCTGCTACACCCAGCGCGCCCCGTACTCGTTCCGCCAGTTGACTGCCCGCTCGGGCCAGATCACCGATCCGACAGCGGTGCAGGTGAACATGGCCATCGCGAAGAAGGTGCAGGTGAATGAGCGATGGTCGCTTGAGGTGCGCGGCGAGGCCTTCAATGCATTCAATACGCCCATACGGCAGGGTCCGAACACGGACCCCAATAGCGTGGCATTCGGCGTACTGCCAGTGGCGCAATTCAACTTCCCCCGCAACGTGCAGATCGGCGCGCGGCTGCGGTTCTAGGCCGCTCAGGCGTGACCGGCGCCCGGATATGCGAGGATTGGGAACATGCGTTTTCTTGCTCCGGCCGTCCTGATTGCTTACACGGCAAGCGCCTGGAACGGCACCGGCCATCGGGTGATCGCCCGCATCGCCTACGATCACCTGAAACCTGAAGTACGGACGAAGGTGGACGCCGCTCTGGCCCGCCATCCGGATTTCGCCAAGTGGGTGGGCAGCGCCCCGGCGGACCCGGCGGAGAGGGCACGCCTGGCGTTTGAGCACGCGGCGAACTGGCCCGACGACATCCGGAACGACCCGCGCTTTCATGGCGACACAGGGACGCCAACACCCACTCTCCCCGGATTTCCCGAGATGAACCGTCACACCAACTGGCACTTCACCAACGTTCCGATTGCGACCGACGGGACGTCCGTGAAGGGCCGCCGTGCACCGGAACCGAATGTGCTGATCAAACTGGATGAGATCCGGCGGACCTTCCGCGGATCGAGCGCCGAGATGCAGACGTATCTGATTCCGTGGCTGCTGCATCTGGTGGGCGACGTTCATCAGCCGCTGCACGCCGTGGCCCGGTTTCACTCCATTTCACCCGATGGAGACCGTGGGGGCAACGGTGTCGCGCTACCGGGCAAGAGCAACCTGCATTCGTTCTGGGATGCGCAGTTGGGCACCGGGCAGTCGAACGCGTTCGTGGCGGCCCGGGCCACGGCCCTGGTGAACGGACACGGGCGGACGGGGGCGGCGCGCGCGGTTCCGAAGACGTGGGTGAAGGAGAGTGTCGCGGCGGCCAAGGCCGATGTGTACAACTTCACCGGAGGAACGGCGCAGAACCCGGCCGTGCTGAGCGAGGCCTACGAAAAGAGGGCGAAAGAGGTGGCCGCTGTTCGTGGGGCGCTGGCCGGCTACCGGCTGGCCCACCAATTGAACCAGTTGTTCCGATAGCCGCTCCCGGCTACTTCCAGATCACGAGATCCACGCGGTACATGGTTGCTTGCGTGCTGACGACGGCTTCCCCATCGGCGTCCGCCACCTGCCGGTAGGTGTAGTAATCCTTCCCGGGGTGCGCCTTCAGGAACACGTCCTGCTGGTTGCCAAAGCCCTTGTAGGTGGCATCGGAGTTGGGGTATACGGTGATGTTCATCAGGGAGGGCTGCTCTTCGGCCGGAAGGCGCGTGGACCAAGTCTCCTGCCCCCGGATCACACCACGACCGACCACCTCCGCCATCATCGCGCTGGCCCACGTACGGCGATACTCGACGGCTTTCTGAAAGTGATTGCTTGGGACCTTCAAGAGGGTGACGCGGACATAGTCACCCTGCTGAAACGATCCGTGACGGTAGACGCTTCTCCAGATCTCGGAGCGCACGTTCTCGATGTAGCTGCCCAGCTTGGCGCTGTACTCGGCCGGCGTCATGCCGGTTCCTTCAACAAAGGCGGGGGCGCCGGGCGCATCGGACCCATCGAGATTCGGGGGCTTGGAATAGATCACCAGCCTCAGTCTGTCCGGCCCGGGCTCCGGGCCACCCGGCAGCACGCGCGACATGGTGACCTGCCCGACCGCGCCCGGCTGCTTCTCGAGCCAGTTGCGCGCCGCCTGCGAGGGTACACCCTTGATGAACGCCATGCCTTCCGCCCGCATGCCGGGCTTCCATTTGGTGTAGTAGGCGCGGGCATAGTGATACTCCGGCGTCTGCTGCTGGGCGGCGGCCGCTGCGGCGGCCGCGACAATCAGGACTGCGATCCGTCGAGTCATGGAGGGTCTCCTTCGTTCATTTACTTGGGCAGTTCGGCGGACCGGTAGCTGAGATCGGGCCGGTACGACCAGAGATAGACGTTTCGGAAGCGCGTTGTCTTGTCCCGGATGGCCACGATCTTCTTAGCTTCCTCCGGGCCCAACAGCTTCGACAGGCTGAGCGGCTGTTCGAGTTCGCCATACGTGTCGAAAGGTGTGATCATCAGAGCGCGGAAGTCGTCTCCACCGTAGTCGAGATGCACGGTCCAGTAATTCTTCCGGCCGGCCTCGCGAAGCTTTGCGACCACCGGCTCCTGGACCCGGCTGTGCTCCCGCCCAGCTTCGGCATTCCTGAGCCCGATTTCGGTGACACGGGCCCCCTTGAAGTCCTGGGCGGACCAGATGCTTTGCTCCCGGTGCAGATGCCACAGTTGCTGGGTCGTGCCGTCCACGAATTGGGCCATACGGTATCCAATTTCCATCGCGTCGCGCTCGCCAAAGGCCTTGATGAGCGGACTCGGTGAGTCGAACGCCACAATTCCCGGAATCGCCGCAAGCACCGTGTACTCGTAGCTGTCTCCCATCGACGTGCGCCATGTCATGTAGAAGGCGCGGCCCTGATCCTTGAAGGCGTCCCGGTACTTCCTGACGACCTCCTCGAACGCTCTGACGCTACCGGGTTTCACTTTGTACTTCCGGACAACCAGCGGCACGGTCCCTTGGGGCGACTGGGCCCATACGGCGGGTGTCAGCGCGAACAAACCCGCGAAAACCGCGGTGATTCCGAAAGCTCGATTCTGAAATTTCATTTTCGTGTCTCCTTTTGTGCTGCGTTCAACGCTAATCACCCGTTCGCCCGGGGGTCCCTTTCGTTTCCAGTTCCAGGGCCAGTGCCATCGTTGCCCACGAACTGGCTGATGCTGACAGGAATTGATTCACACCATGCGGAAAACCGCCCTCGTAGTAGGGCTGGAATCCGAAGGCTCGTGTGGCGACGAACCAGCCGCCGTCCTCCAACTGGTTGCGGAGCAGGTAGCCGATACCCCGCCGCCACGACTTGTCGCCGGCGGAGACCGCTCCCGCCGCGCGAAGAGCGTAGAGCGCCTGGCCGGTGGCGTAGGCGTCGCTGGCCATGGTCGGCATCTGGCCCCAGCCGCCATCCTCGCGCTGAAGGGCCAACAGCTTGTCCCGCAACGCCGGAATCGCATGGCTTCCGCCGGCCCACTTCAGGCCCAGGAGCTGGAAGGCAAGGTCCTGGGTGTCGGGAGCGGTGGCCTGTTCCAGATAGGCGGCTCCGGCTTTTACTGCCCGGCGGGCTTCGGCCTGATGCGCAGGGGGCGCCCAGGCATCCAGCACGCGGATGGAGAAAGCGGTGGTCTTGATGGCCGACGATGACAGTGGCGGGCGCAGCGAATCGCCGTCGTTGCCCCAGCGCCCGTTCTCCTGCTGCGCGCGAAGTATGCGGAGAGCAATGGCATCGGACTGGAGGCCTCGCGGGAGACCCTCTTCCACCAGGGCCCACTCAACATAGGTGGCCGCCGCGTCGAACCAGAGCGACGTATCCCACCGGCGTGCCGAGGTCTACTCGAAGGCGCGGGCGTGGTGTCCGGCGGCGTCCGCCGGAATGTCCCGGCCGGCGTCGCGAACCGTTTTCAGGGCCACTGCCGGCAGCGAATTGTTGTGACAGTTGACGCAGGCCACCTTGCGAATGGAGGTGGCGCCGGCCGACACCAGCAGGGGAACGGCCTTTTCCAGGGCTGCGGCGGTGGTTCTTGGCTCGGCGAGCGGCGCCGGCGCCACGGTCGCGACGCCGGGTTTGCCGCCTGCCTCACGGATGATCGCCGCGAGTTCGGTCTCGCCCTGTTTCCGCGCCCAGTCGAGCGCTGTCTGGCCCTGGGCATCGACGATGTTCGGGTCCGCGCCCGCCTTGAGCAGCGCACGCACCATGTCCGGACTCCGGCGCACGGCCGCGGCGGCAGTCATCAGGGCCGTGTGTCCTTTGTTTCCTCGAAGGTTCACGTCGGCGCCCCGCTCAAGCAGGAGCTTGACGGCATCCAGGCGGTTCCGGTTGGAGTACTGAGCCAGCGCCGGCAGGCTCAGCGTGAGGGTCTGCCCGATCTCATTCGGGCTGGCGCCCAGGTCCAGCGCCGTGCGGATCTGGTCGATTGACGCCGTGGAGCCAAGGTTGAAGAGCGGCTTGTCTCCCAGGTCGCTCAGCTTTTCCACCTTGGCGCCCGCCACCTCCAGGGCGGCAATCACCTCCGGGTCCCGCGTCCGGTACGCCAGCAGAGCGATGCTTCGCTTGGAACGATCCACCGCTTTTGTGTCCGCGCCCCGGGCCAGCAGCAGTTTCACGGTCTCCAGACGCCCGGTAGCTCCGTTCAGCGCTGCTATGAGGGGCGTGACACCGTCCTCATTGGCGGCATTGACGTTTGCACCGGCCTTGAGCAGAGGGTCCACTTTTCGTGGACTGCGCACGGCCATCAGCAATGGCGTGGCTCCGTTCTTCGAGGTGGCGTTGACATCCGCCTTGGCCTCCAGAACGGCGGCCACGATGGCAGGCGTGCCCACGGCCGCGGCGTAGTGCAGCGGCGTCAGACCGCGTTCGTCGCGGATGGCGAAGGACTCGGGGGAGGACGCAGCGGTCCGTTTCACGGTTTCTTCGTGGCCGTCCCGGATGGCCTGGAGGAGGTCTCCGCCGGCGTGAAGCGCCGAGGCCGCCGCGCACAGGATGAGCAAATTTGTCTTCATGTTGATCTCCAGCTATCGACTAAAGCGGATGAAGGGCCTGACTGGGGCCACGGCCAAAACAAGTTCCTGACGACCGAATTGGATCAGAAGTACTGGAAGTATGCCCAAGAAAACAACTTTGACTCTGGAGTCCACCCGTGCGACATGCCTCAAGTGTGCGGAAATTCGGGCGTCTTGGGAAGTAAGTTACTGTAACAACCGAGGCGGCGGAGGGGGCCCTGGGCATTGCAGCGCCCTCCGGGGCATTGCAACGCCCCCCTTGCCTCCGGCCCGGCGCCCTGGTATAAAACGTATTAGCATGAGAATGTTTTACCTGACACTATTGTTCTGTACGGCTCTGCTGGCGGGTAAACAGGCCGGCCCGGCCTCCTCCGACAAGGGCCTCACCGAAAAGGGCCTTGGCAAGACGGGCGAGGCGGTGGATAAGACGGCCCTGGCCACGGTGAACGGCACAAAACGCGCGGGCGCCGCGGTGGGCGCCGGGGCCAAGGCCACCGGCAACGCCACGGTACGCGGAGCGAAGAAGATCCTGCGCGTCACCGGCGGCGGGATCGAAAAGGCGGGCGAGACCGTCAAGGGCGCGGGCAGGTAAACCCCGGCGCCGCGGAGCGATTGCCGGCGGGCCCTTGCCGGGCGCCCGTCACTTAAGGGATACTGTCTCGCGGCGATGCCAGCCCCAAACTTCGTGACGGTCAACGGACTCCGCCTGGAGCACTATTCGTCCGGCAGCGGCGTTCCCGTCATTTTCCTGCACGGCGTCACACGGCGCTGGAATACGTTTCTCACCCTGATCCCGTCGCTGGCCCAACGGTGGGCGATCCGGGCCTACAGCCACCGCGGGCACGGCCATTCGGACCGGGCGGTGGACGGCTACAGGGTGATCGACTATACGCGGGACGCGGTTGCCTATCTTCGCCAGCACGTGGACGGTCCGGCGATTGTTTACGGCCATTCGCTTGGCTCCATGGTGGCCGCGCAGGCGGCGGCCGAGGCCCCGGACAAGGTGATGGCGTTGATTCTGGAAGACCCGCCGTTTGACACCATGGGGAGCCGGATCAAGGAAACGAACTACCTGCCCTACTTCACCGAACTGGCGGGCATCCTGGCACCCTCCGTGACGGTGCCCGAGATGTGCCGCCGCTTCGGGCGGGTGAAGCAGTATCAGGCGCTGGATGACCGTTGGCTCATGGTTGCCGAGGCCAGGGACGCCAATTCGATCCGCTTTTCGGCCAAGGGCCTTACCCAGCTTGATCCGGAAGTGTTGCGGCCGGTGAACGCAGGCGAATGGCTGGACGGCTACGACAAACACGCTGTTCTTGCGGGCATCCGATGCCCCACGCTGCTGCTGCAGGGCGACTGGCCGTATGGCGGCATGTTGAGCGACGAGGACGCCCGGCTTGCCCGCGAACTTGTTGCCGATCTGACGCTGGTTGCGATCCCGAAGGCCGGCCACATGCTGCACTGGATGAACACGGCCGAGGTGCAGCGTCATCTGATCTCATTTCTTGAATCCCTGGAGTAGACCGCCATGCGCCACGCCACCGGAACGCTCGTCATTCGCAACGGCCAACTGATCGATGGCAACGGCACGCCGCCGCTGGCCGAGGCGGTGGTGATGGCCCGGGACGGAGTGATTGCCTACGCCGGCCCCGCCGCCGGGGCGCCTGCGGAACCGCCTGGAGCCCGGGTGATCGACGCGCAGGGCGGCAGTATCCTGCCCGGTTTGGTTGAGGCGCACTTTCACGCCACGTACTTCAACGTGTTCGACCTGCAGGATCTCGACATCCGGCACCCGGTGGAGTACGTGACACTGCGGGCCGCGGTGAACTGCCGGACGGCGCTTGAGGCGGGATACACGGCGGCGCGGAGCGGCGGGAGCCTGTTCAACATCGACGTCTGGCTGCGGAATGCCCTGGAAGAGGATCTGATTGCGGGCCCGCGCCTGGCTCCATCGGGCCGTGAGATCTGCGGCGTGGGCGGACTGATGGACTGGAATCCCGAGTTCCGGAAGATCGGGATGGAAGGCCTGGTGCTGCTGGTGAACGGCCCCTACGAGGCCCGGGGCGCGGTGCGGCGCCTGGTGAAGGACGGCGTGGAATGGGTGAAGACCTACCCGACGGGCGACGCGGCGGCGCCGGACCGCAACGATCATCACACGCTCTCCATGACGTTCGACGAAATGGCCGCCGTGGTGCAGACCGCGCACAACCACAACCTGAAGGTGACCGGCCATTGCCGGGCGAACGCGGGGATCAAGAACGCATTGCGGGCCGGTTTCGATACGGTGGAGCACGGGACGTTCATGGACGCCGAGGCGCTGGATCTGCTGATGGAGCGCAACACGCCGGTGGTTCCGGCGCTGCACTTCGAACGCGCCAGCATCGACCATGGCCGGGAGTTCGGCATGTCGCAGCGTGTGATCGACGGCCACCTGGAGACCCTTGAAGCCGGGCTTGAGAGCGCGAAGATGATCTTCAGCGCCGGCGGACGGCTGGGCATGGGCGGTGACTTTGGATTCAGTTGGACACCGCATGGCACCTATGCGAAGGAACTCGCCCTGTTCGTGCGCGAAGGCGGCTTCCGGCCGGTGGATGTGATCCGCTGTGCCACGCGCACAGGGGCGGAGATCATGGGCCGCGACGGCGAGTTCGGAACGGTGGAGGCTGGCAAGCTGGCCGACCTGTTGATCGTCGACGGCGACGTGGTGCGCGACATTACGCTGCTTGAGGATCGCACGCGCTTCATCGCCGTGGTGCAGGGCGGGCTGGTGAAGGCGGGACGGCTGGCGGGTGAGGCACGGTTGATATCCTGAAAGAGAATGCACCCTCAACGTCCGGCGCAAATGGCGCCGCAAACGATCCCTGACGTCAAGCACATCATTGCGGTTGGCTCCGGCAAAGGCGGCGTGGGCAAGACCACGGTATCGGTGAATCTGGCGCTGTCGCTGGCCGGCATGGGATATCGCGTGGGCCTGCTGGACGCCGACGTCTACGGTCCCAACGTTCCGCTGATGATGGGAATCCAGGACACGCCGCATGCTCTGGGCAATCGCATTCAGCCGCTCTCCAATCACACCGTCAAGGTGATGTCGATGGGATTTCTGAACCCGGGCGACAAGCCGCTGGTGTGGCGCGGGCCGATGCTGCACGGGGTGATCCGGCAGTTTCTGTTTGATGTGGAGTGGGGCCCGCTCGATTTCCTGATCATCGACCTGCCGCCGGGGACGGGCGATGTTCAGTTGACGCTGATTCAGGTCTCGGCTTTAACGGGCGCCGTGGTGGTGACCACGCCGTCCGATGTCTCACTGGAAGATGCGCGCAAGGCGATCAACATGTTCCAGCAGGTGCGGGTGGAGATTCTGGGCCTGGTTGAGAATATGAGCTATCTGATCGCGCCGAAATCCGGTGAGCGGATCGATGTATTCGGCACGGGCGGCGGCGCACGGACGGCCACGGCGATGAATATTCCATTTCTGGGCGAACTGGCGATGGATCCGGAGATCCGTGTGGGGGGCGACTCGGGTAAACCGGTGGCGCTGTACGGCGAGCAGTATCCGCAGGCGGCGCAGTTCTACCAACTGGCCCGGGAAGTGGCGCGGCGCGCCGAAAGCAGCGGACAGGGCGGTCCGTCGATCACGATCAGCGACTGAGACCGGCTCGAAAAAAGTCCGGCGGAGTCCGTAACGGTGGGCGCGCTCCCATCACTAAACGGCAGATCGCAGCCTGCCTGGCCTTGGGAGGAGCTTCCGGCGGCGGACACGTGCCGCACCGGAAGATGCCGGGCAGGCTACGCGATCGGAGTTGTCCATGCCGCCTCGTCTGATAACATTACCTGTACCGGCGCGTAAACGAAGCCACAATCGAGTGGCCGGCGCCGAGACAGGGATCATGGAACGATTCTCGTTCGACAGCGAGTATGTCCGGAGGCTGGTGGAAGGCGACGTTTCCATTGAGGCCCACTTCACTGCATATTTCGGCCAGTTGCTCACCATCAAGCTGCGTGCCCGCATCCGGTCCATCGAACTGTTGGAGGATATCCGGCAGGAGACGTTCCTGCGGGTGCTACGGGTGCTGCGGCGCGATGGGATCGAGCATCCGGAGCGGATTGGCGCCTTTGTCAACTCGGTCTGCAACAACGTGATGTTCGAACAGATTCGCGCCTCATCGCGCGAGACGGGCTTGAACGAGGAGGGCCACGAGGTGCCCGACTACCGGCCGGACGCCGAATCGGGGCTGGTGACGGAGGAGCGCAAGCGGAGGGTGCGGGAGGCGCTGGCGGAGATGAGCGGCAAGGAGCGGGACCTGCTGCGTGCGATTTTCTACGACGAGATCGACAAGGACGAAGTGTGCGCGCGGTACAACGTGACGCGCGACCATCTGCGCGTACTACTGTTCCGCGCCAAGACCCGGCTGCAACGCAACATGAACACACCAGGTCACCGGGGCGGCATTGTGGGGATGGCCGCGTCGATGCTGGGTGGAATTCTGGGAGGTTTGCGATGACCCACGAAGTAGCACTGCGCACGGGCGCCGCCCAGCGCTACGTGCTTGGGGAGCTTCGGGGCGCCGAGATGCGCGCGTTCGAGGAGCACTATTTCGATTGCCTGGCCTGCGCTCAGGAGATTTCCGATACGGCGGCGACGGCCGACAACCTGCGGGCTGTGTTTGTAGCGGAAGCGAAGGCCCGGGCTGCGGCGCCGGCGGCGGTGTCTGCCCCGGGCTGGCTTGACGGTGTGAGAGCCTGGTTCGCAGCACCGGGTTGGGCAGCGTCCGCGGCGGCACTGCTGTTGGCGGTGACGGCCGGGTATCAGCAGTTTGTGGTGATCGCGGATCTGCGTGAAAGTGCGGCGCCGCAACCGGTGCCGGTGGCGATGTTGCGGCCGGCGTCGCGCGGCGCGGCCCAGGCGGTGCGGGTGGGGGCGTCGGAGCGGCGTTTTGCCTTGATTCTGGATTTCGCCGGGACCCAACCGGGGTCGCCGCTACGGTGCGAGATTGCCGGTGGCGCGGGTGGAGCCCTGCGCGTGGATGCGCGAGAACCACAGCCGGGCCAGCCCCTGGTTCTGGATCTGGCGGCTGACAAGTTCCCTGCAGGCAGTTACACTTTATCTATACATAGAGCTGGACAGAACCAGCCGGAGACGTATCAGTTCACCGTGGAACGGGTGATCTGACAGGCTTGAGGAGCAGGCAATGTCGGCAAGTGGGGTTGAGTTGAGAACGAAAACAGGTTCTTTTTTTCCGGCGAGGCGCTGGCGGTGGGCGGAAGGATCCGCCGGCCCGGCGCTGCCCTAGCCATCGAGACTCAGGCTTCAGCCTGCCTGCCCATTGTCGGGGGTTTGGCCCGGGCGAAGGCCGCGAGTTGTCTGCTGGGCAAGACCGTGGGCTTCAAGTCCGCCCTGACGTATGTGCATGGCGACTACGATGACACCGCGAAAGCGGCCGAGTTCACACAGGGCAAGCATGGCGCCAACAATCTTTCCGCCACCACCACGGCCTGGGCCGAAGTGCGCGGCGTGACGCTGATGAATGGCGGCATCAAAGACCCGGTGCGGCGCCTGACGGCGGACATGGTGCGCGCCAACCTCATCGCCAAGGCTCCGAGGAACGGGCAGGAGTCTTCAATCACTTGCGGCCCCAAAGGGCTGGTGCTGCGGGGTTTGGAGTACCGGATCGAGGGTGACCGGCGTGTCTACCGGCTGGGCGTTGCGTTCGCGCAGGCGCCGTTTTTCGCTCTGAGCACCTGGAGTGGTTTGACGCGGCGCTATCTTGAATCGGAGGAGTTCGAAAAAGAGACCGGCATCGAGCTCTTTGCCCCCCCGGCTTCGTCGAGATCCCGCCGGAAGGCTTTCCCCGCCGTTGGCGGGCATGTCTACACCTCGGTGGTGAGCGCACTGGCCTGGGACAAGGGCGTTGAGCCCCCGGGCAGCAGCATCGCCGGCCATAAGCTGACATTGCCCGGCATGGGCGTGATCTACTTTGGTGAGATGATGATCAATGAATGCTCCCGCCGTCTGACCATGATGCGAGTCCATCTGGGCAGCGACTTTGGAGGCGAGGCGGTGGTGGGCGACGTGCGGGACAACGGCTCCTGGATGCCGCCGTAGTCATTGTGGCGGGGCTGCTCTCCGCCTGTTCAGGATCGCGATCAGAGCCCGCGGGCCCGGAGGCCTTGCGGGCTCTTTTCTTTGAGGGAAAGCTCGCCGCCGCGGAAGAGTTGGGCCGCAAGGGGCTGGCGGCGGCCGGCCCGGCGGAAAAAGATGGCTGGCGCGTGGACCTGGCCGAAGTGCTGATCTACCGGGGCAACCGGCAGGGCGCCCTGGATTTGATGGGTGGAGTGACCGGCGAGGCTCCGGCGGCGGTGCGGTTGCGCGCGCGGCTGCTAAGCCTGTTCGCCCGGCGGGAATCGGACGCAGGAGCGGCGCGGGCGGGACTGGAGGCAGCGCTGGGGGAAGCCAAACGTCTTGAATTGGCCGACTTGATGGCGGAAGCCGAGACGTACCTGTCGCGCCTGGACCTGGAGAGCGGCGCCGCCGGAGCCGCGTTGACGCGCTTGAGCCGGGCCGCGGAATCAGCCACCGGAACTCTGCGTGGGCGCTTCCTGCGCGGCACGGCGCTGGTAAACACGGGCCGGGTGCTGGTGGGCATGAGCCGGTGGGATGAGGCGTCGTCGGCTTTCGAGGCCGCCAATGCCATCGCGGGCGCCGACGGGTTCGCGCTGCTGGCATCGGCCGCGCTCAGCAATCTTTCCACGTGCTATGCGGCCACGGGCCAGTTGGAGCGTGCCATTGGAGTGCGCCGGCACGTGATGGAGTCTCAGCGCGAGGGCCAGGATGCGTACCTGATGAACAGTTACGGCCAGCTCGGCGTTCTCCATTTCAGGGCCGGCCAGTTTTCCGAGTCCGTGGCTGCCTATGCCGAGGCCGCGGCCCGCGCGGAGAAACTGGGGGATGCGGCGAGCGCGGCCCTTTGGCTGGGCAGCCTGGCGACGGCGCATCTGAGGCAGGGCCGCGCGGACAGCGCCGCGCAGGCGGCCGCACGAGCTCTGGAAATGGCCCGGCGGTCGGGCCGGAAGCAGGAGGTGGACGCGGCGGAGGTGAAACAGGCCGAGGTGCTTCTGGCCGAGGGTAAGGCGGAAGAGGCTACTCAGGCACTCCGGCGTCTGGCGGCGTCCGCGCCAGCCCAGGACGACACGCGCTGGATGTCACTTGAGGTTCTGGGGAGCGCACTGGAGGCGCTCAGGAGGCCGGCGGAGGCCGCGCGGCAGTATGAAGCGGCGCTGGATGTTCTTCACCGGCAGGAGAAGCAACTGTCACGCGCCGATTCACGAGTGGGGTATTCAGAGCGCATGGCCGGGTTGTACCGGAACTACTTGAATCTGCTGACCGGCCAGGGAAAAGACCAGGGCGCGCTGCGCATCGTGGAGTCAAACCGGGCCCGCGTCCTGGAAGAGGGCGTCCATTCCCTGGATCTGGCGCGGGTTCAGGCGCTGCTTGGGCGCACGGTGGCGCTGTCGTTTTGGCTGGCGCCGGGGGAGTCGTCCGTCTGGCTGGTGACACGGGATACGATGCGGCGATTCCGGCTGCCCGCGGCGCCGGTGATCGTGGAGCAGGTGCGGGCTTACCGGCAGTTCCTGGAGTCGAGCCCGCTCGATCCTCTGACGGCTGGGCCGGGGCAGGCCTTGTTTCAAACCCTGCTGGGGCCGGTGCTCGATCAATTGCCGGTCAACCCCCGCGTGATCGTAGTTCCCGATGGCGCCCTGCACGACCTGAACTTTGAGACGCTTGTGAATCCCGCGGGCGGCGCCCACTATTGGCTGCGCGATGCGACCGTGAGCATTGCACCGTCGCTGGCGGCGCTGACCGCTTCACTAGCCTCGCCCGGGCCCGGCCCAGCCCTGTTGGTGGGCGATACGCCCGCGGTGGGCTCCGCGTATCCACGGCTTGAGCATGCTGCCCGGGAATTGCGCCTGCTGCCTGGGCACCTGACGGGAAGGGCGATCGCTTCGCTGACGGGCACGGCGGCCACGGTTCGCGCCTATGCCGGGGCACGGCCCGGCGAACAGTCCATCCTGCACTTCGCGGCGCATGCCGTGGCAAACCGGGAAGTGCCGCTTGATTCGGGCATCGTGCTGGCGCCCGGCGATGGCACTTATCTGCTGCGGGCTCGTGAGATCATGACCCAACCGTTGCGGGCTGACCTTGTGACCCTGTCGGCCTGCCGGGGCGCGGGCGCCAAGGCCTTCGCGGGCGAAGGGCTGGTGGGATTGACGTGGGCCTTCCAGAAGGCGGGGGCGCGCACTGTGATCGCCGGACTCTGGGATGTGGGCGATGCCTCCACCGCCGACCTGATGGCCGCGCTCTACGATGGCATTGCGCGTGGTGAAACACCGGCGCAGGCATTGCGCACGGCCAAGCTTGGGATGATCTCCAGAGGCGGCCCGCACGCCAAGCCCTACTACTGGGCGCCGTTCCAGGTTTTCACACGAAGCGTTCATTAGTGGCCGCTTGGCGGGCAGTAGCGGCCGCTCAGCGCGTCACCGCCTGATAGGTCTGAAGCTGCTGCTGCGTGGTGGCTCGCCAGCCGCTGATTTCCGGGGCGCCGGCACGCTTGAAGAACGCCGCGAGGTTGCGCCGGAGCCCTTCCAACTGCTTCTGGTGCGCGGGCTCGGCGATGAGATTCTTCGTTTCGCCCGGGTCCGCTTCGAGATCGTAAAGTTCGCTCGGGTATCCGCCAGTGCGTTCTATGTATTTCAGATTCTCTGTCCGCACGGCGCGCACGTAGCTGTATTCGAAGTACAGACGGTTGGTCCAGGCCGTGCGGCGGCCCTGCGCGATGGGAGCGTAGGAACGGCCGACGCGCGCCGGATCGGCCGGCGGTGCGGCGATGCCCGCATAGTCGAGCAGGCTGGGGAACAGATCGTAGGATGACACCATGGCATCGGAGGTGCGTCCGGCGGGGACGCGGCCCGGATGGTTCCAGATCATCGGGACCCGGATCGACTCGTCGTACATGTTGAATGGCCAGGTGCCGTTGCCTTTGCCCCAAACGCCATGGTGGCCGGCGTTCCAGCCCTGGTCGGCGGTGAAAATGATGAGCGTGTCGTTGCGGGCACCCGCTTTGTCGATGGCCGCGACGATGCGGCCCAGGACACGGTCCATGGCAGTGATCAGCGCGGAGTAGCCGCGCATGCTCTCTTTGTTGAGGTGCATCTTCGAAAGGCCGCGGTTCTGCCACTCATGCATGGGCGTGCGCGGGTAACAGTTGAACCCGGCGGCATCGGCATAGTGGGCACGGTCTTCGTCCGGCTGATAGTCGTAGGGTGTGTGCGGCGCATAGAACGGAACGAGAAGGAAGAAGGGCCGGCCGCCGTGATCCTGGGAGATGAACTCGGCGGCGCAATCGCCGATGAAGTCTTCCTTAAACCCCTTGGTCTTCACTCGCTCGCCGTTCCTGACGAACTCGGCGTTGAGGAAGGTGCCACCACCGCCCGGCACGGTGGCCCAGTAGGAGAAGCCCTGCTGGGCGGTCTCATCCTGCCCCATATGCCACTTGCCGGTCATGCCGGTGTGATAGCCGCCGGCTGCCAGCAGCGCGGGATACGTGGCGTGACCGTCCAGCCAGTTGCGTGTCTTTGCGCCAAAGCTGTCCACCGGCATCAGCCAGTCCTGCACGCCGTGCGAGGAGGGCAGCTTGCCGGTGGCGTAGGTCATCCGGCTGGGCGAACAGACCGGCGTGGCCGCGAAGGCCCGTGTGAAGCGCATGCCGCCCCGCGCCAGAGCGTCGATATGGGGCGTACGGATCTCGGAACATCCGTAGGCGCCGGTGGCCCAGGCGCCGTGATCATCGGTCATGACGACCACAATGTTCGGCCGCCGGGCGGGCGCGGCGGGCGCCAGGGCTGGGGCAAGGGCGGTGGCGAGAAACCGGCGCCGCGAGATGGTGGCGGATGGCATGACAGTGATCTTAACGTACCCGTACCGGAGCGGTCCACGTTCCGGCCCAACGCGGATGCGGAGGGCTTGGCGGGGGAGTTAAGCCCACATTTCCGTTTTGAGCCGCGCGTGCGAATCTCCTGGATGCTCTTCCGCATCAATATCGATAGGGGTTTGAAGGCAGCGAAGACCCCTGCGGAGGACAGCACCCAATGGGTGACAAACAAAACCAGCCCTTTCAGCTCTCGTTCAACGGCCTTCTCAAGATCGACTTCCAGGGATCGCGCGTTACTTCCGATGGTGGTCTGATCCTGGTGCGTGAGTTGGATGAACGGCTGGGCTTCGGTGCTCTCATTGCCCAACACCTGACTGACTCACGGCGCGGCAAGAATACCCAGCTTCCGCTGGCGGACCTACTGCGCCAGTCCGTCTACAGCCGGATTGCCGGCTACGAGGATGTCAACGATGCCGAGCGGCTCTCGCAGGATCCAACCTTCCGGCTGA
>VFZY01000133.1 GCA_016870915.1 Acidobacteriota bacterium | reverse complement strand
CCCGCTTGCACTCGCTCGACGGCGCGGATGCGGATCTCTTCCAAGGTCTTGTGATCAAGAGATCGGGCATCTCGCTTGGGCATGATCCATTTTACCAGATGTCTACCTACTTATGCACTCATTAATAGTCGCTCCTGCACCGCCGCGAGCTCTCGAACGAAGTACCAAGCGCCAACTGCTACAAGGGTCACTATGGCAACGACTGGAAGCGACCGACCAAAAGAGCGGGCCACATACAGGGCGAGATCGTACGGGCCAGATGGGGTTTTCGACGGTTCAGAGATTGCTTTACCATCCTGTATTGCCTAGTCTAGAGCCATTCCCAGGCGGATCCCGAACCACCGGCTTCATGAGGAAGGCTATAACAGTCTACACCAGTGGTTCCGGCCTGGTAGCGAAGTTCTTGTCAATCCAGAATGAGGCTGAAGCGGAGCTTCGTTTCCAAAGCAAAATGAGCCTGAGGGGAGTAGGTCTGAGACTGGAGCAGATGCGGGTTTTTTGTGGCCCGGACGAAAACGCATCGGCTCCCAATACGTAGTTGACATAATCAATGTTATCATCCCATTGACCGTCGCCGCTGCCAGAGGATCGCGCCGAGGAAAGAACGCGACGGCTACGGCGCCACGGACCATCCAATCGGTCAGCGCATGCGACCTTAGACTTCCGGGGGCCGGGCGTGATGCCAGTCCGTAGTATCCTCCAGCGCCGCACCCACCCGGAGGATCCGATCCTCCTGCCACGCCGGGCCGATGATATGCAGACTCATCGGCAGTCCGTCCGGTGCCAGCCCCAGTGGCATCGCCAACGCCGGCAACCCCAGGACGTTGATCCCTCGCACCAGCCGGGTGGCTGAGAGCCGCACGTCGTCTTCCACACCCTCGATGGTGAGGCTATCGGCCCCGATCGGTGGCGCCGTCACCGGCGTTGTGGGTGTGAACAGGCAGTCCACCTTGTTCCAGAGGGTATCCCATTCCTGTTGCAGGATCCGACGGACCCGTTGCGCCTGCAAGTAGTCCGTTGCCCGGATGAAACGGCCCTGGTCGATCAAGGTCAGGACGTCCGGACCGAACAGATGCCGGTTGTTCCAGTGCCGTTCATAGAGCGCCGACGCCTCGGCGAGCAGAATCACGCGGCCGAGAGCGGTGAGTGCCGCCGGATCCGGCACGCGCAGCGGAACCACGTGCGCGCCCAGCGCCTCGGCATGGCGCGCGGCCCGCTGAACCGCTTCCCGAACCGGCGGCTCGACGCGTTCGAAGTAGAAATTCTCCGGCAGCCCAATGCGGAGCCCGGCGATGGAAACGCCGGCGGGCGGAAGAAAATCCGTCATCGGCGCGCGGCTGGAGTTAGCGTCACGCGGATCGTACCCGCCAATGGCGTTCAAGGTAATCGCGGCATCGCGAACGCTGGCGTTGAGCGGGCCCACATGATCCAGGTCATAGCTGAGAGGCAGACAGCCAAAGCGGCTGACCCTCCCGAAGGTGGCCTTGATGCCAACCGTTCCGCAATAGGCCGCCGGAATCCGGATGGACCCGCCGGTGTCGCTGCCCATGGCCATGAACGCCAGTCCCGCGGCCACGGCCGCGCCCGAGCCGCCGCTCGATCCGCCGGGAATACGCTCCGTATTCCATGGGTTTCGCACGGGGCCGTAGTGAGGATTGTTCGACGTCACACCATAGGCCAGTTCGTGCATGCCGAGTTTCCCCAGATTCACGGCGCCCGCCGCATCCAGCTTCTCCACCACCGCGCCATCGAAAGCGGGCACGAAGTTGGCGAACACCTTGGAACCCGCCGTGGTGCGCACGCCGCGAGTGTAGAAGAGGTCCTTGTAAGCCACGGGGATGCCGTGGAAAGGGCCGCGATCGATGCCACGGGCCAGTTCGTCGTCGGCGAGCGCGGCGCGCTCGAGCGCATGCTCTTCCATCAGCGCCATGAAGGCGTTGAGCTTCTGGTTGGCCCGCAGCGCGCGCTTGAGGCACTGCACCGTCAGTTCGCGCGAGGATACCTGGCGAGCGCGGAGTTGGGCAGCGGCTTCCAGAATGGTCATTCGCCACCCTCCCGGTGGTGGTCCAGGACAAACTGGAGCGCGGGTTCATCCTCGGGATGAATCAGCTTCTTGAGCGGTTCAAACGCAGCTTCCAGGGCATCCAGCGGCTTACCGATGCCATCCAGCGCTTCCTCGGGGATGCCGCTGTTCAAGGCCAGGGCGGCGGTTTTCCAGTCTCTCATTGTTTCAATCTCTCTCTATTCCTGGTCTCGATGCACGGTGGCAGGGCTGAATGCGGGCAGGCAGATGGCGATGTACTCGGCGCCTTGGGCGCCCGGCGTCGAGTAGCGCACCCATTCGCCCTTGTGCGTTAGAATCGCCTGCCCGGCTCTCACGTCGACGGAACCGCCCCGGTGCTCAACGCGCATGGCGCCGCGCAGCACTACCGTGTATTCGTCGAACTCGGGCGTCTGTCCGGGCTCAGACCAACCCGCGGGGCTGCGCATGTGCGCGATGCTGATGTTCCCCGCCCCGGTGTTAGCCAGGCCGGCGAATTCGTGAATCTCTTTGTTGCCCGGCACCGGAATGACGGTGGGCGCTGGAATGAGTGTTGGCATGGTGATCAGGTATTTCGGGGAATGGACGCCGCGGCGATCTCGGCAATATCGAGCAGCCTGGGCGGCGAGGCGGTCACTTTGTCGAGCGCGTCGCGGAACATCGTGTTGCAGAACGGGCAGGCCGCGCCCACCACTTGCGCACCGGTGGCGGCCAGTTCACGGGCCCGTTCATGGCTGACGCGGCTTCCCTTCTCTTCCCCAAGGAACGCCAGTCCCCCGCCCGCCCCACAGCAAAAAGACCGCTCGCGGCTGCGCCCGGCCTCGATAAGAGTGCCGCCCAGAGCGGCCACCTGGCGCGGCTCCTCAGTGATGCCGCGATAGCGGCTGAGGTAGCACGGGTCGTGGAAAACGATCGACTCGCCGGCGGCGGCCGTCAGCTTGCCGCGATGGCGGGCCAGGAACTCGCTGTGGTGCTCGATGTGTGGAGCGATGCCGTGTTCCTTCCAATCCTCGGTCATGGTTCGGACGCAGTGCGGACAGATGGAGAGCACCTTCTGCACCCGGGCGGTCTTCATCGCTTCCAGGTTGGCCGTGGCGAGTTCGCCGAAAGCCAGGTCATTGCCCAGGCGGCGCGCTGAGTCGCCTGTGCAGCGCTCCTTGCGCAGCACGCCGAACGTCACGTTGAGATGGCGGAGCACGGTGACCAGCGCCCCAATGATCTCGCGGCCGCGCGGATCGTAGGACCCCATGCAGCCCAGCCACAGGCAGTATTCCTGCGTGCCATCAAAGGCCGGCAACTCCTGGCGGGCGATGAATTTGTCCCGCTCGGAAGAGGCGAAGCCCATCGGGTTCCCGTTGCGCTCCAGATTGAGGAACAGCTTGTTCCCGTAATCGTCCTCCCACTTGCCGGTATTCACCGCCCCGCGCCGCAGGCCGACGATCAGCGGCAGGTGTTCCACGCCCACCGGGCACTGGAACTCGCACGCGCCGCAGGTGGTGCATTGGAATGCCGCTTCCTGGGAGATGTGCTTCGCCAGCAGGGGCGCTTCGCTGCCCGGACCAAACTCGTTCAGGTACTGCCGCAGACCCAGAATGATTTCCTTGGGGTTCAGATCCTTGCCTGTGTTGTAGGCCGGGCAATGCTCCGTGCAGCGGCCGCATTCGACGCAGGAGTAGGCCTGGAGCGCCGCGAGTTGTGTGACGTCCTTGCCGGTATCCAGCCCGAAATCCTCGTCGCCATCGAGCGCCGGAATGTGGCTGAAGCCCCCACGAGACAGGAACACGGCGGCCGGACTCAGCACCAGATGAAGGTGCTTGGTGTGCGGCACCAGAGGCAGGAACACCAGCAGAGCGCAGGTGTGCAGCCACCAGACCGTGCGGCCGAACGCCCCAGTGTCGTGCGTGAGGTATTCGGCCAGATAGGTCCACATCAGGGTGAAAATCAGGAAAGCGATGAACCCGGACTCAAGCGAAACCTTCGAGCCCAACCAGCGCGGGCGGATCAGGAAACGGCGAATGGCAAGGCCCACGATGGAGGCCGCCACGGCGGCGCCAAACAGCGCCGCAAGGCCGAAATAGAGCTGCCCGAACAGGCTTCTCGGCGAAACAAGCTGGAGGCCGAAGCCTCGCAGAAAGTGGTCCGTGGTGACGAGCGCAAAGGCGCAAAACCCCCAGAAGACGAAGGCGTGAGCCAGTCCCGGCAACGGACGATGCGCGATTACCTTCGCCTGCAGCATCACGTCCCAGACGAACTCGGCGATCCGGCCGGCCACGGGATGCAGGCTGAAGCCCGCGTCGGGTTTCGATTTCCGGATGCGGTCCAGAATTGGCCGGAGCCGCAACTGGAACAGGTAACCCGAGGCGGCCATCATGGCCACCAGCAGCAGAATCTCAAACCACGAGGGGTTGTGCATACACGCTTCCTCACGAATTTAGCATGATGGGTCAGGGAGTCATTCTTGCGATATCTTGTTTCGGGAGCTGCCGGTTTTCTGGGCTCCCATCTTTGCGGCCGGCTGCTGGCTGACGGCCACCACGTGACGGCGGTGGACAATCTTGTCACAGGAACCGAAGAGAACCTGCGGGACCTGGGCGGGCACTCGCGTTTTCGCTTCGTGCAGGCCGATATCACGCGCGGCTTCGACTGGACGGAACCCTTGGACGGGGTATGGAACCTGGCGTCGATCGCCAGTCCGCGCGAGTATCTGGCGCGGCCGATCGAGACGCTCGAGTCGGGCTCGGCGGGAACGCAGTGCATGCTCGACATCGCGCGGCGCCACGGCGCCCGGTTCCTGCTCACGTCGACTTCGGAATGTTACGGCGACCCGCTCGAACACCCACAGCGGGAAACCTATTGGGGCAACGTGAATCCGGTGGGCCCGCGATCCTGCTACGACGAGAGCAAGCGGTACGCGGAGGCGCTGACCATGGCCTACCATCGCGTGCACGGGGTGCGCACCAACATCGCGCGGATCTTCAATACCTACGGGCCGCGGATGAAGCTGAACGACGGGCGCATCGTGCCGGCATTCATCGATCAGGCGCTGCTGAGAAAGCCCCTCACTATTTTCGGCGACGGTACGCAAACGCGCAGTTTCTGCTACGTCTCGGACCTGATCGAGGGGCTGGTACGTCTGGGCGCTTCCGAGGAGCGGTATCCGGTGAATCTGGGCAATCCCCAGGAGATCACGATCCTTGAGTTCGCGGAAAGAATCAAGCGTCTCATGGGCGCCGCGGCGATTGAGTTTCACCCGCTGCCGGCCGATGATCCCACCCGGCGGAGGCCCGACATCACCAAGGCCCAACGCCTGCTGGGATGGGAGCCCCGCGTGAGCCTGGAGGAGGGCTTGGCCGCTACTGTTGCGTACTTCCGGGAGCGCGCCGGCCGGCGGTGAAATCGGGAAACTGCTGTGGCGCCCCGCCGGCCGCAATGGAAGCGGCGGTAAGCGGAATGATGGCGCTCCAGGCCGCGGCGTCATAGACGTCCACGGGCGACGGGCCGCCGGTGCGCAGCGCCTGGACGAAGTCCAGCAGCGTGAGATAGTCCGAGCCGCCGTGGCCGGACTGGCTGGCCTTTGCGCCGTGCCGGATCCAGAGGTCGCTGTCGAATTCGGTCTGATAGGGGTCGAAGGGCTCCCAGGCGAGCTTGGGTGAGCGGCCTTCAATCCAGATGCGGCGCTCGGCTTCCACGTCGCGGTACGAAGCACGCGTGCCTTGCAGCGTGTAGTACGTGGTGGTGGGGTGCGGCCGCGCCGACACGATGTCGTAGCGGATCTCGATGACCCGGCCGAGTCCGGTGCGAATGAGGGCGGTGGTCGAGTCTCCCGCGTACTTCATTTTCGTGGCTGGAGAACCGGCTGGAAGGTGGCGCGAGACGTGATCGAGCAGCCCGGCGCTCGAAGTCTGCATGGCCACGATGGAGACGAAACGGTCACTCCGGTTGATGCCCAGCCAGCGTGCCACCGGGCCGATGGCGTGCGTGGGATAGCGGTTGGCACGCTCCGTGGCCAGATCGCCGCGCCATGTAAGTTCGCCCTCCGGCGTGAAGAGGAGGTTCCGGACATTGTGCACATATCCGCATTCGGCGTACGTCAGATCTCCAAACAGCCCCCGGCGCACCATGTTCAGCATGGCGAGATTGGAGCGGTAGTAGCAGCAGTTCTCAGCCATCATGTAGATCCGCCCGGATCGTTCGGCGGCCCGCACCAGCGTCCACGCATCGTCGATTGTGGTGGCGGCGGCCACCTCGCTCAGAACATGCTTGCCCGCGTCCAGCGCTTCGGCGGACATTCTTCCGTGCATCGGCTGGGGTGTGGCGATGAGTACGGCGTCGTGGCCGGAAGAGTTCAGCAGCCGCCGGTAGTCGGTGAATGCCTCGGGCTTGGGCTGGCGGGCGGACTGAACAATGTCCGCGGCGCGGGCGTTTCGGGACTCGTCCAGGTCGCAAACCGCGGTGACGTTTGCACCGGGAATCGCCACCAGACCGCGCAGCAGGCTGGTCCCGCGATTGCCCACACCCAACACCGCCAGCCGCGGCCCATCGGACGGGCGGGCTTGAAGGGCCAGCGGGAGTTGCAGAAAATCCGCCCGTGTCACAACGATACCTACTTCTTCTGCTCACTCGCCTTGGGGTAGACGAGCGGCATATTCTTCTCCTTCCATTCGGCAAGACCGCAGGCCCCAATCACTTCATAGCCCGCCTTCTTCAGCATGTCCGCGGCACGCGCGGCTCGTCCACCGCGGTTTCAAACGGTGACGACTTTGCTTTCCTTGGGAATCTCCTTCATCCGCGCTTCAAGCTGGCTCAGGGGAATGTTGACGTAGCCCTTGAGCGTGCCCAATTCCTCGAGTTCCTTCGGCTCGCGGACGTCGAGAAAGAAGAAGCCGCCTTTCTCGTGCGCCTGCTTGATCTCCTCGGTGGTGAGTTGCCTGGTCTGCTGGCCGCTGAGCGCACCCGCCGTGAGTCCCAGCAACATCATGATCTGTCTCATGGTGTCCTTTCGTGCCGGAGCCGCGAAGGATTCTTACGCGGATTCCTGCGATGAGTATAACGCGCGGCCTTGGGCGGGGCTGGCCAGCAGCAATTGGACCTGCGCCGGCGTATCGATCACCTGTTCAAGTTCGAACCCGGCCTGCTCCAGACAGACGGTGATCTCGGCAACGGTGCGGATGCGCCCGCCGGTGGTGAGCATCGCGTCCACATCTTCGAGCGCCGCCACCGTGGCCAGGTTGTGCTCCGGCAGGAAGAGGTCGACGATCAGGATTGGCTCCCGCGGCAGATCGAGGAGCAGCCGGTTGAGAGCGGCATCGTCGAGGTCGCGCGTAGCGTAGCGCAGGGTGTAGCGGTCACCGGGGAAGCCCCGGCGAACGTAGTCGCCGGCCAGCGCGTCCATCGAAACCACAAGAGGGGATACCACAATCGGGCGTGGTGCGGCCCCGGCTTGAGGAGCGACGCCGCACATCACCGCGGCATCGTGACCCCACCCAGCGGCATCCATGCGCGCCAGAACCAGGCTGCGCATCGAATCCTCGACATCACTTCGCAGGGCGTGGCCGATCTCGGTTAACGCATACCAGCCCCGGCTGTCGCGGGTGACGAGCCGGGCAGTCACAGCGGCACGCAGCAGACGGCCTGCCGGAGCCTCAAGACACCCGGCGGTACGCGCAATCTCCGCGGCCGGCAGTGGGCCATCCCGAAGGGCATCAGCGACGCCAAGCCGGGCAAACAGGCACACCACCCGGGAATTGATGTGCTCAAGAATTGTCTGTTGAAGAAACGACGACCGGGAGCGGGTGGATGTGGACGTCACAAAGTTCCTGAGATTAGGACGCTTGAACGCTGACGACAGGCCGCTTACCAAGAATCACCAGGGCGTCGCTCATCCGCGATAGCTTCGTCGAATGATTCGAATTGAGCATACGCCGGACCTCCTTGGGATCGACGCAAAGACGACGTGCCAACTCGCTTTGGCTCATGGCTGCATCCTGCAATGCCTGGTAACCGAGGCCCCGGCGCTCGTGAACTTTGCTGGATGACTGGAATCCACCACAGCTGCCGGAATGGGGCTGAGTTTTTTGGGGTGCCTAGTGGGATTTGAACCCACGACATCTGGAACCACAATCCAGCGCTCTACCTGCTGAGCTATAGGCACCGCGTCAGACACCATTCTAGCATCAGGGCTTGGGTGGTGCTGCGGGCGCCTGCGGTTGTTGTTGCTGCTGCTGCGCCGGAGGCTGACGGAAACGCGGAACGCGCGGCACGGGCTTGGCGCTGGCCAGTTCGACGAACGCTTTCGTCATCGCATCCCGCTGCGCTGCGCCGGCGATCAGGTACCTGTGGCGGCCGTCGGCCGATGCCGCAAAGCGCGTCCGGCCGGCTGAATCCACCGTAGTACGCCCATCAGGATGCTCTGGCGTTCGACGAGTTCCTGCGAAGCCCCCGCGGCGGCGGGCTTGGCGATGCTGAGATCATACGCCTCACCGATGAACAGGCCACCACCGCCGGAGTGCGGCTGGCCTTCGAATCCATCCTGAAGCGGACCACCCGCCGCGACACCATCGTGCTGCTCATCGCCTCCCACGGAACCGTGATCGAAACGCCCGGCCGGCCGCGCGGCGCCTACATCGTCACGCATGACAGCGATCCGCAAGACCTCTCACGCACAGCGCTTCCCATGGCCGATATTCAGAAGCTGGTGCGCGAGGACCTCACCCGTGCCGGCCGTGTGCTGGCCTTTGTCGATGTCTGCCGCTCCGGAACCATCGGAACGATTCCCCGCGCCTCCATTCTCAAGGTGAATTCCGAGATCGATCAGTTGTCCCAGACCGAGGGCGAACTGTTTCTATTCATGGCCAGCCGGCCAAAGGAAGTCTCCTTCGAGGGGCCCCAGTACGGCGGCGGCCACGGTGCATTCAGCTTCTTCCTGCTTGAAGCACTGAACGGCGCGGCGGACCTGAACAACGACGGCCATGTAAACATCAGCGAACTGGTGGAGCATGTCCGCGACCGTGTGTAGACCGGCACCAACGGACGCCAGCACCCGCGTGAATCGGGTAACTACTCAAACAATGCCCGCTTGAGCGACCTGAACAAACCGGGCATTACGCTCAAGGCATTCGATCCGAAAGACGCGAAACTCGTTGAGGTAAATGACTCGCGCACACGGAGTGTCCATGGGTCTGGCCCGCCCTCCGCTGTGCGTCTGCTCAACGTGCGCGAATCGGTGGACTTCGACGAAGCCCTGGCGAACGGACGTGTGCTTCCCGACGCCGAACGAAACGCCTTCGCTGCCCTCCGTGCCCTGCGCCGCCGCCTGAAACCCGGCGACGTTCTGGTGCAGGAAAACCGTCTGCGAGCACTGCTCGAAGAGAAGGGCCAGCGCGTGCTGCTCTGGTACCTTGAAGGCGACGGCGCGCGAAAGCCTGGCCGGGATGATTACCGTGCCGCGGCGGCGTTCTACGAAGCGGCCCGTCTGCTCTCGCCCGAATCGATCTACCTGGAAGCACTGGCGGCCTTCTTCCAGGGACGCGCCGCGGCCGAAGACAAGAATCACATCGCGGCTCGCCAGGCGCTGGAGCGTTCCATTCGCCTGGATCCGAATGGCGCCTATGCCTACAACGGGCTGGGGATCGTGTATCTGGAACTGGGCGAAAGCCGCCTGGCCCAACAGGCGTTTCACGACGCTCTGGCACGCGCCCCGCGCTGGATTTATCCAATGACCGGCCTGGCGCTGGCGCTTGAGCAGGACGGGCTCTATGAAGAGGCTCTGGCGCAGTATGCTGCCGCGGCCGCAGGGGCGCCCGGAGCCGCCTACGCACATCACAACCGGGGTCTTCTGCTCCAGCGCCTGAACCGTCTGGAAGAAGCGGAGGCGGCGCACCGCCGAGCCCTGGAGATCAGTCCGGACAAGCCCATCGTCCGCAGTGGCTGGGCCGCTCTTTGCCTGGCGAGGGGCAGGGTGAAGGATGCGGAGACCGAGTACCGGGCCATCGCCACGCGGTGGCCGGAGTTCATGGAAGCCCGCCACGGCCTGGCCGAATCCCTGCGGCGTCAACCCGGACGCACCGTGGACGCCATCGCGGAACTTCGGTCCGTGCTTGACAGGGAGACCGATTTTCTGCCGGCGCGCGAATCTCTGATCGCCGCACTCGAAGAGTCAAGGCGTCCGGAAGAAGCGGCCGCCGAAATGCGCGGCATGCTGGCCCGCCAGCCGGAGTTTCAGGCGATACGGCTTCGCCTCGCCCTTTTTGAATTGGGCCGCGGACAGGCTGCTACCGCATTGGCGTTGCTGCGGGAATCGCCCGCCGAGGCGGCCGGAAGTCTTGCCACGCAGGAAGCATTGGGTGATGCGGCCCAGGCGTCCGGCGAAAACGAGGCGGCCCGCTCCGCGTGGACACGTGCCTTGGCGCTGGCCCCGGATCGCGCGGACCGGCAGCGCCTGGAACGAAAACTGGCCGGCCGCCGGTAACCGGTTCTGCGCCGCGGCCAACCACCGTGAGACCCTTGAGGGAAGATCATGCGAATCCATGTTCTGCCCGCTGCGCTCTGGCTGGCGTCGATCCTCCC
Organism: Acidobacteriota bacterium; assembly: GCA_016870915.1. Lineage (GTDB taxonomy): Bacteria > Acidobacteriota > Terriglobia > Bryobacterales > Bryobacteraceae > VFZY01. The sequence goes on along the minus strand of VFZY01000133.1, from coordinate 8,103 downwards.
CGCACGAGCCGCCAACCCCACCGAGGCGGCGGCCATCCTCAAGGCGCAGTGCCTCTCTTGCCACAACGATAGCGTGACGCTTTCCGGGCTAAACCTCGCGCGGCGCGAGACGGCGATCAAGGGCGGCGGCCGTGGCGCGGCCATCGTCCCGGGCAATCCGGCCGCCAGCCTGCTGATGCGCGCAGTCCGCCGGGAGGGTCCTCTGGCCATGCCGCCCACCAAGGCGCTCTCTCCAGCGGAGGTGGCCGCAATCGAAACGTGGATCGCCTCGGGCGCCGCCTGGCCCGCGGCGATGGAGACGCCGCGCTCAACATGGTGGTCCTTCCAGAAAGCCTCGCGGCCCCCGGTTCCAGACCTGTCCGACTCCTGGGCGCGCGGGCCGGTGGACCGCTTTCTTCTGGCGCGGATGAAAGAGCGTTCGCTCACGCCCGCCGCCGAAGCGCCCCGTCCCGTGCTCATACGGCGCCTCTACTACAGCCTTACAGGGCTCGCCCCAAGCTATGACGAAGTGCGCGCCTTTGAGGCGGACACCCGGCCGGATGCCTACGAGCGGCTCACGGCCAGGCTCCTCGAATCGCGCCACTACGGCGAGAGGTGAGGCCGCCACTGGCTTGACCTGGTGCGATACGCCGACACGGCGGGCTTCGAGTTGGACTCCTACGTGGCCGACGCCTATCGTTATCGCGACTACGTCATCGACGCATTCAACAAAGACACCCCCTACGACCGGTTCATTCGGGAGCAGATCGCCGCCGACGAGTTCTTCCCCGAAGAACCCGCGGCGGTCACCGGCACCGGCTATTACTGCGTTGGCCCCAACCGCGATCTCTTCCCGGATCAAGCCGATATCAACCGCGTCGAAACTCTAACCGATTGGGTGGACACCACGTCCTCCGTTTTCCTGGGACTCAGCGCCGGCTGCGCCCGCTGCCACGATCACAAGTTCGACCCCATCTCGCAACGCGATTACTACCGCGTTCAGGCTCTGTTCGCCCCGGCGGTGAAGACCCAGATCTGGCTCAACCGCCTGGGGTCGCTGGGTTACGCCGTGGCGGAAAACATCCGGGAGATCAAGTTGCGCGAGATCGGCGAGGATATCGGCGCCCTGCAGCAGCGATGCCGGAAGACGCTGCTGGAGATGAAACTCAAGGCGCTTGATCCTTCAACCTGATCGGACGCAAGGAGGACGCCTGGATCGTCACGACGGACCCGAAGGAGCATCGCCGCCGCAGCATCTACATGATCCGGAAGCGCGCCTTCCGGCTGCCCATGCTTGAGGTGTTCGACGCGCCGGAGCCCATGCTGACCTGCTCCCGGCGCGATTCAAGCACCACCGCTCCCCAGTCCCTTACGCTGTTGAACGGAACGCTGGTGATCGATCAGGCCCGCGCCGCCGGAGAGCGGCTGGCAGCGGCCCATGCGGACGACACAGAATTACTGCGCGCGGCGTTCCGGCAAGTGTTGTCTCGTGATCCCTCCGCGCCCGAAGAGGACACCTCCCTGGCCTTCCTGGCCCGCCAGCGGGAGAACACAGGCACTCGCGCCGGGGCCGCCACTGAACTGATACGCGGACTCCTGAATCTGAATGAGTTTCTATACGTGGACTGATCCCATGCAAGAACACCCAACTGGACCCCTTTCACGCCGCCAGCTCCTGACCCGCGCCGGCATGGGCTTTGGCGCCGTTGCCGCCTCTTCGCTGTTGGAAGCCGCGCCGGCCAATCTCCTGCTGCCACGGCCGCCGCACGGGACGGCTCGAGCGCGCGCGGTGATCTATCTGTTCATGCACGGCGGCGTGAGTCACGTGGACACCTGGGATCCGAAGCCGCAGTTGACGCGCCTTTCCGGCCAGACCATACCCGCGAGTTTTGTGAAGGGTCTGAAGACCAGCCGCATCGATTTCACCAAGGCCATCATGCGCGGCAGCCCATGGGAGTTCAAACGGCATGGGCAAAGCGGCATCGAAATCTCATCCCTGTTCCCGCACATCGCCAGGCATGCCGATGAGATGGTGCTGGTGCGCTCCTGCCACGGCGACGCGTTTGACCATGCGCCGGCCATGTACCTGCGCAGCACCGGCTCACAGTTTCCCGGAAAGCCGTGCCTCGGCTCCTGGGCCGTCTATGGGCTTGGCTCCGACAATCAGAATCTGCCGGCGTTCGTGGTGATGTCCGATGGCGCCATGAAGTGCGGGCCGCAGGGTTACGGCGCGGGCTACCTGCCAGCGGTCTATCAGGGCACCATGTTCCGCGCCGGCAAGTACCCCATCCTCGATCTGGCTTCGCCCGAGGGCACGTCGGAAAAGACACAGCGCGAAACGCTCGATTTTGTCTCCGGCATGGACCGGATGCATCTTGCCTCGCGTCCTGGCGATAGCGACCTGGAAGCCCGGCTCAGTTCCTACGAACTGGCCTTCCGCATGCAATCAACCGCGCCGGAGGCCGTGGATATCGGCGGCGAGACCGCGGCCACACGCAAGCTTTACGGCATCGGCGAGCCAGCCACCGACGAATTCGGGCGCCGCTGCCTGCTGGCCCGCCGTCTGGTTGAGCGCGGCGTTCGTTTCATCCAGGTCTATTCAGGCACCCACCTGGGCGATGACTGGGACGGCGCGCACAACGATCTCACCGGGTCCCACAACAAGATGGCGGCCAAGAGTGACCTGCCCGTGTCCGGACTGCTCACCGATCTGCGCGCGCGCGGCCTTCTCGATTCCACGCTCGTCGTCTGGTCCAGCGAGTTCGGCCGGACGCCGCTCGCCGAGGGCCGCAACGGCCGTGACCATCACCCGTATGCGTTCAGCATGTGGATGGCCGGCGCGGGCGTTCAAGGCGGCCGCGTGCTTGGCGCAACCGATGAATTTGGCCTTCGGCCCGTCGAAAGTCCGGTGGACGCGCACGACGTGAACGCCACCATCCTTCGCATGGCCGGCCTTGATCACGCCAGGCTCACGTATTTCTACCAGGGCCGCGATCAGCGTCTCACCGACGTCCACGGGGAACATGAGTTCACCCGCTTCCTGCTGGGCTGATTACTTATAGTTGCTGTACGGACCCACCGTGGTCCACTCGGTGAGCGAAATCCCGTCGGGGTCCCATTGGACTTTGCCCGCGCGCATGGTGAGTCCACAGCGGCCGCGATCCACCAGGCCCAGGTTCGCCACCATTCCCTCGCGCGGAGCGGCAGGCGCTTTTCCAGCGGCCTGGTAACAGCGGGCCATGGCGATATGCTCGGTGACACCCGGCAGATCGGCCTCGCCCACCACCACGTCGTAGCCATCCGCCAGCACCACCTTGCGTCCCGCGCGGCCCGGCAGTTCCGGCGCGATCCGGGCCACCTTGCCCGCAGCCACCGCCACGTCCTGGCGCTGGCCGTTCACGCGCCCACCCTTCAGGATGAGGTCATAGACCGCACTCACCAGCCGGTCCCCGCCGGAAGGCCGCTCGTACGCCACCTGGCCCGCGCGCACCGTGGCCGCGCACTCCAGCTTCCTGGTCCCGGTCGACTTGTGGTGCCAGGCGTCCACATACGCAAAGACGCCTTCCCGCAGATCGAGGATTGCCACATCGGCGATTCGTCCTTCAGCCAGCGACCCGATCGTATCCTGCTGGCGAATCGCCCGCGCCGGCGCCGCCGTCGACTTCGCAATCGTATCTTCCAACGTCATTCCAAGGCTCATCATCTTCGACATGCAGTTGGGCATGTCACTACTTGGCAGCAGGATGCTCGATGAATGCAGGTCCGTTGAAATTGTGTCCGGCGCAAATCCCTGCTGCATCGCCTTCGACGCCACCGGCCAAAGGAAACTGCCCGCGCCATGGCCCAGGTCAAACAGCACGCCTCGCTGGCGGGCGGCGATCATCCACGGCTGCACGCGTCCCGTGAAACGGTCGATCACTTCCACCTGCCGGTCATTGAACATATGCGTGTGCATGTCGCCGGGCCGCATGCGATCCAGCAGCTTCTCCCGCGACGTGCGGCCGGAACCGGTGAGGATCTTGTCATCCACCATCACCGGCACGTTGGCCAGCTTCCCCGCCCCCACCGCGCGGTCGATAGCGGTCCAGCCGGGCTTGCCGAAATGGGCGGTCTTGATGCCCACGATGACTCCGGGATACTGAAGGATCTTTTTCGCCGTCGCCTCGGAGTCCATGTCCTCGGTGTCGCTCTCGGCGGCCTCACCCACCATGCCCTTGCCCACGATGTTCAGCAGCGAAAGGACACGCGTCCTCGACTTGTTGATGACGCTGTTCTTGAACGTCTCAAACGTGCGCCAGCCCGCGCCGCCCGCGTCCACCACCGTGGTTGTACAGGCAGGCAGAGCCGATTCGTCCGGATTGAGCGAGCCGGAATAGCCGAAGACGTGCGCATGCAGGTCAACCAGTCCGGCCACCACATACCGCCCGCGAGCATCGATGACCCGCCGCGCACCCGCCGCGCCGATACGCTCCGCCACGCGGGCGATACGGTCGCCGCGAATGGCCACATCGCGCACGCCATTGACACCCAGAGCCGGGTCAATGACGTGCCCGTTCTGGATCACCAGATCATAGGGCTGCGCGGCGCAGGACAGAGCGCCCGCAAGGCTTATCAAGCCAAGGGATACGGATCGCATGATCAGGGCCATGATATCCGATAATGGTGTGCCAATGAAGATTACGTCGGTGGAACTGCTTGTGCTGAAGTCGGACGGGTTGTACAACAGCCCGGAGTCGGCCGAGGAGCCGCTCGGTCCTGCCTATCTCGGTATCGTTCGCGTCACCACCGACGAGGGAATCACCGGCTATTCAGACGTGGAAACCTGCGCACCGGTGGCCAAGGCCTGCATCGACGCGCCCAAGTGGAGCGAGGGCGAAGGCATGGAGTGTTTTGACGGACTGGCGTCGCTTCTGGTGGGTGAGAACCCTCTTGAAGTGGAGCGGCTCTGGTACCGGATGTACCGGGGCAGCATTTACTACGGCCGGCGCGGCGTGGCTCTGCAGGCGATTTCAGCCATTGATATCGCGCTCTGGGATATCGCTGGTAAGGCCCTGCGGCAGCCAGTCTCCGTGCTGCTGGGCGCGCGGTGGCGGCAGCGTGTGCGGGCCTATGCCAGCACTCTGTTTCGCGCATCGCCAGAGGCCATGCGCCAGGCCGCCAGCGTCTATCTGGAGCAGGGCTTCACCGCGGTGAAGTTCGGCTGGGGCGTCTTTGGCCGCGACCCCGGAATGGACGTCCGTCTGGTGGAAGCCGCCCGCGGCGCCCTGGGCATGGAGCGCGATCTCCTGGTTGACACCGGCTGGTTCATCGAACGCACGCCCAAGCAGGCCATTCAGGTAGTGCGGTCCATCGAGCATTGCAAGCCCTATCTCATTGAGGAACTTCTGCATCCGGAGGACTACGCAGGGTACCGCCGCGTGGCGGAAACCGTGGATACGCCCATCGCCTGCGGCGAGCAGGAGGCCACCGAGTGGGGCTTCGCGCGGCTGATTGAAGAGAGCCGCATCGACGTGGTGCAGCCGGACCTTTCGCGCTGCGGCGGCTTCACCACCGCACGCAAGATCGCCCACATGGCGGATCGCGCCAACACCCTGGTGATTCCACACGCCTGGTCCAGCGACCTGCTGACAGCCGCCAGCCTGCACTATTGCGCTTTCCTGCGCCGTGCTCCCCTGGTTGAGTTCAGCACCTCGCGCGGACCCCTCAGCCGGGATCTCTGCGCGGAACCACTGCGGCTGGTGGATGGCCATCTCGGGGTGCCCGCCGGACCCGGGCTGGGCGTAACGGTGGACGAGCGGGTGCTTGAGAAGTACCGCGTGGCCTGATTCCGGCGCTCAGAGCCCGGCGGACTTCAGAAACTCCGCCGCGGCGGCCGGTGCCGGAGTCTTGCCCGTTTCCACGGCGCGGTTCAGTTCTCTCATGCGTGTGTCCGTCAGCTTGCCGGTAAGCTCAGCCAGAGCGGCCTTCAAGGCCGGGAAACGCGCCAAGGCATCCTGCCGCGCCGCGATGGCTGCCTGATGGGGTGCGAATGCCTGCTTGTCGTCGGCCAGGGGCACAAACGCGCCGCCCGCCAGAGCTCCGTCGGTGGCTGTGCCGGCCGCCATGTCCGCCTGATTGGTTTCCAGCGCGGGATAAAGCTGCGCCAGTTCCATGGATCGCGCGACGCCGCGGCTCTTCAGATTGTAGACGCGGCCCAGCGCCGGCATGCCATCCAGGCGATCCTGAAACTCATAGCTCACCGCCAGCCGCCAGGCCTCCGGTTGCGCCGCCGCCGCGCTCAGCGAATCCAGTTTCTTGGATTCGGCCTCCTGCCGGCGCACCACCATCACAGGACGGCTGTCGATGCCAAGGGGGTCGAACAGGTCCACCTGCACCCGGGCGTATTCGGAGCGTGCACGCTCAAAGCTGATTCCGGCGTCGTTGGTCTGCGGCACCTTGAACACAATCGCCAGGGCCGCGCCCGTGTACTCGGCGTAGAGATCGATGTCACCGGTGAGCAGGGACTGGTGCGCCAATTGGGTGCTCGGCAAGGGCGGCACCCGGTCCACAACCGGCCCCAGCCGTTTCTCCAGATGCTGGGCGATGATCTCGCCCAGAATAGCCTGCTCCGTGAAGGCCTTGGCGCCCACCTTGAGGTGCTGCACCTTTTTTTCACAGCCGCTCAGTATGAGCATCGAGCAGCCAACCAGCAATGTTGTTGTTCGCATCTTGCGATTCACCCGTTCACCAGCCGGAACGCCGAATAGACCGTCTCCGGGCCGCCTGTCCAGCCTCGTCCGGTCCAATGGCGGAATGACCGTCTTAACAGCCGCGACGCTGTCCGCGCTGAGCCGCCCTTCAACACCCGGCGGCTCCCGTCGAAACAGGCAGCCGGATAATCCGCAAACTCATCCGGCGGCGTATAGCCCTCAAACGGCTGAAGAGGCGTTCGCGTCCACTCCCACCCGTTGCCCACCATCTGCGCCGCGCCGAACGCGCTGGCGCTTCTGGGATACGCATCCACGGCCACCGCGTCCCAGCGGTGAAAATTGAAGTTCCCATACGCCGGCCCGGGCTCATCCGCACCCCAGGGATACGGGTTCTCGCCGCCGTCCGGCCGGCCGTAGGCGGCACGGTGCCACTGGGCTTCCGTGGGCAGCGCCATCCCCCGCCACGCGGCATAGGCGTCGGCTTCCTGATGCGTCACATAGACCGGCCAGTTGAGCGGCAGTGGAAACGTGGTGAACACACCGCGGTAGAACCATCGCGGCTCACCGCGAGCATTCAGACGGCTCTCCCAATACCGCGGAGCCGCCGCTCCCGCGGCCTGCACATAGAGCAGATACTCGCCGTTGGCCACCTTGTACCGCGAGATTTCGAACGCCGGCACATGCTGCTGATTCTCACCTCGTTCCACGTCCCAGGTGAATTGGCCGTTCAACGGCGCGCCCAATGTTGCCATGCCTTCGGGCACCGCCAGCATCCGATGCTGTGGCATCGGCGCCCCCAGCGCCGGCGGCGCCGGAACGGCCACTTTGGCATCCTCCGGCATTGCATGCAGTTGGTGCGCCAGCAGTTCAACATGGATCAGACGGTGCTCCAGGCACATGTCCGGATTTGCGGTGTGCCGTGCATCGAAGGCATCCAGGCTATCCACCAGGGCTTGCACGCTCTCGCGATGCATCGCTTCAGCTCGAATCAGAGAAAGAACCTCCAGGCTCAAGCGCCGCGCCTCGGCCAGCGCGCCCCGCAGCGGTTCCGAATCCATGTGAGTTGAGTATAGAACATGGCACGTTGGCTATGACCGGGATTTCCATTTTGGGTCTCCCGGACCCCAACAGTCTACACCAACGCCTCACTCCCGTGCCGGATTTGATCAGATCCCCTTTCCGAGGGCGGGCCAGTGCCTGCGGATGGCTTCTTTCGACCATCGCACAAAAACGAAAACTGACAACATGCCTGTTTCCAGCAGTTCTTTCGACACCTCTCCCTCCCAGCCTCCTTTCTCTCAAGATTTCCACCTCTCCGGGCCGATCTTCACCCCGCCGGCAGCGCCTCGATCCGCCGCACCATGCTCCCGAACAGCCGGCGCGTCAGATGGCTCTCAGCCAACATCAGCCAGTAGTAGCGGGCGTGCTTGACCAG
>VFZY01000132.1 GCA_016870915.1 Acidobacteriota bacterium | reverse complement strand
GAACGAGAGCTGAAAGGGCTGGTTTTGTTTGTCACCCATTGGGTGCTGTCCTCCGCAGGGGTCTTCGCTGCCTTCAAACCCCTATCGATATTGATGCGGACGAGCATCCAGGAGATTCGCACGCGCGGCTCAAAACGGAAATGTGGGCGTACACCAACTCACCTTCGTGTCACTTCGGCGGACTAAAAGCTGTAGCGCAGGCCGAGTTGGACGATTCGGGGTTCGGCGGCGGTGGTGATGCGGCCGAAGAGGGCGTTGATTCGGGTGGCGTTCGGGTTGCCGAGGTTGGCCCGGTTGAGGAGGTTGAAGAATTCGGCCCGGAATTCGAGTTTGTGGCTTTCGAGTTTCGGGATTGTGAAGTTCTTGAAGGCGGAGAAGTCGAAGGTGGCCAGGCCAGGTCCGCGGCCGGTGTTGCGGCCGATGGTGCCGAAGGTGCCGGGGGCCGGTTCGGCGAACGCCTGGGTGTTGAACCAGCGGAAAATGCGGTCGCCCTTGGGCCGGTCCGAGGAGAGTTTCGAATTTCCGACGATGTCCACGCGGTCCTGGCCGATGCCGGTGCGGGAGATGTCGACGCCGTTGACGAACGTGATGGGGCCGCCGGACTGGAGGGTGACGATGCCGTTGGTTTGCCAGCCGCCGGCGAGGAGTCCCAGGGGGCCCCGGGCGCGGAACGGCAGCGCGTAGTTGAATGAACCGGTGAAGCGGTGCCGGCGGTCGAAGGCCGATGGGCCGTAGTCCTTGTCGATGCGGCCGAAGGGATAGGTGTTGCCGTTGCCTTCAAACGAGGTGTTCGAGAGGATGTCGAGGCTCTTCTGCCAGCTATAGCCGGCGAGCAAGGTGAGGCCGGATGAAAAACGCCGTTCGAGGCTGGTCACCAGCGCATGATAATTGGCCCGGCCGTAGGTGCCCGCGTAGGTGACCTGGGTGTACTCACGGCGCGGCCGGCGCTGATCGGTGTTGGCAAGGGTGGCGCCGGGGCCGAAGACGGCCGGGTTCAACTCGGAAGCATGGAACAGGCGGCGGCTGATGGCCCCCTGGTAGGTGACGCGGGCAACCAGCGATTGAGGCAGCGACTGTTCCAGGGTGACGTTGAACTGATGAATGTTCGGGTACGTGAACTCCGGCGCGAAGCCGACCACGAGGAACGGGAAGACGAAGCGCTGCGAAGCGGCGATGGGCCGGGAGACCGGGAACGGATTGACAAACCCGCGATACGGGTCCTGGGTGCTGAACGGGGCGTTGATATCGACGCGCACAGAGTTGGGCGGGGAGGTGACCTGGCGGTTGTAGCTGAGCGCCGTCATCTGATCGTGGAAGCGGCCGTAGCCGCCGCGGAGGCTGGTCTTGCCCTTGCCGAAGATATCCCAGGCAAAGCCGAGCCGGGGATCGAAGACGTTCCAGGCGGAGGGCACGCCGGAGAGGGGCACGCCGGGGTCGCCGGCGGCCAGTTGGCCGGGCGGCAGATTGGGGAACCGCCGTGAGCGCACTCCCTGGCGGTAGAGCGCGTCGTTGAATTGGGAGAACTGGTTGGCCGGCGAATCGGTGAAGGGAACGAAGGGATTCCAGCGGAGGCCGAGGTTCAGGGTGAGGCGCCGGGTGACCTTAAAGTTGTCCTGGATGTAGGCGCCGTAGAGGTTGCGGAGGAGGTTGTAGTAGAGGGTGTTGATCTGGCTGAAGGCGCCGGGTTTGCCGAGCATGAAATCGGCCAGGTTGTCGCCTGAGAAGCGGGAGGCGAAGGTGAAGTTGCCGTCGGAGAGGAAGTCCTGATCGAGGATAGCGTGTTCGCGCACGATGTCGATGCCGAAGTCGAATTCGTGCCGGCCCTTGATTTTGGTCCACGAATGGGTGAGGTTGTACTGGTTGCGGGGCACACGGTAAAGCGCGTTGTAGGACTGGCCGAAGTACTGGCCGATGGACATGCGGAAGGTGGTGCCCGCGCTGAGAGTGGGCACATTGATGCCCAGTTCGCGGTGCCCGGGGAACTTCGTGGGTCCGAAGGCGATGTTCGAGGCGCGGTTGTAGGAAAGGGTGGTGTTGCTGAGGAGCGTGGGACCGGCGGTGAAGGTGTAGTTGAGGACGGCGCTCTGGCTCTGCCAGCGGCGGTCCGGCAGCGCGGTGAGCAGGTTCCTGTCGTCGATGATGGCGGGGATCTTCAGTTCGTCAAAGAAGTAGCGGCCGGAGACCTGATGGCGTGACGAAAAGAGGTGATCGACGCGGGCGAGATACTGGTTGTCGGTCTGCTTGTCACCGCGCTGGTAGAAGAGCAGGCCGTCGGAGGACTGGGCGGTGGGGATGACCTGAAGCACGCGCTGAGCGACGGCGTCGAGCCGCGCGGTGGGAATGATGTTGCCGGGGATGGGCATGTTGCCGTTGGGGTCGATGAGTGCCTGGCGGAAACTCGAAAAGTCACCGCGGCGCTGGGGCGCGGTGGCGACGACGGAGGTGAGATTGGCGGGTAGAGAACGGACCTGGGTTCCCTGCCAGGAGCCGAAGAAGAAGGTGCGGTCGCGAATGATGGGTCCACCGACGGCGAGGCCGTACTGGTTGCGTTTCAGGCCATCGTTGCGCGGCGCGAAGAAGTTGCGGGCGTTCATCTTGGCGTTGCGAAGGTATTCAAAGAACGATCCGTGGAACTTGTTGGTGCCCGAGCGGGTGATGACGTTCACGACGCCGCCGCCGCGGCCGGCGAACTTGGCCCCGTAGTTGTTGGTCTGGTAGCTGAACTCCTGCACGGCGTCGGGATTCGGCAGGACGTTGGCTACTTCAGTGTAGGGGTCTTCGTGAATTCCGCCGTCCATGACGAAGGTGGTGGAGTTGCCGCGCCCGCCGCTGGCCGAGATGAGTTCGGAGCCGGCTTCGGGTCTGGTGGCGGCCTGATTGAAGGTGCCCGAGGTGGTGAGGGTGCCGGGCGTGACACGGAGCAACTGGAGGACATTGCGGCCGTTGAGCGGCAGGTCGCGGACGAGGCCCTGGGTGATGACCGTGTTTAGGGTGGAGTTGCGGGTATCAACAGCCGCCACCTGACCCACGACGTTGATGGCTTCACTCACCTGGCCCACTTGCAGGCTTGCGTTGACGGTGGCGTTCTGGTCCACCTGGAGCACGAGTTCCGGAACTCCGTAGGTGTTGAAGCCTTCCTTCGATACCGTGATGGAGTACGTACCTGGCGGCAGCGCGGTGACGGTGTAGAGACCCGCGTCATTGGATGTGGTTTCACGGCTGATGGCCGTGCCGAGATTCTTCACCGTGATGCGGGCCGCGGGAACGGCGGCTCCGCTGGCATCGACCACTGAGCCGGCGAGCGAGGCGGTCTGGCGCTGGGCGAGCAAGGGAGCCGCCGGCAGGCAGAGCAGGGTCAAGACGGAGACAAGGGCTGGGAGCTTGGTTCGGGGGCGGTTACCTGGGTTTTCCATGTGGACCTCTTGAGATGCGGCCAGTATACATCAAGCGATTCGAGGCGATGCTTGCTCTACGGCCGTGACCAGTGTGCCGTGACCAGTGTGCCGTGACCAGTGTGCCGTGACGGGGGGGCGGGCAAATCCGGCAGAATGGCTAGATGGCAGATGTTCGTTTTGTCGGGCGATTCTTCGCCGTTCTTGGGTTTGGCGCCCTGGAAGCGGCGGCCCAAGGGTATACCGAGGCTCAGGCCGCGGCTGGACGCGCCGCGTATCTGGGCAACTGCGCGAGTTGCCATTTGCCCAATCTGGCGGGCCGGAATGAGGCGCACCCGCTGACCGGGGGCAACTTTCAGAACACCTGGCGCAACCGCACGGTGAGCCAACTCACTCGCTACATGCAACAGACGATGCCTCCGGGGAACGCCAACGGACTGGACGAGGAGACGTACGTTGCGATCGCGGCGTTCATCCTGCAGGGGAATGGCTCCGTGGCGGGGAGCGTGGCACTGACGATCAATGACCGGCGGCGTATCGGGGAGATTTCGAATGGGCAGATGCCGGAGGCGCTGCTGGCGGTGCTGAACGACAAGTCTTCCGACCAGGCGGGTTTGTCGACGCGCGCGCGGCCGAAGGGCCATACGGTGCGCGGGACGGTGAAGGCTTTCCGTCCGGTGACGGATGCGATGCTGCGCAATCCGGATGCGGCGGACTGGCTGATGGTTCGCGGCAACTATCGTGCGTGGAGCTACAGCCCGCTCGACCAGGTGACGGCGGCGAACGTGAAGAACCTGCGGTTGAAGTGGGTTTGGGCGATGAATGACGGCGGCGCCAATCAGCCGACGCCGATTGTGCATGACGGCATCATTTACCTGAACAACACAAGCCATACGATGCAGGCTCTGGATGGCCGGACGGGCGACCTGATCTGGGAGCATGCCATTGGCCCGGAATCGACGCGGGCGTATGGCGCGACGCGGGGCATTTCGATTTGGGGCGATAAGGTGTACCTGTCGGGAACTGATGTGCGGCTGCATGCGCTGGATGCGCGGACAGGCAAGCTGGCGTGGACTCGCGAGGTGGCGCCGCCGGACCGCGGGTTTAGCAGCACGTCGGGAACGATTGCGGTTGCGGGGAAGATCCTGCAGGGGCTGACCGGATGCGGGTCATTCAAGCCGGAGCGTTGCGCGATCAGTGCGTGGGATGCCGAGACGGGGGCGCCGGCGTGGAAGTTCAACACGATTGCGCACACCGGGGAGCAGGGCGGCGATTCGTGGGGGTTGGTTGAGAATCTGTTCCGGGCGGGCGGCGAGACGTGGATCACGGGGAGTTTCGATCCGGATCTGAATCGCACGTATTGGGGCGTGGCGCAGGCCAAGCCGTGGATGCGGGTGAGCCGCGGCGCGAAGCTGGGAGATAAGGGGCTTTACACGAACTCGACGGTGGCGCTGGATGCGGCGACGGGGAAGCTCGATTGGTACTACCAGCATGTGCCGCAGGAGACGTTCGATCTGGATGAAGTGTTCGAACGCGTGCTGGTGGATCTGGATGGCCGCAAGCTGGTTTTCTCGGTGGGGAAGATGGGGATCCTGTGGAAGCTGGACCGGGTGACGGGCAAGTATCTGGATCTTGCGGAGACCGTGTATCAGAGCGCGTTTTCGACGGTTGACCGGAAGACGGGGACGCTGACCTACCGTTCCGACGTGCTGGAGCAGAAGATTGGCGAGTGGCTTCATGTTTGCCCGAGCACGCAGGGCGGGCACAACTGGCAGCCGATGAGTTTTCACCAGCCGACGGCGCAACTGGTGATCCCGCTGAGCCAGAGTTGCATGGAGATGTCGGCGCGGGAGGTGGAGATGAAAGCCGGATCGGGCGGGGGCGCGGGCAACCGGCATTTTCTGGAGATGCCGGGGAAGAAGGGGATGATCGGGAAGCTGGCGGCGTTCGATGCGCGGACGATGAAGCAGACCTGGGCGGTGGAGCAGCGCGCACCGTTTCTTACGGGTGTGCTGTCGACGGCGGGCGGGGTGGCGTTTGTGGGGGACCTGGACCGGTACTTCAAGGCGTTCGATGTGAAGACGGGGACCTTGCTTTGGCAGGCTCGGTTGGGGACGTCGGTGCAGGGACATCCGATCGCGTTTGCGATTGATGGGAAGCAGTATGTCGCGGTGACTACGGGTCTGGGTGGGGGTAGCCCTCGGGATGTTCCGCACGTGATTGCTCCGGAGATTCATTTTCCGGGGAATGGGAATGCGCTTTACGTGTTCGAACTGGGGAATTGAAACGGGGGACCGAGAGGGATCTCATCGGACCTCTTCGGGCGCGCTCTTCAGCTTGCCGGTCCAGGTGGCCAATTGGATCACCGCCGTATCGAGGAAGCGGTTGCCGGCGCCGATCTCCAGGTACGCACCCAGTTGATTCGCTCCGTAGCCGCCATCCACCGCCGCGCGAATCGACGGCACGTAGCCGAGGACCGCATTCGTGTAGCCGGCGAACAGCACCGGAACGCCGGTGACGCGATTGCGAATGTCGATCTGGTAGTCGACGAAGATCTCCGCCGGCACGCCGACAAACGCGAACGCCCGCCCGAGCAGCATGGTGGTGACCGGCGCTTCATACTGCGCGGCGGTTGCGCGCAGAATGCGCATGCGCGGATCGAACGCCATCTTGTCGAGGTCCAAACCCGCTACCACTTTGTCGCGATTCCAGCGGCCGGGGATCTTCAACGTTTCGCGCGCTACCAGTAGCTCGACGCCGGGCTGCGGCTCGGTCTGAATCGCCGGCACCACCTTCAACACTTCCTGCGCCAGCGTGCGGCCCGTCTGCCGCATCAACTCAACCGCGTTTTCGATGAGCGGCGTTTTATCGTAATAGGGATTGATGTTCCCTGCGCCGCCTTGCAGGAACATTGCCTGCGCGCCGGGATACGCCGCCTCCACGACGCGCATCATCTCGCCCGGATAGTCGGCCGAGTATTGCAGGTTGTCCGGCCCGAACACCACCGGGTGGCACGCATAGTTCACCAGGATCGCCATCGGCCGGCCGGCGATGTCGTCGATGCGCAGCACCATCACCGTGGGATCCACCGGAGCGGTGAAAACGCGCGTTTCGTTCCGCCAGAAGATGCGTCCCTTGCCGTCCTGCATGGGGTAGAGGCGGTTGTGGCCGATCTGGACCGCGCCGCGGCCGGCGCCGGCCTTCGCCGGCTTGCGAGCCTTCCAGGCGCGCTCGATGGCGTCCCCCAGGGCAAGTTCCATCTTCTTCTGCCACTCGGGCGGATCGTCCATCATGAATGGCCCGGAATGCGTGTGGCTCACGTTGAAGATCACATCAGCGATTCCCGTCGAGGCCTTCACGCGCGCGCGGATACGATCGAGCTGCGCTACCGGCAGGCACTGCCCGAGATCCATGGTCACCAGCGCCACGGCGCGGTCCTTGCCCTCGAACACCAGGACCTTCGCCTGCAACGGATCGAGCGTGCTTTTCGATGTGCCGGTTCGCGCGCCGTAACCCGCCATGATCAGGCCGTACGGCAGATCGAAGGTCATCTTCGCCGTGCCCACTTGCAGTTCCTTCGCCTGGATCGCCGAAGCAAGAATCGTGAGTAACAGCAACGCTCGCATTTCGTATTCTCCTTACGGCCGGTCCGGCACATCGCGGAGGCGGCCGAGACGTTCGTAGAACCAGATCACCGCGCGGTCGATCAGCCGTTCACCCGCGCCCACTTCGATTCGCGTCGCGTAGCCGGCGCCGTAGCCGCCCTGTTGTGCCTCCTCGATGGTCGGAATGTAGCCGGCCCATGCGCCCTCGCCTCCATAGGCGTAGCCGAACAGAAACGTGTGGCGCAAAGGCGACTGGTCGCGCAGATTGATCTGGTGCCGGACAAACGGCTCGGCGGGCAGCGCGAGCACGCCCACGTCCTTCGAGAACAGGATGCGCGTCGCCTGCGCCGGTACACGCCCGGCCGGCTTGAAGCGGTCCTTGAAGTCGATGGTCTCCTGCGAGATCCGCAAGTCGAAATCCTCGGGCACGGCCTTGCGCGTTTTCAGCGCCTTCATCACCGCCTCCGCGATCGTCTCGCCCGTCTTGCGGGCTACGCCGAATGCGTCTTGCGTCAGCGGCTGCTTGTCGTCGTAAGGGTTGATGTCGCCGCCCGCACCGGGAATGAAGAAGGCCATTCCGCCGAGTTGCCGCTCCAACTCGCGATCCATGTAGCCGGGCCAGTCGGCGCTGTACTCGAGATTGTCGGGCCCCAGCACCACCGCATGGCAAGCGTAGTTCACCAGCAGCGCCAGCTGCTTCCCGCTTGCGTCCGTGAACCGGAGGATGCCGATCCGCGGATCCACGGGGGCGGTGGGCAGGCGGCCGGCGTTGCGCCAGAACATTGTTGCCAGGCCGTTTTCACCGATCTTGCGGCGATTGTGGCCCAGGTACACCGACCCTTCCATCACCGTCAGCGACGCCCGCTGGTAGCGGCCCTGCGCCTCCTTCAACGCACCCAGCACTTTGTCTTCCACCGAGCGCCACCACGGATCCTGGTCCATCTTCTGCCAGTCCTTCGGCACCGGGCCGGAGTGCGTGTGCGTGGCAATCTGGAGCGTCGTCTGGATGCCCAGCTTCTCACGCGCTTCCCGCGCGACGCGTGCCGACTGCGCCAGCACCAGATCGTAGGTGACGATGGCGAACTGCTTTTCGTTCGACCGAATCAGCAGCACCTTCGCGAACAGCGGATCGTGAGTCCCGGTCGCGGTGCCCTTACGCGCGCCGTAGCCGCCCATCGGGTAACCCGGCGGACCGGTAATCTCCGCCGAGGCGGTGGCGGCCTCGAAACTCGCGGCGCGCATCAGCGCGCTGAGGAATAGAATCGCCGGCGTGTTCATCATTCGATCGCCTCCAACACCATGCCTTGCCCGGCTCCGCGGCGCTCCGGTCAGAATACCAGCCGTAACGCGAACTGCACCTGCCGCGACCGGTTGCGCTGGCTGGTGATGCGGCCGAAGGCGGGACTTTGCAAATTGGTTTCGGGGTTGTTGAACTCCGGCGTGTTGGTGAGGTTGAACGCCTCACTGCGGAACTGCAGATAGACGCCCTCGCGGAAATTGATGTTCTTGAAGATGGAGAAGTCCAGGCTGCGCAACCCCGGGCCGCGCACGTCGGGGAGCGTGCGGCTCACGTTGCCGAAGGTGAACGGCGCCGGTTGCGAGAACACGCTCGTGTCGAAGAACCGGGCCAGGCGCGTCTGCGGTGCGCCCTCGAACCGCGCGCTCCGGCCGTTGTTGTTCGGCCGCAGCACTGCGTTGCCGGCGAACGCCGTGTTGGTGGTGGTCAGCGCCAGCGGAATGCCCGTCTGCATCACCCAGATGCCGTTGGCCTGCCATCCGCCCAGCAGACGGTCGGCCAGGCCGCTCCAGTTGGTGCCGATACTCCGGCCGCGGCCGAAGGGAAGCGTATAGGCGAACGTCAGCACAAACCGCTGTGAGATGTCCTGATCCGATACCGTGCGATCCAGCCGCCGGTTGTAGCCGTCCTGGTGCCCGCTCGCGGGCTCAAGCCAAGTCATCGTGCCGGAGGAGTCGTCGATGAGCTTGGCGCCGGTGTAGGCGCCGATCAACGACAGATCGCTCGAGAAGCGCTTGGTGACTTTCAACTGAACCGAATGATAGATGGACGACGCGGCCACCGGGAATTGCACACCGACCTGCGTGTGCTGCGGGAATGGTCCGAGGAGCAGCCGGCGCGGCACGCGCGCCGCCGCCAGCGTACCGACGTTGATGATGCCGAAGAACGGGTTCGCCACCTGCTCATTGATGCTCGGGTTCAGTTGCTCCGCCCGAAGCTGGCTTGGAAAGTAGCCCACATCCGGCAGATGTGTGCCCTTTGAGCCGACGTACCCGGCGTCCAGCGCCATGGTCTGTCCCACCTGCCGCTGCACCTGGAAGTTCCATTGCTGGATGTAGGGCGTCGGCGAGTCCGGCTCAAAGAACGTGATGCCCAACCCCAGGTTCGCCAGCGGGGTGGGCGATGCGCCGGCCCCGAACGGCAGCACGTATCCGTTCGGGAACGGATTGGCGAGCGAGCCCACCGGTGTCACGTTGTCTACCGTGCCCACGTTCGGCGTCTGTGTCGAGAAGCCGTTGCCGACGTTATCCGACGTCCCGTACGGGTGCGGCGAGTAGAAGATGCCGTACGCCGTGCGCAGGACGGTATTCCTGGTCGCCTGGTACGCCAGGCCGAACCGCGGAGCGAAGTTCAGGTTGTTCCGGTTCCACGGGTTCTTCTTCTTGCCGTCGGCGAAGGATGTCGCCCCGCGCAGGGTCAGTCCCGGCACCCGGAGTGGTGTGGCCGCGTTCGGATCGAAGAAGTTCAGGTTGTTGTTCTGCTCAATCATCGGGAATTGCAGGTCATACCGGAGACCGATATTGAGCGTCAGCTTGGAGTTCACGCGCCAGTCGTCCTGCGCGTAGAAGGCCTGATACCAACTGCGTGTGAAGCGCCGCGTCGCCAGCGCCATGCGGCCTGTCTCGGCATGACCGAGCAGCGCCGAGGCGATCGAGTTGCCGGCGTTCACCGACGCCGCCAGAGGGTTCGGTCCTTGAGTGAACAGGCGGGTGAAGGTGAAACTCAAAGCTCCCGGTGAGATGACGAAGCGGTTGGCGTGGTCGCGCCGCAAGTCCGTGCCGAACTTCAGGGCGTGTTTGCCCGAGTTCTTAGACAGGCTGCCCGTGATGATGTTCGAGTTCTGCTTGCCCTCCTGCGTGTTCGAGGAGTGCCCCATGCCCTGACTGTAGTCGTTGAAGATCAACCTTCAGAGTGTGCGGGTTGCGATTGAGGGAACACTGGCGGGAGATGGGAAGTCGATTGGCGGTACGTGGAGCCAGTTTGGGGTGGATCGTCAACCGGTGGAGTTGGTTCGTGAGGGCTCGCCGACGCCTCTCACGTTTTTCGATCCGATCGTGGAGATTCGGATTCCCATTGGATGCAGCGTTTTGCTTTCGACTTTGCCCAAGCGTGTGCCGGGTTCCGGCGACTTCGAGCGCGGGGATCCGCGCCAACTGGCGAGCAGCCCGAGTTATGGCGCCGAGGTGCTGGCTGTGGGGGACGCGCGAGTGACGATGGTGCGCGACGGCCTTGCGGATGTGGCGGCGTATGAGATCGCTCCACCGTATGCGATCACGAAGGACACGTTGGGAGGGAATCTCGCCGTTCTTGACCTGGGCCAGGGGCATTGGGCGGTTTACGCGCATCTGCAGCCCGGGTCATTCCGGGTGAAGCAGGGCGACCGTGTGCGGAAGGGTGATGTGATTGCGCGGCTGGGAAACTCGACTTCGTATTCGCCGCATTTGCACTTTCAGGTGGTGGATGGGCCGGAGCCGTTCAGTTCCGAGGGCGTGCCGTTTGTTTTCGACGAGTTCACGCATGAGGGCGTGGTGCGGCGGGATGAGATGCCGGCCGGGGATTGGAACATCACGTTCGGGGATCGCCCGCGGCCCTGAGGGCGTCAGGGTTTGCCGGGTGCGTCGCGCCACATGCCGCGGAGTCCGTAGAGTTCCTTCAGGTGGCGGGCGAGGATGGCTTCGCCGGCTCCGATCTGGATTCGCGTGGTGACGTCGGCGCCGTAGCCTCCGTAGGCTGCTGAGCGGAGATCGGGGATGTAGCCGGGCCAGATGCCCGTGCCGCTGTAGGTGTAGCCGTAGAAGAGGGCCCAGGGGACATCGGCTTCGCGTTTCCACTGGGTTTGGAGCTTGTGGAGGGGCTCGCCGGGGGTGGCGGCGATGGCGATTTCGCCGTTGATGAGGGCGGTGGTGAGGCCGACGTCGAGGGTTTTGCCTTTTTCCCAGCGGTCGTCGAAGGTGAGGGTGTTGGAGACGATCTTGATGGGGTGGCGGTTCGGGGTTCCGCGGAGGGGGGCGGCGGCGCGGAGGACGGCATCGGCGAGGGTTTCGCCCATCTTGCGGACGACGGTGAAATCGTCATCGCGGCGGCCGGTGCGGGCCATGAAGAGGGGGTTGATGTCGCCGGCGCCGCCTTGGACGAACATGGCCTGGACGCCGGGGAGCGCGGTCTGGATGCGGGACTGGAGGACGCCGGGGTAGTCGGCTGAGTACTCGCAGTTGGTGGGGCCGAGGACGACGGAGTGGACGGCGTAGTGGACGAGGAGGGCTTTGGGGGAGCCTGCGGCGTCCTCGATGCGCATCAACTGAAACTCGGGGTCGAGGGGGCCGTAGGGGATGCGTTCGAGGTTGTCGAAGAGGGCCCGGGAGCGGCCGTCGTCGCGGGGGAGGAGCCGGTTGTAGCCGAGGCGGAGGGAGCCTTTGCCCATGCCGATGCGGGCGGGGAACATGGCTTGCGAGGCGCGGGCGATGGTGTCGAGGATGCGGGATTCGACTTCGGGGAGGAAGGGCGAATCCTGGATGGCGGGCGGCAGGAAGTTGGGTGCGGAGTGGGTGTGGGAGGCGGCGAGAAGGACGGCGTCGAGGCCGAAGCGGGTCTTGGCTTCACGGACGATGCGTTCGGAGACGATGCTGCCGAGGTCGAGGGTGACGATGGCGAGTTTGCGGCCGCCGGCTTCGAGGATGAGGGCCTTGGCGAAGAGGGGGTCGTGGGTGGCGGTGGCGGCGGGGCCGCAGCGGCGGTTGGCGTAGCCGTACATGGGGAGCAGGGCTTGGGGGGTGATGTCGGTGGCGGCGAGGCCGGCTCGGAGGGGGACTTCATCCTGCGCGAGCGCGGCGGTGGAGAGGAGAGCGGCGAGGAGGTATTTCATGAGAGTGGGCACCGATCATCGTACGACGGAACGGGGGTGCGGGGAAGTTTCCATTTGACCTTCCAATGGAAGTGATGCATGTTCCAGTTGGATGTCTGATGAACGGCTTGAAGAGTTGCAGGGCACGCTACCCGGAGTTGACGCGGCTGGCGGTTGAGAAAGAGAACTGAGGGAGTGGCTTTGGCGGGTGAGGGCTGCGTCTCGCCGCGATGCGCTGACCGCGGAGCGGAGGCGTGAACTGGCTGATCGGCGTCTATGGCGCCGGTGAGCGCGTGGAGAAGTGGCCGCCGGCGATTGCGCACTGCGAGGAGTACAAGCGCAGCGAGTTGAGCCACGGGGAGCGTTCCGATCCGGCGCCTTTGTGCCTTAGAACAGCGGAGTGGCCTGGTAGAGGACGACTTCGTCTTCCGAGGTGACGGCGAGGAAGTAGACGGTTCCGTCGTCGCGGAGGTCCATGGAGTTGATGCGGATGAGGTAGTCGCCGTCTGCCGTGGGCCGGAAGAAGTTGTGGACCTGATGCAACTTGTCGCCGCGCCGGACCACCATGGTCGTGACTCCGTTGGCGTATTGGAAGAGGGCGTCGCCGCGGGTGTTGACGTCGGCGGTGGAGATGCTGTTGGCCACCTGGCCGTTGGGCATGACGGTGCTGTTATTGACGGCGATTTCCCAGGTTCCATCGCGCCATTCGGCGAGCACGTTGCCGCCGGCGGCGATGGAGAGGCCGGCAAAGAGGCTTTTGCCGGAGGCGCGGGGGAAGTTGGGGAGGCCGGTGATGCGGTGGTTGCCGATCTGAGTTTCGCCGGGGATGATGGCGATGTGCCAGGCGGCTCCGTCCCAGATGCTGACGGTGGGCAGAGCGCGGTTCCGGAAGCGGAGTTGAACGATGACGCGGCCCTGATCGTCGATGGCGAAGGAGTCAAAGCTATTGGCCACGCGTCCGGAGAGGACGGAGGCGGTGGGGGCGTTGGGGTGGAGGATGAGGAGTTCCTTAGTCTTCCCGTTCTGGTGCACGAAGAAGCGGTTGTCGCCGGCGCTGGTTGAGGAGTGGAACAGGATGGCGCCATGGCTGTTGACATCAAGCTGGCCGGGGTTGTTGACGGTGAGGGTGCCGATGCGCAGGGGGAAGGCGAGCACGATTTTGGGTTCGCCACCGGGTTCGATGCGAGCGATGCCCGCGCCGGTGATGACGTAGATGTCACCGGTGGGGGCTTTGCGCATGTTGAAGGTTGCGCCGTGGGAGCCGCCGAACCACATCGTGTTGCCGAACAGGCGCTGGCCGATGCCGAGCGTGAGCTTCCAGTCCTTGCCGTCGAACTCGGCGATGCTGCCCGCGTTGCCGCCGACCTGGGCGTGGGGCGGGCCCTGGCGGGCGCCGCCGATGAGCGTGAACAGGTTGACCGGCAATTCGACGGGCACGGTGTCCTTGGTGGAGAAGAGGATCCTGGTGGGGTTCGGCGGCTCCCACGGCGCAACCTGCTGCTCGCTCATCCGGGCGGTGATGAGCGGTGTGGTGCTGCCGCGCAGCATGAGGGTGATGGCTCCAGCCTTGTCGATGGCGCCGGATTCGATCTCCTGGATGGTCTCGTCGAAGAGGCGGGCTCCCTGGGCCAGAATGCGCCGGGTTCCCGCGCCTTTCCAGAGATAGATGCCGTTGCCCTGGTTGTTGAACGGGTTGGCGTAGATGAGTGCGCCGTGGGCGGGATGGAAGTAAAGGATGCCGTTTTGGGAGTTGACGCGGAGAGTGGTCTGTTTGCCGTCGGGGGCGATGGCGACGAGGTATTGATTGTTGTCGGCGTTCTGGACGGTGAGGACGACGGTGCCTTCCTCATCGATCCAGTAGCTGGGGGAGTTACCGCGGCCGCCGAGGAAGCGGGCGATGGTTGAGCCGAGGAGTTCATCGCCCACGGCGAGGAGTTTCTTGCGGCCGGTGAGGTCATGGCGGAAGAAGATTCGCCGTGCGCCCGAGGTGACGGAGTAGACAGCCACGCCATCGGCCGCGATTCCGAAGTCGCCGTCGATGGTGAAGGCGGCGCCGCCTACTTCCTGGAGGCGTTCGCGGGTGGAGATGAGCATGTCGTAGAGGGGGCTCTGGAGTCCCCGGAAGAGGCCGGTGTATCCGGTGGTGTTGTTCTCAAAGCGGAAGTTGGCGCGGGCCATCGCCCAGCCCGTGCCGGCATAGGAGTTGCGGGTGATGAAGATGCCGCTGGTGGCTTCGGTTTCACCGAACGGGACGTTGTTGTTGAGGTAGGGCTGGAGGCCGGTGCTGTCGCCGATGTTGATCTCGGTTCCGTTGATGTTGGTGTCCTCATAGGTGAGGAGTTTGCCGCTGCGGGTGACGGCGTGGCCGCGGAACTCAAGGGCCGTGGAGCCGCGCCCGAAGGCAGGGACGCCACCGGCGCTTAAGACACGCCAGGCGCCGTCTTTCCAGTGGACTATGGCGTTTGCGAGGCCGCCGAAGGAGGCGTTGAAGAAAAGGTCCCCGGTATCGGTGGTCCAGATCATGGACTGGCGGGCCCGCAGGGGCCATGACGCCTTCCTGTTGCCGAGGGTGGAGTAGAGCTTGCGCAGTTCATAGGCCTGAGGGACGTTGATGGTGAGGCGACCGTAGGCCACCCATTGGCGCTGGAGGCCGGGGAACACCTCATTGTAGGTGTAGGTGGCCCAGACCCAGACGCCGCCTTCGCCCGTGGCGGTGACCATGCCGGCGCCGTTGACGCGGGCGAGGGAGGAGCCGCCCTGGCGCTGGTTGGTGAGGGACCAGATGAAGTTCACGTTGGGGATGGGGTCGCCCGAGGCGTCGTAGGCGACGGCGCGGAACTGCTCAGCGCCGCCGATTTTCATGCTCTTGACGCCGGGTGTGACTTCGATGCGGGAGGGGATGGTCTGGATGGCGCCTTCGCCGAAGATGTTGCCGGAGCGGGCGGCGACGCGGATGGTGGCAAGGCCGCGCGCGGTGACGAGACCTGTTGAGTCGACTGAGGCGGCCCGGCCCTGATTGAGGCTCCAGGTGACGGGGGCGTTAGGGATGATATTGCCTTGGGCATCACGAACGACGGCCCGCATCTGGAGCGTGCTGCCGACGAGGACCTGGCTTTCCTCGGAGATGACGGTGACGGTGGATGCGGTTTGGGCCTGGAGCGCGGCGGACAGAATGGCCGCGCCGGCGGCCAGTTTCGCAAGTTTCACTTACCAGACCTCGTCGACCGGCTGGAACTTGCCTTCGGCGGCGCCATTGATGTAGTAGAAGCGGCGTCCGGAGGGGGTGTCGTTCAGGCCTTTGGTCCAATCGATGCCGAGGGCGGAGTAGATGGTGGCGGTGATGTCCTCGGGGTAGATGGGACGGTTGGCGGACCACTGGGGATCGAGAATATTGGCTGAGGTGGCGTCGGTGACGCCGATGACGCGTCCGCCGCGAACGCCGCCACCGAACAGGGCGACGGACATGACGGGGCGGTAGTGATCGCGGCCGAGACGGGAGTTGAGGACGCCGGGGGTGCGGCCGAACTCGCCCATGAGGACGATGAGGGTTTGGGCGAGGTCGCCGGAGTTGCGAAGGTCCTCGACGAGGGCGCCGACGGCGCGGTCGAGGTCATTGGTGAGCTGGTAGATGTGATTGCCCTGGGCGCGGTCGAACTGGCCGACGTGGGTATCCCAACCGCCCTGGGTGACTGACAGGAAGACGGCTCCGTTCTTGGCGCGGACGGCGTTGCGCGAGACCAGCAGCGCGCGGCCGAGGCCGTTGGCGCCGTAGCGGTTCTCATCGTCGGCGGAGAACTTGAAGACGCTGTCGACGGCATCGTTGTATATGAGCGCCTTGGCGCGTCCGTAGAAGCCGGAGTAGGCGGCGACGGTCTCATTGAAGGGGGCGGCGCGAAGGGGGGCATCCAGGTCCTGCAGAAGCTGGAAGCGCTGTTCGAAGCGCTGCTGGCTGGTGTTCCCGAAGAAGTTGTGGGTGAGGGTGGGGACGCCAGTGCGAGTGGCGGGCGGCATCATGGGCGCACTGGGACCGCCGAGGAAGGTGGCGCCCTGAATGCCCGGCTGGTTGAAGGCGAGGAAGGCGGGCATGATGCCGCCGCCGCCTTTTTCGAGGGCGATGACACTGCCGATGTTGGGCGTTTCGGCGGCAAGCGCGGGATTCTGCGAGTGCGCCGTCTGCATATAGAACTGGCCGCGTTCGTGGGCGGCTTCCCAACTGGCGGCGCTGCGGATGACGAGCATCTCCTGGGTGAGGGTGGAGAGTTTGGGGAAGAAGCGCCGCGAAAGAGTGATGCCGCCGCCGGCGTCGCGGATATCGGCGTCGGGTGGATTCCAGGGGCCGTCCTTGGGATCGAAGGTATCCATCTGGCTGGCCCCGCCGTTGAGATTGACAAAGATGCACGCGCGGGCCGTATTGCGGAGGCTGGGGCGCCGGGTGGTGACTTCCGCATCGGCGTGAACGGTGAGGGCGGCGGAGGCGGCGCCGAACAGGAAATGGCGGCGGGTTGATCCGTGGTGGCCGCAGGTTTTGAAGTTTCTCATGGCGCGTTTTCCTAGTAATTGAAGGTGAAGTCCAGCTTTTGGAGCAGGGCCCATTGCAGATCGCTGAGCCATTGGAAGCGGGGTCCGGACTTTCTTGCCAGGATGAGTTCCAGTTCCTGATCGGTGGGGTTGCGGGTGAGGGTGGCGATATAGATCTGGCGGATGGCGTCCTCGTCGCTTGAGGCGTTGGCGTCGATCAGGTGGACGCGGTTGTGGGGGCTGGCGTTTGCGCTGACGATGCCCATGGAACGGAAGACGTTCTGGCCATCGTTCATCTGGAAGAGCAGGCCGAAGAGGGTGGGTTCGGACGTACGGTCGATGGTCATCCAGTTGCCGCGGCCGAGCTGGTTGAGGAAATCGACGATTCGGAAATCGGTGGAGGGCTCGGTGGGGTCGGGGAACTGGTTGGCGTAGCGGACGACGCGGGCGGCTGAGGAGAGGGAAACGGGCTGCACGGTGTTGGTGGCGACGCCCATGGAGTCATACATCTGCTCGGCTGTGAGCCGCCGGGCGTGGTGGCGGGCGAAATACTTGACGTACGCGGGCTTCCATGCGGCGCTGTAGCGGCTGGAGAGCTGGTAGGCGTTGGAGGTGACGATGAGGCGGATGAGCGCTTTGAGGCTGTAGCCGCTGGCGATGAAGGAGTCCGTCAATTGCTCGAGGAGTTCCGGGTGGGAGTTCTGGACGGGCCAGTCACCGGGCAGGGTGACGCCGGCGCGAACGCGATCGAGATCCCAGGCATCGGGCGGATCGACGATGCCGTAGCCAAAGAAGTAGTCCCAGAAGTAGTTGACGGTGGCGCGGGCGAACTGGCGGTCGCGTGTGATGAGATGGGCGAGTTCCTGGCGGTATTCGCCGGTGCGGGGTTTGGCCGCGCCCTGGAAGTATTCGGGGGTGACGATGGCGCCCTGGCGTGCGGGGCGGTTGCCGGGGTTGTTGACGGGTACGGATCCTGAATAGGTGCCGTAGTCACGGTCGGCGACGATGACGCGGGGGCGAAAGCCGATGGGGTCATCGCTCCAGCGCACGAACTGCGTGCGTGAGAGGAACGCGGACATCTTCCAGAAATCGAGGCGGGTGCGCTTGGCGAGGTGAAGGTTGATCTTTTCGAGGTGGGCGCGGCCGTTGTGGCAGGAGACGCATTCGGTCTTGTAGCCGAGGAAGGATGTGGTGATCTTGTCGGTGATGTCGTCCCAGGAGTCCTGGATGGGGCCGGCAATGTCCATCCAGCGGGCGAAGAACTGGGTGCCGGGGACGGAATCGACTTCGCCCTGGGCGGAGAGGAACTCACGGACGAACTCGTCGTAGCGGCGGTCCCTGGCCATGAGGTCGCGGAGGTAGTCAAAGAAGAGGTCGCGGGCGGGGGAGCCGATGTTTTCGTGGACGCGGGTGACTTTGTAGCGGTTGGCGAAAAAGGTGGCGAACTGGTCGGCGTAGGAGGGGGACTGGAGGAGTTCCTCAATGAGGAGGACGCGCTTGTTGGCGTCGCTGCTTTCAAGGAATGCTCTGGCCTGGTCCGGGGTGGGGATGCGGCCGATCAGGTGGAGGTAGATGCGGCGCAGGAACTCGCTGTCGGTGGTGGCCGGGGCGGGGTTGACGCCGTCGGCGGCCATCTTCCTGAAAAGAAGCTGATCGATGATATTGCTGGATTCAGCGGCGCGGATGACGATGGGCGGGTTCTTCCGGGCGCTGGCCTGGAAGGCGGCGTCGATCTCGATGCTTTCGGCGAGTTCGGTGCGGACGCTGTGCGGGTAGCGCGGGCAGTACGGGTCAGCCGCGAGGGCGCTGCCGGCCAACGCAAGGAGGCAAAGAAGGTTCCACATTTTCGTTTTCAATAATTGTAGCAGAATTTCTACAGGATAGGACAGTACTCATGTTCCGGGGTGATGTCCCGTGGTGCTTTCATGCCCTGAGGAGTGTGATGAACGGCCGGACTCGAGAAATTCCTTGCCCCGGGGCGGCAGGGCGGGGTATTCTGTGAAGAACAGCAGTGGGTCGAGAGCCTCACCCATTTTGTATCCAAGCACAATAGCCATGCCCATAAGGAGAATGATACCTAAACTATGCACGCCGCCGAGTTGAGCGGGTCGATAGATCGGGTCTGACACCACTTGGGACCCCTGAGAATCCTGCGGTAAAACAGAAGAGGCCGCCGAGTAGGCGCTCTGCGGACCCGACTCT
>VFZY01000131.1 GCA_016870915.1 Acidobacteriota bacterium | reverse complement strand
GTGTAACTGAACTCGGGGTAAAGCCCAAGCCCGGCCCGGCGGAGGGCAAAAGAGTTGACTCTGCGTGCCATCGCCCAGCCAATGGCGGGGGATTTCATGCGGCACTTTGCCCAAGTCTTCTGATTCGATTGAGCGTATGTGCGGCCGCAACTCACATACCTCCGGCGTGACCGACGACTGGGAGGATCACTCGTCGGCCTGAATCCGTTACGCAAGCACTCGACGGGTCTCCAACCTGATACTAGACTGCCACCCGATGCGCTACTTCAAGTCAGTCTTTGAATTCGGCTGGCCGTATGTGCGGCCGTATCTTGGCCGCTTCATCGCCGGCGTGCTACTGGGCGTGGTTTTCGGTCTGTCCAACCAAGCGTTCATGTGGGTAGCCAAGACCATGATCGAGCGCTTGGATCCCGCAACCGTCGTGCAGCTCGCCGCGCCCGCCCCGGCGAGACCGGCCCAGCCCGGCACTGTGACCGGCTGGCTGGAGCGGACGAAGACCGAGCTGACTGCGCGCGCGGACAAGCTGGTGGACCCGTGGTTTCCGAAGATGGGCCGGCCGATGGACACGCGGCAGGTGGTGGGCGCGGTGCTGCTGCTGCCGTTGCTGGCGGCGTTCCGCGGCTACGTGGGTTTCCTCAGCAGCTACTGCATGGGTTGGGTGGGCGAGCGGATGGTCACGGATATGCGCACCGACGTGCTCATCAAGCTCAACAGCCTCTCGCTCGATTTCTTCAACCGCTCGAAGATGGGCGACCTGCTTTCGCGCGTGCAGACGGACACCGCCGCGCTGCACCGCGCGTTAAGCCTTGGCATGTCCGATATCATCAAGGAGCCGGTGACGATCCTCGCCATCCTGCCGGGGTTGTTCATCGTGGACTGGCGCTTGAGCCTATTCGTGTGCCTGTTCTTCCCGCTGACAATGCTGCCGGTGCTCATCCTCGGGCGGAAGGTGCGCTTTGTGATGAAGGCGAACGTCAAGGCCGCCGTGACCCAGACGAGCCTGCTGATCGAGGCCGTTGCGGCCATCCGCGTGGTGAAGGCGTTCAGGCTGGAAGCCGCGCAGGTCGAACGGTTCAAGGAGCTGTCGCGTGACCTTGTCCGCACCGGCACGAAGAACGTGCAGGCGCGCGAGCTTGTCAATCCCACCGTCGAGACCATCAGCATGCTGGGCGCGGGCGGGCTGATCGTCTTTGTGTTCTACGTGGGCACGGGTCTGGCCGACCTCGTGGCGTTCCTGCTGGGCATAGCCCTGTGTTATGCCCCGATCAAAAAGCTCGCCGGACTGCACATCCTGTTCCAGCAGACCAGCGCGGGCGTGGAACGGCTGTTGTCCCTGTTTGCCGAGCAGCCCACCGTGCGCGAGGCGGAGAAGCCCGTGCGGCTGGCCGGCTTCCGCGACCGGCTGGCGCTGCGCGGGATGCACTTCAACTACGGCGATCGGCCAGTGTTGCAGGACCTGACGTTCGATCTGCCCCGCGGGCACAAGCTGGGCGTGGCTGGCGAAAGCGGCTCGGGCAAGAGCACGTTGGTGAACTTGCTCTTCCGCTTTTACGACCCGACTGCCGGGGTGATCCAGATTGACGGGCACGACCTGCGCGCGGTGGCGCAGCGGGACTTGCAGCAGCTCATGGCGCTGGTGAGCCAGGAGATCGTGCTCTTTGACCTCACGGTGGCGGAGAACATCGCCTGCGGGCGGCCGGGCGCCAGCCGCGCGGAGATTGAGGCGGCGGCGCGCGCGGCCAACGCGCACGATTTTATCCAGCAGTTGCCGCAGGGTTACGACACATGCATCGGCGAGCGCGGGGTGACGCTTTCGGGCGGCCAGCGGCAACGGCTGGCCGTGGCCCGCGCGTTCATCCGCGATGCGCCCATCCTGCTGCTCGACGAGGCGACGGCCTCGCTGGACTCGGCGTCGGAAGCGGAAGTGCAGGCAGCCATCGAGCGGCTGGAGCGAGACCGCACTGTGGTCTGCGTGGCGCACCGGCTCTCGACGCTGGCGAACATGGACTCGATCCTCGTGCTGGCCGAGGGCCGCGTGGTGCAGCGCGGGACGTTTCAGGAACTGCTGAAAGTTCCCGGCCCATTCGCGGAGATGGCGCGGCGGCAGGGCCTCCTAGCCTGAGCGCGCCGCGCAGTTGGGCCGAAATTTTTGCTCGTCTTCCCCGGCGGCCCGCCGTCACGCTGACGACACCGTTGGTTTCCGGCCCCGCCGGGAGCGCTGGCCCGCACGGGCGGGCACGACCGTCATGATTGAGTTCAACCTGCAAAACGCCCGGTTCGACTACGAACCTTACCCCATCTGCTACATCCCGGACTTCCTCAAGCCGGAGGTTTACGCCGAGCTGGCCGCCACGTATCCAGCGCGCGAGTTGTTCCACTACAGCACGAACATCGGTGTGAAATATTCGCTCTCGGAGCTGAACAACTCCGGGAACTACTATCGCTTCTTCGAGGGCGTGCCGGCCTGGCGCGAGTTCTTCGGACAGGTGAAGAGCCGGGAGTTTGTCACGCGGATCGCGAGTTTCCTGAAGGAGCACCACATTGATCTGCGGCTGGACGAATTTGCCTACGTGAAGAGCCTGCGCTACCGGCGCCGCGACCCCCTGCGACGCCTGCTCAACACCCAGGTCATCCGCAGCCGTTTCGAGTTCTCCTCCATGGCGGCGGCCGGCGGCGGGATCATGCCGCACACCGACGCGCCCACCAAGTTGGTGACGCTGGTGATCTCCATGATTCAGCCCAATGAGTGGAACGAGGCAGGGTGGGGCGGCGGCACCAGCGTGGTGATGCCCAAGGACCGGACGCGGGTCTATAACCACTTCAACAAATACATGCCCTTCAAGGAGATCGAGGTCATGAAGACGTTCCCGTTCCAGCCGAACCAGTGCGTCCTGTTCATCAAGACCTACAACTCCTGGCACTCCGTCCAGCCAATGACCGGCCCGGCGGACGCGTTGCGCAAGACGCTGACCATTAACATCGAGAGCATCCCTTGATGAACATCTCCCTCGGCAGCCGCGGGGACCGTTACCTCTGGAAGAAGCTGCTCCGGCTGCTCATCGGCCTGGCGCGGTTCTGCGCGCCGCAAGTGCGCGTGCGGGACGGCGCGGACGAATACTGCTTCCGGCCGCGCTCGCGAAACGACGTCTTCCGCTACACCACCTACTTCACCAAAGAGGAGGGCACGCTGGCCTGGATCCGCAGCGGTGTCCGGCCGGGCACGGTGTTTTTCGACATCGGCGCGAACGTCGGCCTCTATTCCCTCTATGCGGCGCGCCGGGCCGGGGATGTGCGCGTCTTTTCCTTCGAGCCGCACAAGATCAACTTTGCGACGCTGGTGGAGAACATCCTCCTCAACCGCCTCGGGGAAACCGTCCATCCGATGGCCATCGCGTTGAGCGACCAAACGGGCTGGTTCCACCTGAACTACAACTCGGTGGACAGCGGCACCTCCATGTCGCAGCTCGGGCACAGCTCGTTGCCGGGCAACCGCGAGTTCGTGCCCAAGCTACGCGAGCTGGTGCATGCGGTGTCGCTGGACAACTTGGTTGAGTCCGGCCAAGTGCCGGCCCCCGACATGATCAAGGTGGACGTGGATGGCAATGAGTTGAAAATCCTCGCCGGCATGAAGCGGCTGCTGAGTTCCGAGCGTGCGCCGCGCTCGCTGCAGGTCGAGATCAACCCCGGCGGACGCGCGGAAGTGCTGGCGTTGATGACGGGCTGCGGCTACCAGCTCGACCACTGTCACTTCACCAAGGGCGGCCAAGCCGACTTCGAGCGGACGAAGTCCTACGAAACCATCCCGCACAACGCGGTGTTCGTGAAGGCCCGCCCGGCCGCTTCCGCCGCATGATAACCCGCATCATCAAACGGCTCGGTGGCCCCCGCCCGCCCAAGTTCAACCCCAAGGTCCGCTGGTGGTCGGATCCCGAGTGGCTGGCCCGTTACGAACGCCATCTGGCCGCCGACGGGCTGGGCGGCCGCAGCCACCCGCACCGCATCCTCGACCGCCGCTTCACGTTGGCGTCCTTTGCCAAGGCCGCGCGCGGGCTGAAGGGCGATACCGCCGAATGCGGCGTGCTGCGGGGCACTTCTTCGGCCTTGATTTGCGAGACCCTACGCGACACCTACGGCTCCGAGCATCGGCACTGGGCGTTCGACTCGTTCGAGGGGTTGCCCAAGACCGGGGCCACCGACGCCCAATGGAAGAAAGGTGACCTGTCCGTTACCGAAGCCACCGCGCGGGCTGCGTTGGCGGATTTTCCCTACGTCTCGCTGATCAAGGGCTGGATCCCCGAGAGCCTTGCCGTGGTGGCGGAGCGCAAGTTCCGGCTCGTCCACATTGACGTGGACATCGAAACCTCCACGCGGGACTGCCTCACTTTCTTCTACCCCCGCGCTGTGCCGGGCGCGGTGTTCGTCATAGACGACTACGGCTTTCATTCCTGCCCCGGTGCGCGGAAGTCCGTGGACCATTTCCTCAGCAACAAGCCGGAGGCGCTCATCGAGCTGACCACCGGACAGGGCGTCTTCTTCCGCTCCGGCAACTGACCGGCCGCCGCGCCGTGATCAACCCGCTGACTGCGCCGGCCGCAGCAGCCGCTCCGCTGCGGCCAGCACCAGCTCGGGCGTTTGCAGCCGCATGATCTTCTCGTCGGGGAACTCGTCCCGGTCGCGTCCCGCCGCGAGGTTGATCAGTTCGCACGGGGCCTGCCACGGCCGCCACTGGCTGACCACGGAGTAGCCGAAGATCGCCACCAGCGGGCACTGGCACGCCGCCGCGAGGTGCATGGCCGCCGTGTCCACGCCCACGAACACCCGCGCGCGATGCAGACAGCCCGCCAGTTGCGCCCAATTGAGCCGCCCGTCCGCGCTCACCGCGCGCTCCGGCCCCCACGCGGCCACCAGCTTGGCGGCCAACGCGCGCTCGTCCGCGTCCGGCCCGCAGCTCACGACGATTTTGCCCACGCGCTCCAGCAGCCGCCGGCCCAGTTCCAGCCAGTGCGCCTTGGGCCAGCGTTTCTTCACCCAGCGCGTGCCGGGATGAAACACCGCGAAGTCCGCCACGCCATGCAGGAAGTCCGGCTCAGTCGAGCGCGACCGCTCGAAGCTCAACGGCGGAATCTCGCCGGGCAACGGCAGGAATTCCGCCACCAGCCCGTGGTCTTTCTCCACGCGATGCCCCTGCGTCCACGGCGTCTCGGACCGGCGGTTGAACCACCACTGCCACCAGGCATTCATCGGCGGATGGAACGTGTTCACGCAGCGCACCCGCGCGCCAGACATGCCGGCCAGCCAGCGGCCCCGGTCGCCATCCGTCAGCTCGAAGGCGTAGTCAAACCGCTCCCGCCGCAGCGCGAGCCAGGTCTGCGTGTCGCGCCACAGGCTGCCCAGCGGCCGGCGGTCGGACTCGACCGCCGCGACGGTCACGAGGCGGTGGATGGCCGGGCAGCCGGCGAGGATGCCCTCGGTGCCCTCGCGCACGACCACCCAGCTCTGTGCGTTGGGGTAAGCCCGCTGCACGGCCACGAGCGTTGGCGTCAGCAGCAGGGCGTCGCCGATGTGCTTGAGCTTGACGAACAGCAGGCGGAGCGGAGCGTCGCTCGCGGGCGGGGAATCGGGGGCGCTGTTCAAGGCCGGCTCAAAAAATCCGCGCGCGGGACAAGTCCTGCACATCCACCAAGCCGATGACCCGCCGCTCCTCGTCCTCCACGATGATCTCGTCAATGCGGTGTTCCTCGAGGATGCGCACGGCCTCGGCGGCGAGGCGGTCGCCGCGGATGGCGACGGGGTTGCGCGTCATGTGCTGGCTGACGGGATGATCGGCAATGTGCCGGTCGGCCTGGTAGCCGCGCACGAAGTCGCCGTGGGTGAAGATGCCTGCGAGCCGGCCACCGTTCTCGACGGCCACCACCGCGCCGGCCTTGCAGCGCGTCATCACGCCCAACGCGGCGGCCACGGTGTCGGCCGGGGCCACGAGCGCGAGCTGCTGATCCTTGCGCATGATGTCAGCCACCCGCGTGAGCAGCCGTCGGCCGAGGGTGCCGCTGGGATGCAGCTCGGCGAAATCCTCCGCCGCGAAGCCGCGGGCCTGGAGCAGCACCATCGCGAGCGCGTCGCCCAGCGCGAGCATGACCGTGGTGCTCGAGGTGGGCGCGAGGTTGAGCGGGCAGGCCTCCGTGGTGACGTTCACGTCCAGCGTGAGGTCGCTGTTGGTGGCCAGCGCGGAATCGGCCTTGCCGGTGATAGCCACGAGCGTCGCACCGCGACGCCGCAGGTGCGGCAATAAGTCCAGCAGCTCGGTGGTCTCGCCGCTGTAGCTCAGCGCCAGCACCACGTCGCCCGCGCAGACGACGCCGAGGTCGCCGTGCAGCGCGTTCTGGCAGTCCAACGCCACGCAGGGCGCGCCTGTGCTGTTGAAGGTCGCGACGATCTTGATGGCGATGTTCTCCGACTTGCCGACGCCAATGACGATGATCTTGCGTTTCGCCGCAAGGGCAGCCCGGAGCAGTTCCACCGCGCGGGCAAAGGCGGCGTCCACGCGTTCGTCGAGCCGGCGCAGCTCCTGGATTTCGGTTTGCAGGACGGCCCGCGCGCGCGCGATGTAATCGGCCTCGGTGGCTGGATCCATGGCGGGGGAAAAGGCTCAGTTCTCTAGCGGCTGGGGTGGCGTAAGCAGGCCACGCAACTCGCGCCGCCAGAGGTCCGCGTAGCCGCAGCCCCGGTAGTCGGGGAAGTAGGGGCCGCCCTCGGTGTAGTGGATGATGCCCAGTTCGCTCTCGGGCAGCGGGGCGTCGTAGTCCACGAGATGGTTCCACTTCGCCGGGATGGCGCCGATGAGCGCGTCGTTCTCCAGCCAGCGGAAGCGGTGGAGTTCGAGGCCGGTCTTGGTGTTGACGTATTCCGGCGTGAGCGCGCGGCACTTGGCCGTGTTCATCAGCATCACGCTGGACCAGTTCTTCTTCTCGTATTGGGTCTGCTTCTCGCCGAGGAACTTGGTGTCGCCCTTGGGCCGGTGGTCGTGGTGGACGCACATGACGGCGTAGCGGTCATCGCGCAAGGCCCAGAGCTTGGCGATGTCGTCGAGGCACAGGATGTCGCAGTCGGCGAAGACGGCCCAGCCCTCGTAGCCGCACAGCCAGGGCACGAGGAAACGGCTGAAGGAAAAATCTGTGGCCTGGAGGGAATTGCGCTCGCGGCTGAAGACGCCCTTGAGCTGGGACAACATCACGGGCGCGATTTCCACCGGCTCAGAGCTGCGCGAATGAATGCTGTGGCAGGCGACATGGTAGGCCACCACCTCGCGGTGGTCGTAGCCAAGGAAGACACGGATCATAGGTCTTGGACGGAATCGAAGGGCCGTTTCGTGCGCACTGCGGCAAGGTTGTTTTCCCGCGTGCGACGGCACGGATACTAGGGGCCGCGAAAAGTGCAGCGCAAGGAGATTCCCCCCCGGCCGCCGGGCCGGCGCGTTTTGGAGCTTGCTGCCACGGGGCGCGCGGGCTACGGGATGCGCCCAACATCCGGGCCGCGCGGCGGCCCACTCATGGCCTTGGCCTCACTCAAGCAGCGCACCGCCAAATGGTATAACCGGCACGTCGCCGACACGGTGAAGAACTTCCGTCGGCAGGTCCGGCGGGCGGTGCGTCATCCGGGCCTCGCGCTCAGCCACCTGCGGTTTCAGCAGGCGGTTGCCCGCCGGGATTGGGCCGACGCCCATCGCCGCCTCGTCCCTCTGGCTGACGACGCCATCGCGGCCGCGGACGCGCGGCTGGTGGCGGAAATGGCCTATGCGGCCGAGCGATTAGATGAACACGAGGCGTCGAACAAATGGGCGGTGATCCATGCGGAGCTTAACGGCGCGCTCGCCCCTACCGACTGGCACGGGGAAAGCCTCGCGGATGCGACGCTGCTCGTGCGCTTCATGGAAAACGAGAAGCAGGGCAAAGCCAACGGACTGGGCATGGCGGGTTACTTGGCGGAAGCGGCCACGCGGTCGGCGCATTGCAAGCTCATCCTGGAACACCGGCTGGTGCCGCTGTTTGCGCGGACGCTCCCGGGCGTGGAGGTGCTCGCGTATCCGGCGGAGGCGGGGGCCAGACCGGGCACCCGGTTGGTGACGGCGGGCGCGTTGACGCTCAGGACGGTGCTGGGCGTCGCCCCCGAGCGGGTTCAGGCGCTGTTCCGGCCCCTGCGGGCGGATGCGGCGGTGTCCGCCATGCGGCGGGAGCGTTACCGGGCGGGGCGGAACCTGCCGGTGGTCGGGATTTCTTGGTGGAGCTCGCATTTCGGTAAGGATTTGCCGGGCATCGAATTCTGGTCGGACTTGGTGCGCTCGACGGACGCGGTTTTCGTGAGCCTCCAGTATGGTGATGTGGGGGCGGATGTGGAGACGCTGCGCCGCGCCGCGCCGGACCGGTGGATCGTGGACGAGACGGTGGATCAACTGGTGGACATGGATTTGTTTGCGGCGCAGCTCGGCGCGCTGGACGCCGTGGTGACCATCAGCAATACCGGCGCGCATCTGGCCGCTGCCATGGGCGTGCCGACCGTGCTCATCCGGGACGACTGGTTTCGCCGGCAGTGGCCGGTGCGCTCCGACCGCACGCCGTGGTGTCCGCAAACCCGTGTCGTCGGCAAAGACGGGCGGACCTGGCATCAAGTGCTGGTGGAGGTCCGTGACCGCCTGAATCGGATGCTCGCACGGGCAAGGGGCTGAGCTGCCCGCCAGTGCGAGATCACCAGCGCCGAGCGCTCGAATCGCGGGCCAGCGCCACGGCCTCGTGATAGCTCGCCTCCAAGCTGGCGATGCAGGCTGGCGTGGAAAACCGATCTTCGACCGTTTTTCGGGCCGCTCGGGAGATCATCCGGAACAACTGGGCGTTCTCCAAAAGCCGCAGGGCGGCGTGAGCCAGCGACTCCGGTTCGCACCCCTCCATCAGCAGGCCGTCGGAGCCGTCCGTCACGGCTTCCGGGATGCCGCTGTGCCGCGTCGAGAGCACCGGCAGACCGTGGGCCATGGCTTCCAGCAGTGAGTTGGGTATTCCCTCCAGATCGCCCCGCTCGGTGGTGCGGCTGGGATGGAGGAACAAGTGGCTGGTCGTGAACAATTCCTCCAGCGCAGCCCCTGTGACAAACCCGGCGAAGTTGACCGCAGCGCCGAGGCCCAGTTCCGCGGCCAGCCGCCGCAAGCCCGGTTCCTCCGGGCCTTCTCCGGCGATGATCAGCCGCACGGGCACGCCAGCGTCCTTGATGAGCCGGGTGGCTTGGATCGTCACGTCCAGCCCCTTCTTGGGAATCAGGCGGCACACTTGCAGCAACCGCACCGGTTCACCGGTCTGCCAACGGGGGGCGGCAACCTCCGCAGGACTGGCAGGCACGGGCACGCCGGTGCGGTTAATCCGTATCCGGTCGGCCGGGCAGCCCTTGGCCAGCAGGCGTTCCCGAAGTGATTCACTTCGGCAAAGAAACAGTTCGGCGCGGGACCACAGGTCGGCGTAGTCAACGGCACTGTAGTCGTCCGACAAGTCAGCGCCGTGAAATGAAACGATGCGCCCACCGAGAAATCCCTCCAGAAACTGCGCGGCGCGCAGTGCCTCCGTGCCCAGATACACATGCGCCAGCGCGGCCCCCCTTTGCTTTGCCGCGTCCAGCATCTGGCGGGTTTCGGAGCGGCTCAATGGCACTGCCCGGCCGCGACCGCGGTGCCACAGACGGTTGAACGCGCGCCAG
This sequence comes from Acidobacteriota bacterium, assembly GCA_016870915.1. Classification (GTDB taxonomy): domain Bacteria; phylum Acidobacteriota; class Terriglobia; order Bryobacterales; family Bryobacteraceae; genus VFZY01. The sequence continues at coordinate 9,128 of VFZY01000131.1, read as the reverse complement.
GGGCTTTTGCGTAGCACGATCAGCCGCTCGTAAGGGAAGCTCTCCGGATTGGCGCGGGTGCGGGTGACCACCCAGTTGTAGAAGGCCCGCACGCCGTTGACCTGCCGGAACACGTGCAACATTTCCCGGGGCAGAAACGTCGCGCAATAGGAGAGCAGCACCGGGCGACTGTCGGCCGGGGACATGGTCAGGCGGCGGGCGGCTTTTGCGACAGCAGGATCATGCGCTTCATCCGGCGGTGCAGCGGGGGATAACACAAGAGGGCGATCTTTTCGAACAGGCGCGGCAGTCCGCCCCCGAAATAGAGGTTTTCCCCGCCGCGCACCAGTTCGACCGTGAATCCGGCCGTGCGGAGCAAGCCCTCGAACTCGGCCACTCGATAGAAATGGTCGTCCACGGGCTGGAAGGCACTGCGTTTGCCGACGTAGCGGTCGAAGTGAAACCAATCCCGGTTGGGCAGGCTGACCAGCAACCGGCCGCCGGGCTTCAGCACCCGGAAAATCCCGTCCAGCGCCTTTTGCGGGGCGGGCAGGTGCTCCATGACCTCGGTGACGAACACCGCGTCAAAGACGGAGTCGGCAAAAGGCAGCGACTCGATGTCCGCCACCCGCACATCGGCTTCCGGCACCCGCTTGCTGGTGTTGTCCACCAGCACGGGCGAGAGGTCGCAGGCGCTTAACTTGAGCTTCAGTGGCAACTCTCGCAGGGTTTGGAGCAGCGTCCCCTGACCGCAACCCAAATCCGCCACGGCCATGCCGTCCTTGAGGTGCGGGCGCACCAGCGCCACGCAGCGGCGGTGAAACTTCTGGGGCATGAACTTCTCCGCCGGGATCTGGTCGTAGCCGCGCGCGATCTCGGCCTTGTCGGGCGTTGGTCCGGGAGGGTTCATCGCTGGGGAGCGGTGCCGATCACATTGATGCCGCCGCCATAGTTCGGGTTGGTTAGGCGCACGTCGGTGTAACCCTCCTCGGCGAACCAGCGTTTCACCTCGTCGTCGGTGTGGTAGGTGCGGTGGGGACAGCAATGCCAGTCAAAGGTGTCGGCCACGTTGCGGTCGAAGGACCGCCGGCGCGCGTGCGACACCACGAGGGCGACGCGGTTGGCCAGTTGCACCAACCACTTGAGCACCGGTGTCCGACGGCACAAGACCAGCGTCCAGCACAGGCCATACAGCAGCTTGTGCGGCAGCCGCGAGGTTACTCTCAACAGCGCGTTCATGCGCCGGTCCATCCCGGCACCGCGGGTCCGATAGACTTGCACGAACAGGCGGCCGCCGGGCTTGACCAGGCCCGCGAGCGAGGCAAAGGCGCGGCGGGTGTCGCCCGTGTGATGGATGACGCCGATGGACATGACGGAGTCGAAGCTCTGCGGTGGGAAGGGCGGCTCGAAAATGCTGCCGTTGCGGAACGTCGCACACGGGTCGCCGGCGCAAAGTTTTTTCGCCATCTCGATGCCCGCGTGCAGGTCAAAGCCCTGGACCTCCGCCGACCCCTTTTGCAAGGCGCACCAGCTCCAGCGGCCCATGCCGCAACCCGCGTCGAGCACCCGCTGGCCGGCGAAGAAGTCGTCCGGGATCATGAACGTGGCGAACTCATCCAGCACGTCGCGCGGCTGGCCGTAGAGTTTCTCCAGGTTGCCGTGGGTGGTCCACTCGTAGCCGAAAGCGCGGGCGGTGCCTTGCACATCGGGGCTGTTCGTGGTGGGAGAGTTCATCAGGACACGTTGTCAACTGCGGCAATTCTCGTGCGCCCAAGCGTTCAGCACCCACAAGCACCAGAGGCGTTGCGCATGGTTGCGCCGGCCGCACTGATGCTCATCTAGCAACACGGTTATGTGTGCGGGATTGATAAAGCTCCGCAGGGCCGGATGCAAGTCTTGCAGGTGCGCGCGAACCTGGTCGCGCGCCGCGCCCCGCCACCATTCTTCCAAGGGGACCGAAAAACCGCGTTTGGGCGCGGCCAGGAGCTGGGGCGGCAGCTCAGTCTCCACCAGTTCCCGCAGCAGTTTTTTGCCGCGCCGGGAGTCAACCTTCCAAGCGGACGGCAGGCGGGCGCACAGCTCGACGAGCTCATGGTCCAGCAGGGGGGAACGAACTTCCAATCCGTGCGCCATGCTGGCGATGTCCATCTTCACCAACAAGTCGTCGGCGAGGTAATGCTCATAATCCCAGCTGAGCATCCGGTCCACCGTACAACTCGAGCCTTCCCAAAAGGAGCCAAACCGACCGGTGAGGTCGGATCTGGCCACGGCTCGGAGACTCTGGGTGGTCAACGCTGCGAACTGGCTGCCCGTGAAGAACTCGCTGGTGAAGAGGCTTTCGGTGTCGGGCAGCAGCAAGCGGCGTAGATTCCGCGCGGGCTTCGTGCCCAGGATGCCTTCGCCCAGCAACGAACATTCGGCCCACCGTTGACGGAGGTGGACGGGCAGGAGGTTTGCCGCAGTCTGCTGCCACGGCGCGAGGCGGTATTTCCCGTAGCCGGCGAATGCCTCGTCGCCGCCGTCGCCATTGAGGGCCACCTTGACTCGGCCCCGCGTCAGCTCGCTGACAAGCAGCGATGGCAGGGCGGACTTGTCGGCGAACGGCTCGCCGTAGTGCCTGACCAGTTGCGGCGTCAGGTCCAGCAAGTCGGCCCGGCCGGGCAGCGCGCAATGCTCCACCCCGAAGTGGGCGGCGGACAGCCGGGCCAGTTCACTCTCGTCATAACGCTTCTCCTCAAAGCCGATGGTGAACGTCTTCACGCGTTGCCCCAGGCCGCGCACCAGCCGGGCCAGGACCGCGTTGGAGTCCAAACCGCCGCTCAACAGCAGGCCCACTGGCACATCGCTGCGCAGCCGGATCCGGATGCTCTCGTCCAGCTTGGCCCGCACCCGCTCCCGCGCCTCCTCGTATGCGCAGGCCAGCTTGTCCTGATGGCTGATCTGCCAATAGCGCTGGATCACGGTCTGGCCGTCCTGCCAGGTCAAGAAATGTCCCGGCGGCAGTTTGCGAATGCCTTGATAAATCGTCAGCGGCGCGGGGATGCAGCCAGCGGTCAGGTAGGCCGCCACGGCGGCAGCGTCAATTTCCCGCGAGACGCCGGCCAAGGCGGCGAGCGGAAAAATTTCCGAGCAAAAAAACAGCCCGTCGCCCGAGGGCGCGTAGTTCAGCGGCTTCTTGCCGAGCCGGTCACGCGCCAGCAGCAGCCGTTGCTGGCGGGCATCCCACAGGGCGAAGGCGAACATGCCCCGGAGCTTGCCCAGCATTTCCGGCCCGTGGTCCTCGTAGAGATGCACCAGCACTTCCGTGTCTCCCTGGGTGGACAACCGGTGGCCGCGTCGTTCGAGTTCCGCCCGCAGCTCGACGTAGTTGTAAATCTCCCCGTTGAAGACCACCTGGATGCTGCCGTCCTCGTTGGCCACGGGCTGCCGCCCGCCGCTGATGTCCACGATGCTCAGGCGGCGCATGGCCAGCCCCACGCCGGGCGCAACAAAGCTGCCCGCTTCATCCGGGCCGCGGTGGATGATGCCGGCGGAGAGGCCGGCCAGCGCTTCGGGAAGGCTGGCGGCCAGCTTCTGGCCGACGTATCCACAAATGCCACACACGGGATTGGGCGGCTAGCACACCTTCACCCCGATGCGGGCGGAGCTGTCGATTCGGTTCAGCAGGACGGACCCTTCAGCCCGCGCGCCGAAATACTCGTCCACCGCCTTCCGGCAGCCCTGCCAGTAACCGTAGTCATCAATGATGAGCACGCCGCCGCGCGACAACCGGGGGAACAAATGAACCAGCTCGTGCTTCGTGGACTCGTAAAAATCCGTGTCCAGCCGCAGCAGGGAGATCTGCTCCGGTATCTCCCCGGGAATGGTTTCCTCCACTTTCCCCTTCACGAATCGCAGCCGCTGTCTGGGATAGCGCGTGGATTCCACATTGGTTCGGACTTCGTCCAGCGATGACCGGCACCAATCCGAGCCCGTGCCGTGCGCGTCGCGCTTGGTGCGGAAGAGTTCGCGCGCCACCTCCCCTTTTCGGGTGACATCCTCCCCCACCGGGGCCGGCATCCCCTCGAAGGTGTCGAAGAGCCAGAGCGTGCGCTCCGTGGCGGCGGTCTGCAAGAGCGTATGGGCGACGGCCATCATGCTCCCTCCTTTCCACACCCCGCACTCGACGATGTCGCCCGGCACCCGCGCCCGGACGATATGCTGGACGGCCTGGATCAGCGCGCACAGCCGCTTCGGATTGGTCATGGTGAACCGCTTGACGCGCCCGATGATTTCCAGGTCGGCTGGATCCACGTCCGGCATGCGCTCGCGGTGGCGCTCGCGGGCGAGCCGGGATTTGAACCATGGGATCATGCGGAGCGAGTGCCGGCCGGGGGGGGGCGATGGAAGCACAACGTCACGTCCCGGCGCAGCAGATCCGCCTTGAACACGGTCAGTTGAAACGCCTCCCCCAAGGCGCGCTGTAGCGTCTTGCGCCACCATTCCGGGGATTTGATCAACAGGTGGGCGTTGGCTCCGTTTGCCAGATGCTTGCCGGCCGCGCGCGTGGAGACGACTAGGAACACATATTCGGCCGTCGAACCCTTGATGCGGTCGGCCAGCGTGCGGACTTCAGAAAGGGTCATGTGCTCCAGCACGTCGCTCGAAAACACGGTGTCGAACGGCTTTCCCCAGGGTGGCTCCGCGAACTCGTCCACGTAAGGATCGTGGGCGATGGTGCGTTCGGGGAACGCGCCCCGCAGCCCCCCCAGCGGACCGCAACCGTAGTCCAAAATGGTCCGCTGCTCCAGGGCTGGGACGGCCTCGCGAAACTCGGACAAACTGGAGCGCCAGGAGATGCCCCGGAACTTGCCATGCCGGTGCATTTCACGGTTCAACTCGGCCAGGTGTTCGCCGCCCCGCACACGGGTGAGGCACCGCAGCAGCCGCTGTTTTATTTTCAGTTGCATGAGTGTCGCGCTCGGTGGGGGGAGCGTAGCGGAGGCGGACGGAATGTCGAGCGGTTAGCGCGGCTCAGGAGGGGCGACCGCGTCCAGCACGCGCCGCAGTTGCACCTGCGCCTCCTGTAAGACCACCGGCCACGCGCGCCCGTGCTTGTGGATCAGCACCGTGCGGGGATTCCAGGCGATTGTCGCGCCGCGGAACGGCCACACCTGATACAGGTTGTCATTCAGCACCACCACCGAGGGCACCCCCAGCGCGCCCGCCAGATGCGCGATGGTGTTGCTCGTCGAAATCACGGCGTCCAGACTGGCCACTTGCGAGGCGAAGCGGTCCATGTCCCGCATCTGGTCCACGGACTCGTCCCGCAGCAGCCGGCCCGGCACCCACCGGCCCAACTTGTGCATGGCGCGCTCAATGTCGCCGTATTGGAGGGTCACAAACGTGCCGGGGGTGGCCTGAAGCAGCGGCGACCAATGGGAAAAACTCGGCGCGTCCTTCGCTCGATTGCTGCTGCCCCAGGACAGCCCAATGAACGGCCCCGTCCCTCGGCTTTCATAGCGGCGGCGCAATTCCTGCCGCACGAGGGGGTCGGCGCGCAGCGGCAGGAAGCTGGCGGCAATCGTGGCGGCGTCCGGGGCGAAAAACGCCAGCAGGTCGGTGTAGGTGGTGATGGCGTCTGCGGCGGCAAACAGGGCTGCGTGGTCATCTTCCACCGCCCGCAGCTCGACATCGGGAAACGTGCGCTGATACAACGGCACCAGCCGCCGCTCGGCCAGAGCCACGCACCGTTTTGCCCGGGCGGCCGCCGGGGCCAGCAGGCGCGCGTGTCGCAGCGGCAGGCCCACCGTGCGATATTTGTAGTCCACCACGAGCGTCCCGTCGAGCAGGGCCGAGCCGTCCCAGTCCTTCGCCACCGGACGGCTCAGTTGCCGGCTCGCCCGGAAGTAGCGCGCCTGTGGCCCGTAGGCTTCCAGCCGTTCAAGAGGACGGCTCATCAGGGAAAGGGTCTGCGCATCACCTCGCTGCAACGCCTCCTCGGCCACCGTGCAGGCATACTGCGTCGCGGCCGTCAGGTCGCCTCGCTCCGCCATTTCAAGCAGCACCCTGAAATGCCGCTCCAGCGCGGCCGTCGGGTAATGGGGCAGGCCCAGCATCTCCCGAAACACGCGGCGCGGACTGCGCACCCCGTCACGCAGCAAGTCCTTCAGAAAACGCCAGCACGAGCCGTGGTAGACATTGCTCATGAGGCAGCGAGCACGCCCGCACCAATCCTCCGGCCATGGAGGCGGGCGGGCAACCGGGCATTTGCGCTGGGGGAGATTCGCAGGATCCGCAAGTCTTCATGTCCAGCCGCCGCCACACTCTGAGTCATCAGGTGAACCGCAACACTTGTCACGGAGGGACTGTAGAATTGACGCCTTTCAGTTGGCAAGCTGCTTGAACGTCGGCCCGCCGGCTGCGAACTGGCGTCCCGGGTGCACCTGAAACTCCCGCCGTCGAGGTGTCACGCTGCGGGCGGGGGAGAATTGGTTGACCCGACGCGCGATCACCACATAATCAACCACATGAGCAACGCTGGCGCAGGCGTGCGCGGATCCGTTTGAATTATGGCCTTGATCCTCGAAGGTGGTGCCGTGTTCCTCCATATCCCCAAGACGGGTGGAACGTGGGTGACGGAGGTGCTGAAGGAATGCGGCCTGGTCAACGGCGGCCTCAGCCACATGCATGTGAACATGGAGCGGCTCATGGTGCCTTTCAAGACCCGTAACGGAAAGATGGTTGGCCCCCTCGGCCTCTGGCGCATCGCCCGCACCTTGAAGCCCAAGCCGTTCATCTTCTGCTTCGTGCGCCACCCGCTGAAGTGGTATGAGTCGTGGTTCAAATACATGAGCCAGCCTTCCCGCAACTGGTGTGCTTGGGGCGATGAGAAGGATCTCTTCCGCTGGCACCCCAACGCCGTGCTCAACGGGTGCGGCGCGCCGGAGTTCAACCAGTTCGTCCGCAACGTGGTGGCCAAGCGGCCCGGCTACGTGTCCGAACTGTATGCTTCCTACGCCCAGCCGCAGGTGGATTTCGTCGGCAAGCAGGAGAACCTGCGGGCCGACCTGGTGGCCGTGCTGAAGCGGCTGAACCTGAACTTTGACGAGGACTTCGTCATGAACCACCGGGAGGTCAATGCCAGCCCCGAGGTGAACCGTCCGGTGCAATGGGAGCCGGCGCTGCGGGAACGCGTGGTGTCCCTCGAACAAGTCGCGTTGCTGCCCTACGGCTATCCACCCGAAACTGCCGCCTGATCCGATGAGCCACCGCCCGTCGGCCATCAACCTTAAGCCAGAAATGTCCCCGGCGGAGCTGTCCGCCTTGGGGGAGTGGTTGCGGCAGGCGGAATTGCGGGGGCGGCATTTGGAAGTCGGCACCGCTGCCGGCGGCACGCTCTGCTTCATGCTGGAGTGCTACGCGCCCGATCGGCGTCCCTCGTTCGCCGTCGTGGACACGATGTCCTACTTCGCCAGCCAGCTCGACACCGTGAAAGAGAATCTCCGCGCTCACGGCTTGGCGCCGGAAAACGTGGACTTCCGCGTTGCCACCAGCCGCGAGGTCTTTGCCGCCGCCGAGGCTGCCGGCGAACGCTTTTCATTCATGTTGGTTGACGCTTCCCACAAGGCCCGTCACGTCATGGCCGACCTGCGGTGGCTGCGGCTGCTGGAGGTTGGCGGGCTCGCGTGCTTCCACGACTACGGGACGGCGTTCAAGGGCGTGACCTGGCCGCTGGACCGTGTGCTACGGAATTATCCGCAATTCACCCGCTTTGGGCAGGCCGGCAGCCTGCTCGCCGTCCGGCGCGAGCGCGAAAGCGACCGGCGGGAAGTCACTGCGTGGGATCGGCTGTTGGCGCTGGCGTGGTCGCCTTACCTGCAATGGGAACGCAGCTTGCGCAAGCGCCTCGATTCCCGACCAAAAGGTCGCTGATCTACGTGCGCTGTAGGTCAGGCGGCCGTCGGTCGATCCCACTGCTCGATGCGCGTGAGCTTGAGCTTGCTGCCGGTGACGCTCCGGACGATGGCGCCCGCGAGGCCCGACCGTTTCTCCGTGACCTCGAAGACGTAAGCTTTGCCCGGCCACTTGGCGGCGACCCGCTCGACGCGCTTCCGCCACCACTCCGGCGGCTCGATCGTCACATGGGCGTTCCAACCGTTGGGCAGAATCTTTTTCGCCGGGTAGGAGGCGATGTTCATGTAGAGAAACCGCCGGGCAAAGCCGAAGCATTCCGCCAAGACCCAGTCAATGTCCTCCTCCGGGATGTGCTCCAGCACGTCGGTGGACACCACGCCGTCGAACTGGCCTTCGGGCCGCGTGGCGTGCTCAGGGACGCCGGGATCGTAGAGGCGGATCTCCCGCACGCCCCAGTATTCGCGCACGCTGGGGATGACCGTGCCGTCTGGGAGCTTGAGGTCGCGCTCGCCGTAGAGCAGGCCCTTGCCCGCGCCATAATCAAGGACGCTCGCGGCGTCGGTGTGCCGGGCGAGCTGGCGCACGACGGCTAAATGGTCGCGCAGGCTGCCACCGGCGAAGACCTGCGCGCCGCTCGCGCCGCTCGCAATGCCCTGCTGGTGCACCTGTCGGTAAAGCTCGCCCAGCAGCTTGTAACGAGGGCTGGGATTTTCGCGGGTGTATTCGCTCATGGCTCGCGGGACGGGCGGCAACCTGGCTAAACGGGTGGCCAGACTGATTGCACCGCCGGGCGCGACCCTAGTGACCGCCGCCGCCCCACACAACCGCGAATTCCGGGCCGCGTGGGCTTCCCGGTTGCATTGCCTTTCTTCCGCCGCATGATACGCACCATGCAAGTCTTCGTGAATGCGGTTACCGCCGAGTTGGAGCGGCCTCGCGCGCTGCTCAAACAAGTGGTGGACCATCTCGCGTCCCACTAATCCGTGAGCCGCGACTAGTTGGGCGCGTTGGAAGACTACGAGATCGACCTGCTGTTTTCGTCGCTGAGCCGAGTGTGGAGAGCACTATCGCGATTCTTCGTGGACTGAAGGAGCGCTATGAAGTGCACCACGGCGTGCGTATCTTAGACACTGCGCTCGTGGCGGCCGCCACCTTGAGCCATCGCTACATCGCGGACCGGTTCCTGCCGGACAAGGCGGTGGACCTTGTGGACGAATCAGCGTCGCGGCTGAAGATGGAGTTGGACTCGAAGC
>VFZY01000130.1 GCA_016870915.1 Acidobacteriota bacterium | reverse complement strand
GCTTACAGAGAGGCACCGGAAAACATCACCTCAGCAAGACGCTACGCCAAGTCAACAGCCCGATCAAGCACCGACGCGACGCCGATCACTCAGGTGGCCCGCGTCTCCATCGGTGCATAATTTAGGTATCAATGAGATTTGCCGGTCAATGATTTTGCAGCGAACGGCGAGTAGTGTCTTAACCCTTTGTCTCAGCCCAGGGGACAAGCGCAGCACTTTGTCGAGAACTACCGTGATTATGAGCATACGTCCCGACGCGGCTGCAAACGCCCTCGCGGCGCGGATCTCGCTCAAGATGTGCGGGGAATTGACCCCGTCCCCCGAGAGCAGATAGACTGCAGCGTCAAAGGACTTTAACTCCTGCATGAGGACGTTTTTCCAATGGTCGCCCGCAGGAATAACGTCCATGTCCGACACGAGTACATGCCCCTGTTTCTCGAGTCCACTCGCAATCTGGTGTGCAAGTTCCTGGTCGGAATAGCGGATGGAGATATAGATTCTTGCCAAGCTTCGCCTCACCTTCGAAAGTCAGTTAACCCATTGTTTGCCATTTTGTTAGAATAGCGATCCAAACACTTCTTCGGCTTCTTCGCAAGTAGCGAAACGAACACCGTCATCCCGGGCCGGGAGCGGCAACAAGCCGATGAGTAGTAGCGCGGCTCTCATGGAGAGCAATGGCATCAGCCTTCACGAATCGCGCGGCGCACCGGATCGTACACCATGCGTCGCCCGCGGATCAGCGCCTCATCAGAAAGGATCACCGCTACCGAGTGCGCCAACCCGGCTTCGATCGGCGCGTTCGGCTGCTGGCGCGAGCGAAGGCATTTAAGCCAGTTGAGCATGTGTGCGTCGGACTCCATCTCCGGAATCGTGCTTCCTTCCGGCAGCGGCTCCTTGGCGCCTTTCATGTCGAGCGTGAAAGGCTTGCCCGACCAGTTGGAGGCGTCAAGCGTCCCTTTGGTGCCGAAGAACTTCAGGTAATTCCCGTTGCCGGTACCAAACGCGGTCGAGTAGCGCACCAGGAAGTTGTCGTACTCGAGAATGGTTTCCACCGAGTCCGGCGCCGTGTAGCTGTCCTTGTAAACGAAGGTGTTGCCCAGAGTGACGCACCGCTTGGGCACGTCGTTGCCGGTGATGTGGTGCACCAGGTCAATGAAATGCACCATCAGGTTGGCATGCGCGCCGCGCGAGAAGTCGCGGTAGCCGAACCATCCGGTCTGCTGCTTTTCGTCCCAGGGGCGGAACTTGCGGTTGAACAGAAACGCGCGCCAGTCTGTGTCGGACTCCACCAGCGGCCGCTCACCGTAGCGGTGCCAGTACGGCGTCACGCCGTTGCGCTCCTGTTCGATCTTGAACACCTGCCCCAGTCCGCCGCCCGTGATGAACTTGCGCGCCGCCATGGAACTCGGAAGGCTGCGGATCTGCGTACCCATCTGCACAATGCGGTCTGACTTTTTCACGGTGTCCACGCAATTGAGCAGGTCCTTCATCTCCATGCCGAGCGGCTTCTCGCAGTAGGCGTCTTTGCCGGCCCGGACGGCGTCGGCGAGCATGGCGGCGTGCTGATGGTCCGGAGTGGCGATGATCACCGCGTCGATCTCCTTGAGCGACAGCAGTTCGCGGTATGCCCTGATTTGGCGGGCCTCCGAGCCGGTACGCTCCTTCACCACCTGCGCGGCCTGCTCGGCGTGCTGGCGCCAGATGTCGCACACCGCCGGAAACTCGATGTTGGTTTGCTCGCGGACCTCGAGCGCGCCTTTGAGCAGCGCTTCAATGCCGCGGCTGCCGCAGCCGATCAGCCCGACGTTGATTCGATCATTGGCGCCCAGCACGCGGCGGTAGGAAGCGGCGGTGAACGCGGCCCCGGCCAACAGGTCTCTTCTGTTCATTTGGGGACCATCTTACCTTGAACCTGTTCGCTGCCATTGGAGACCGGCACCGGGCGTGGATGAGCGCTGCCCCCGGCCAGCCCCCCGATTCCGCCACCCCCGCCAACTCCAGTCACAGCCAAAACAACAATATTTTCAAAACGTAACCCATTCTCCATCAGTCACTTCCAGGGAAATGCCCGTTTTCGAACACCAATTTCCGCCCGCCTCGCCTGTATACTCCATCCAGAAAGGACCCGAACCACATGCCTGCTTCTGAAGCCCGCCTCGCGGCCAACCGCGCCAACGCCTCCCTCGCCACCGGTCCTCGCACCGAAGAGGGCAAGGCGATCTCCTCGCAGAACGCCCTCACCCACGGACTCACCTCCGCCCAGGTCATCATCGCCCCCGGCGAGCAACCCGAATTCGACGTCCTCCTCGAATCCTTCACCCGCGACCTCGCCCCACAGGGCGCCGCCGAAACCGCCCACTTCAACGATATCGTCCACGCCGTCTGGCAAAAGCGCCGCATCCGTCTCGTCGAAGCCAAGTTCGCCAACGGCGACCCGGACCTCCTCCTCGACCCCGCCGCCATGGCCCAAATCGAACGCTACCGCCGCTACCACAGCTACTACGACCGCATTCACCACCGCGCCTCGAAGGCCCTCACCGAACTTCAGCGCAACCGCCAGCTCCACCACAAAGCGCAAGCCGAAGCCGAAACCATCGGCGAATCCATCCCCGCCGATACCCATCTCCTGCCGCCGCCGGCCCCGCCCCGCCACCGCATCGATCTCCGTCTCTCCAAACAGGAAGCCAGCCGCCACCTCATCGAACGCAACTGCATTCTGCACGAAAGCGTCCCCGCGCTGGCCTTGGCTTCGTTTTTCGACGAACTCGAACCCGGCGGTTCCAACAACGAAGATGACCTCGCCTGAGACCATCCGCCGCTGGCTTCGTTTCGCCAAACCCCTACAAGCCGAAAATTTCGAGCTTGTCCCAAGCCGCGCGCCACGTGTATTCCTTGTCAAAACGCTGGCGCCCGGCGTAGGCAATCTGCAGCGCCACGTCCGCCGACTCTACCAGCCGCCACACATCCCGCGCGAAATCCGCGGCATCATTGGCGATCAGCAGTTCCTTGCCCGGCGTGGCATGCAGCCCCTCGGCCCCAATGCTCGTTGCCACCACGGGCGTTCCAGCGGCCCAGGCCTCCAGAATCTTGATCCGCGTTCCGCTCCCCGAAAGCAGCGGGACCACCGCGGCCAGCGACCGCGCGATCACCGGAATAGCATCCTCCACCGGGCCCGTCAGTTCAATGCCGGCCTGCCCGGCCACCAGATGCTCCACGGCGCCGGGATTCTTGCCCACAATCCGCCACACCAGCCCGGGCGCCCGCTCGCGCAGCCCGGGCCAGATGCGCTGCGCGAAGAAACGCACCGCCGCGATGTTCGGCGCGTACTCCAGGTTGCCGCTGAACACAATCGAGTGGTCCTTGCGCACCTCCGGCACGGGAGTGTCGGGCAGGCTGTTCGGATAGTTGCAAACCTGCCGTGCGCCCAGACGGTCAATCAGTTCGGCGTCGTGCGGCGACGTGGCCAGCGCGAAGTCGAACCCCGGCAGCAGCCGCCGTTCCAGTCCCCGCGACCGGATGCCGAAGTACCGGCAGGCGAACGAAACGGGCACAGGCATCGTCGCCGCCGTCCGCTTCCACAGCACCGATTCGATGTTGTGCAGGTCAATGCCAACCTTCTCACAACAGCGCCGGAACAGCGGAAGATACCCGGCACACCAGAAGTGTTCAATCATTCCCAGGTCATACTGCCGCCCGCCGATCCACTCCATCAGCGCCGCTTCCTCGCCGCCGAACCGGTCGTTCAGCGGAGGCACGCCGCGCAGCAGTCTTCCTATGTTGCGCACCGCCCGAGCCAAAGTCGTTTTCGAATGGCGCGGCAGCGTGATCGTACATGCGTCCGCCAGCAGACCCCTTGGAATGGCTTGCGCCGGGTCATTGGCGCCTTCCTCGCGGAAAAAGATTGCGTCCAGCGTGTAGTTCTGCGCCAGATACGCCAACAGCGACGCCGTGCGCAACGGACCCCCGCCCGTGGCCGGCAGCGGCGGCTCGGGGCACAGCAGAAGCGCTCGGCCGCGGCGTTTCAATACCGGTTCACGGCCTCCCGGTACACAGCGTGCGTCAGCGCGGCCGTGCGCGGCCACGAAAACTCGCGCGCCCGCGACTCACCCGCCGCGCGCAGTGCCTCGCGCCGCTCCGGGTCCGCCGCCAACACCTGCATCGCTTCGGCCCACTGCCGCGCATCCCGCGCATCGCAGTGTAAACCGGCGCCGCCCGTGGCCTCAACCACCGCCGCATCGCGCGAAGCGATCACCGGGCAGCCGCACTGCATCGCTTCCAGCACCGGCAGCCCGAAGCCTTCATAGAGGGAAGGGTACAGGCACGCGATAGCACCCGAATACAGCTCAGGCAGGCGATCCTCCGCCACCTCGCCCAGCACACGAACGCCGGGCTCCGGCGTCACCAGTCCGGGCTCACGATGCCGGCCCGCGATCACCAGATCGCAGCCCATGCGCTCGCGCACCTCGCGCCACGCCTGCACAATCGTCTCCACGTTCTTGCGCCGCTCCACCACGCCCAGATACAGCAGATACGGGCGTTCCGCCGGCGGCCCTGCAACCGGGCGCAAGTGCGGAGCCGCGGCCAGCGGTGTTACCGCCACCCGCGCCGGAGCAATGCGGAAGCGCTCAATCAGCGCCCGCCGCGTCGCTTCACTGGGCGTGATGATCATTGTCGCCAGGCCCAGCCCCATCAGCACAGGCGTGCGGGACCGGATGCGGGCCGATGTCTCCTCGTCATGCGGCGGCTGCCACGGCGAAAGGTCGTGGATGGTCATCACGCTCGGCCGCCGCGGACGGTACGGCACCGTGAAGTCCGTTCCATGGAAGACCTGGGCGCCGGTGTGGTTGAGCGTGCGCTCCACGCCCCAACTCCACCACCGCCGGCGCAGCCAGCTCTTCGGACGGTCGAACTGATCGGACACAAGCTGAAAGTTGTCGGCCGGAAACGCCTGCTCCAACGCGCGATGCAACTGTTCGGTGTAACGCCGGATGCCCCCGGGCGGCGTGGCCAGCGGCGTCCCGTCAATGGCCACAATCATGCCGCGGCTTCCCCTCGGGCGGCTTCCAGCGCTCCCCGTTTCGGGTCCACGCGAAGCAGCACCATCAGCCCGGCCACGAAGAACACAACCAGCGACAACACGGAGATCCGGTAGCTGCGCGTCAGCTGCATCGCCAGGCCGAAGATCAGCGGGCAAATCCAACTCGTGCCCTTGTCCGTGATCTCGTAGACGCTGAAATACTCGGCCTCGCGCCCGGGCGGAATCAGCGTCGAGAACAGAGACCGGCTCAGCGCCTGCGTGCCGCCCATCACCAGCGCCACCACCGCGGCGGCGATGAAGAAATGCTGGCTTGTGGTCACCACCCCGTACATTGCTGCCAGCACACCGGTCCAAAGCACCAGGGCGCAGGCAATCGCGAGCTTGGCGCCGATCCGCCCCGCAAGCCGATTGAAGAGAAGCGCTCCGAAGAAGGCGACGAACTGCACCATCAGAATCACCGCCGTCAGTTGCGACATCGGCATGTTCAACTCTTGACTGCCGAACTGCGAAGCCAGCGCGATCACCGCCTGCACGGCGTCGTTGTAGAGGAGGTAGGCAATCAGAAAGGTCAGTGTTTGAGGATAAGCCCGCATGCCGCGGAACGTGTGGATGATCTGAAGGATCGCGCCGCCCGATTCAACCGTCTTCGGCGGGCGGCGCTTGAGCGTCGCGAGCGGAATCAGCGTGAACGCCGCCCACCACACGCCCGCCGAACACAGGCTCAGCCGCACCGCGAACCCGGGCTCGATTCCGAACGATTCCGCCTTCGTGTAGAGCACCAGATTCAGGGCAAGCAGCAGCCCGCCGCCCAGGTACCCCAGGCCCCAGCCGCGGGCCGAAACCGCGTCGCGTTCCTCGGGCGGCGCAATGTCAGGCAGAAAGGAGTTGTACACGGCCAGCGAAGCGCCGAACGCGAGGTTCGCCAGCAGAAACAGACCGCCGCCCAACAGGTACCGCGAGCCCTCCAGCCAGAACATGGCGATGGTCGCGCCCGCGCCCAGGTAGGCCAGCAGGGCCAGCAGGTCCTTCTTGCGTCCCCGGTCAGCAAGCGCGCCGATCACCGGCAGAATCAGCACCTGGCAGAACACGGAGAGCGACACCAGGTAGCCCCAATAGGACTGCGCCAGAACCTTCAGACCCAGCGGATAGATGAAGCCTTCGGCGTCGGCGGCGCGGACGGCAATCGAGGTGAGATACGGTCCATAGAACAGCGTGACCACCGTCGTGGAGAAGGCCGAGTTGGCCCAGTCGTAGAAGTACCAGCCGCGGCGTTCGGCGGTGCCGGAGTCCTTTGGCATGAACATCCCTTTGTAGCACGCGCGGGCGGGCGTGCGGGGCATGTTACCATGTCATCGACACGTGCAACTGACGGACAAGTACACCGCTGCTGCCGGGCGCCATTACCTCACGGGAATTCAGGCTCTGGTGCGGCTCCCCATGGATCAACTGCGGCTCGACCGCGCGGCCGGCCTGCGAACCGGCGCGTTGATCTCGGGCTATGAAGGCTCGCCGTTGGGCGGCTACGACCTGGCGCTGGGTCGTGTGGCCCCGCTGCTCAAGGAACTCGGCATCCACTTCGTTCCCGGCGTCAATGAGGACCTGGCGGCCACCGCCATCCTCGGCAGCATGATGCACGAACAGGTGGGCCCCTCGCGGGTCGATGGCGTCCTCGGCATCTGGTACGGCAAAGGCCCCGGCGTCGACCGCTCCGGCGACGCCCTGCGCCACGCCAATCTGGTGGGCTGCCCGGGCAACCATGCGGCGCTTGTTCTCGCCGGCGACGACCCCACGTCGAAAAGCTCAACCATCCCGCATCAGAGCGACCTCAGCCTCTTCAACGTCGGCATCCCCATCCTCGCTCCGGGCAACACGCAGGAGGTGCTGGACTACGGCCTGCTCGGTGTTTCCATGTCCCGCTACTCCGGCGCCTGGGTGGGGCTGAAGCTGGTGACCAACGTCTGCGATGGCGGCGGAACCGTCGATGTGGATCTGGCCCGCCTCACCATCACACAGCCCGGCGGATACGTCAAGAAGAATGACCACCGGCTGGTTCCACCATTCGCCAACGCCATGGAAGTGGAGACGCACTGGCGGCGCCTCGAGGCGGCCCGGGCATTCGCCCGCGCCAATGGGCTGAACCGGATCACCGGCTCCCGCGAGGCGCGCATCGGCATCGCCACCGCGGGGAAGACCTACTACGATCTAGCCCAGGCGCTGGGCGATCTCGGCGCCTCGGACCGCCTCGAGGAACTGGGTCTCCGGATAGCGAAGTTCGGCATGACCTTTCCCCTGGAGCGCCAGTTCGTCGAAGAGTTCGCCCAGGGGCTCGACCTGCTCATCGTCATTGAAGAGAAGCGCAGTCTGCTTGAGATGCAGATTCGCGACACGCTCTTCAACACGCCGCTCCGCCCGCTGGTGCTGGGCAAGGAAGATCGCGACGGGAAGACGCTGTTCCCGCCGTATGCCGAACTGGACCCGGACATGATCGGTGTCGCGCTGGCCAGGCTGGTGCCCGGCCTCGGCTCGGGCGAGCGCCTGGTCACCATGGGCCAGGCTCTTGCCGCACCGCGGCAGCGCGTGGCGCGTCCGCCGAACTTCTGTTCGGGGTGTCCGCACAACCGCTCCACGCTGCTGCTCGAAGGCCAGGTGGCGGGCGGCGGCACGGGCTGTCATGGCATGGCGATGCTGCTTGAAGGAGCGGGGCGCGGCTTCATCTTCGGAACACACATGGGCGGCGAAGGAGCCCCGTGGATCGGCATGGCGCCGTTCTGCGAACGCGGGCACATCTTCCAGAACCTGGGCGATGGCACCTTCTTCCACTCCGGCTCCCTGGCCGTGCAGGCCTGCGTGGCGGCCGGCGTGAACATCACCTTCAAGATCCTCTACAACGGCCACGTGGCCATGACCGGCGGACAGGACGCGCAAGGGGCGCTGCCCGTGCCCGAGCTCACCCGCAAGCTGGACGCGGAAGGCGTGCGGAAGATCGTGGTGCTGGTGGAGGACGTTGCCCGCTACAACGACCGGTCGCGGTTCGCGCCGGGCGCCCAGGTGCGTGACCGCCTGGAGATCGAGACCGTGCTGGCCGAACTGGCGGCCACGCCCGGCGTCACAGCCATGATCTATGACCAGGAGTGCGCCGCGGAGAAGCGGCGCAAACGGTCGCGCGGGCGCATGGAAGAGCCTGTCGAACGCCTGGTCATCAACCAGGAAGTATGCGAGGGGTGCGGCCACTGTGTGGCCGAGTCGAACTGCGCGAGTCTTGTGCCGGTGGCTTCGCTGCTTGGCCCCAAGATGTCCATCCATCAGTCCTCCTGCAACAAGGACTATACCTGCGCCCTGGGCGATTGCCCCTCGTTCGTGTCCGTTCGCATCGCGCCGGGAACCGGGTTGCGGAAGCGGCCTGTGCCGGTGCTTCCGGCCGCCGATGTGCCTGAGCCGGGTCAGCGGGCGGAGATCGGACCGCGCGGTTACCGGATCATTGCGCCCGGCGTCGGCGGCACCGGCGTTGTCACCGTGAACGCCCTCCTTGCCACCGCGGCTCAACGGGACGGCCTGCACGTGGCCACGCTCGATCAGACGGGGCTTGCGCAGAAAGGCGGGGCCGTGGTGTCGCACCTGTTGCTCAGCCAGACGCCCGTCGAAGCCGCCGCGCGGACCAACGTCGGGAACGCGAACCTCATCCTGGGGTTTGACCTGCTGGGCGCCGCGCACTCGGAAACACTCAAATGCGCCGATGCCGGCCGTACGGCCGCCGTCGTGAACTCGCACATTCAGCCCACCTCGGACCTGATCCGGAAGGGCATCTATCTGGCAGGGCCGGAAGCCCAGTTGCGCCAGTTAGCCCTGGCGGTTCGTGAGGATCGCAGTCTCTATTGCGACGCCACGCGGCTGGCCGAAGGCCTGTTCGGCAGCCACATGCTGGCCAACGTGTTCCTGTTGGGTGTGGCCTGGCAGGCGGGGCTGATTCCCCTCAGCCGGACCGCGATCGAGGAAGCCGTGCGGCTGAACGGTGTGGACGTTGAGCGCAATCTGCAAGCCTTCCTCTGGGGCCGCAAGTATGTCGCGGATCCCAGCTATGTCGAGCGCCTGGTGTCGCCTGAGGAGCAGCGCCAGGAACAACTGGACCCGGTGGCGATGCTCACCGCCTACCAGGACGCGGCCTATGCCAGTGCGTGGAGCGAGTTCGTGGCCGGACTGCCTGTCAGGCTGCGGGAGACAGCGGGCCGCAACCTGCTCCGCCTGATGATGTACAAGGACGAGTACGAAGTGGCCCGGCTGCTGACGGCGCCTCGGTTTGAAGACAGTGTCCACGCACAGTTCCAGTCCGTGGAGGCGATCAGCTACAACCTCCATCCGCCGCTGCTGCGCCGATGGGGATTGAAGCGCAAGCTAAGACTCGGCGCGTGGATGCGAGGTCCGCTGCGGCTGCTGGCCGCGCTCCGCCGGCTGCGCGGAGGGCCGCTCGACCTGTTCGGCTACGCCGCGCACCGCCGCATGGAGCGCGGCTTGATCGGCTGGTACAAGGCCCTGGCCCGCGACGTGGCCGCGCTCGATGTGCCCGCCGAGGAAGCCGTGGCAATCCTCGACATGGCCTCCGGAATCAAAGGCTATGAGGGAATCAAGGAGGCCGCGGCGAAGCGCGTTCGCGCCGAAGTGGCGGCCCGTCTGGAGAGCGCCCGTCAGGCCGTGCCTAGCCGTTGATCGCCGTCTCGATCCAGCGAATCCCGAAGTCCACCAGACCGGCGCCGTCCAGCAGATATGAATCCGCGGCGCCAACGCGTCCCTGCCTGCCCTGGCCCGAAGCTAGGTAGTCCAGCGCGATGCGCTCGAAGCAGTTACCCGGCAGGCTGTCGTGCACCGGGTCCCCGGTGTCGAACTCCTCGAAGTCCATCCACACCGGTCCGTTGGCGCCGGGCATCAGGCGCCGGTAGCGAATGATCCGCTTGCCGGGAATCCGTGCGCGGTGTTCGGCGTAGTGGAGAAGCGTGATGGTATCGAGCGGCGCGCCGATCATCAGCACCTGGACTCCCAGCCGTACCAGCTTCTCGAAGGGTGAACCTTCCCCGTAGCCGTACTGAAACGGGTGGCCGGCCGTGATCCAGGCGGCTTGCGGACCGATGGCCGCCACGCCGGCATCGGGATGGTCGCTGCGCACCGCGCCAGGCCAGCGGAGCAGCGTTTCATGAAGCACGCCGTGATCGCGCGCGGCAGGGGCGATCCGCTTGTCGAAGACCGGGATCTCCGGGTCGCCGTCTTCAAAGAACGGCTCGAAATCGACGTAGGCGGCCACGGTGCCGGCGGGCCCCAGCGCATCGAGCAACGCGTTGATCACGGTGTTGACGCCTCCGGTCACGGGGCCAACCTGGCGCATGGCGCCGTGCACCATCACCGTCGAGCCCGGCGCGACGCCCAGCAGTTCAAAGTCCCGGCGCAGTGACGACCGCGTTGCGTTGGACCGGCTCATACGATGCCCCGCAGCCGTGCCGCCGCGGTTTCCGGGGTGAGATCCCGCTGGGGGCCGGCCAGCATTTCGTAGCCCACCAGGAACTTGCGCACCGTGGCGGAGCGCAGCAGTGGCGGATAGAAGTGCACGTGCATGTGCCAGGCCTCGTGCGCCTGCCCATCGGTGGGCCGCTGGTGAATGCCCATGGAGTAAGGGAACGGGCAGCCGAAGAGCCGGTCATAGCTGGCCGTCAGGCGGCCGAGCGCGCCGGCGAGCGCGTCGCGTTCGGCGGGTGTCAGTTGCGCCAGGTCCGCGGCGGCGCGCCGCGGAACCACGATCGTCTCAAACGGCCAGACCGCCCAATACGGGACGATGGCGGCAACGTGGTCATTGGCGAAGACCATGCGTTCGGCGAGCCTCTCCTCCAGCTCAACGTATTCGCCAAGCAGTGTGCGACCTCGCGCGGCAAGCCACGCATTCTGCGACGCCGTCTCCTTGGCGATCTCATTCGGGATGTGGTGATTGGCCCAGATCTGGCAGTGCGGATGCGGGCTGCTGGCGCCCATCATGGCGCCGCGATTCTCGAAGATCTGAACGTTGTTGATCCATGAGACCGCGCCGAGTTCCTGGTATTGCCCGGCCCACGCATCGATCACCGCGCGCACGGCGGCGGTCTCCATGTTGGCGAGCGTCAGGTTATGCACCGGCGAGAAGCACATGACGCGGCAGAGGCCAGGGTCGCCTTGGGCCCGGAGGAGGCCGGCCGTGGTGACCTCTTCGGCGGGCGTCTCGGGAAGCAGCGCGGCGAAGTCGTTGTCGAACGCGAAGATGGTTGCGTAGGCGGGGTTCACGCGGCCACCGGCCCGGGTGTTGCCGGGGCACAGATAGCAGGCCGGGTCGTAGGCAGGCAGCGTCTCGACAGCCGGCGTCTCCACCTGGCCCTGCCAGGGGCGCCGGGCACGATGGGGGGACACCAGCACCCATTCCCCGGTCAGCGGGTTCAGGCGGCGATGAGGATGGCGCTCGAAGTCCAGGGGCGTCACGCGATACGCTCCGCGCCCGAAGAGGCCTGCGTGATGAAGACATCCGGACGCCGGCCCGTGGCGGCCTGGTAGCGCTCGGCGAGCGTCTGCGCGAAGGCTTCCGCCCGGTCTGCCTCGACAAGGTTCACGGTGCAGCCGCCAAAGCCGCCTCCGGTCATTCGCGCGCCGATCAGGCCAGGGAGCCGCCCGGCCGCTTCCACCATCAGGTCGAGTTCCGGGCAACTCACCTCATAGTCATCACGAAGGCTCACATGGGAGGCGGCCATCAGCGGACCCAGTTCCTGGCGGCGGCCGGCCTCAAGCGCGTCCGCCATCTGAAGAACCCGGGCATTCTCGCTCACGATGTGCCGGGCACGCCGCCGTGCGATGTCCGGCATCTCCGCTTCGAGCATGCCGGTGGCGGCGTCGCGCAGCGAGGCGATGCCCATCGCTTGGGCCGCCTGCTCGCACTGCCGCCGCCGCAGGTTGTACTCGGAGCCGGCGAGTTCATGGTGCACCATCGTGTTGGCGATGACGATCCGGATGCCTGCCGGTATGGGAATGGGCCGGTTTTCGAGACTCTGACAATCGAGCAGCACCGCGTGGTCCGTCCGCCCGTGCAGTGAGATGAACTGGTCCATGATCCCGCACCGCAGACCCACGAACCCGGCCTCCGCGCGCTGGCAGGCGCGCGCGATCTCCATCGGTGGAAGGCCACGCCCGGCGGCGTGGAGCAGAGCCAGCGCCGTTGAGATTTCGAGCGCCGCTGAGGAACTGAGCCCGGCGCCCATGGGTACATCGCTGGTGAAGGACAGTCTGGCGCCCGCCACCTGGACACCAAGTGAGGCCAGCGCCAGGGCGACACCGCGCGGGTAGTTCGTCCAGTGGCGGTCCGGCCGCGGTGAGGCGTCGTCCAATGAGAACGTGGCGGCATCGGGAAACTGCGCCGACCGCAGTTCGAACTGCCGGTCTGGGCGAGGCTCAAAGCGGGCCGTGGTGCTGAAGTGGATGGCGGCCGGCAGCACATAGCCGCCGTTGTAATCCGTGTGTTCGCCGATGAGGTTCACCCGGCCGGGGGCGCGAAAGCTGGCGGCTTCAGGCATCGGGCTTCGCGCGGCGGGCCAGGGCAAGCATCACGGCGCCCACAACCAGCAGTACGCCGCCCCAGAGAGCGTTCACATTGATTCCCAGCGACTTGCGGTAGAGGTCTTCGCCTGACGTGAGGCCGAAGCCAAGCAGAATCAGGCCGAAGAGCGCGAACATCAGGCCAATTGGCAGTCGTATGTCGAGTCCCATGAAGGATTACCAGAACAGAAGGTTGAGAAGCAGAACCAGAGCCATCACCAGAACACCAACCAAACCGGGGCGTTGATGCCACGGCAGGTGGCCCTCGGCGGGCCGTTCGGTGAGAGAGCAAACCAGGCCGCGCAGCTCTTCCTGGGGCCGCGGGCGTGTGACGAGGCTCACCAGGATGGTGATGGCGAAGCAGCAGGACCAGGCCCAGATGGCGGTCCAGAAGTTCTGCGCCATCTCACTCGGGTACGCGGCCAGCGTGCCCATCCAGCCGCCCTTGATTCCCGCGGCGGCGCCGTGCGGAAGCGTGAGGCCGTGATGCACGGCGGCTGCCGCCGTTCCCGCCGCCAGGCCTGTGAAAGCGCCATGACCGGTGGCGCGGCGCCAGAACATGCCCAGCAGGAAGGTGGCGAACAGCGGGGCGTTCACGAAGGCGAACACCAGTTGCAGCATGTCCATGATGTTGTTGAAACTGGCCGCCATGTAGGCTGCGCCCACCGAGAGCAGGATGCCGAACACGGTGGTCATGCGGCCCATCCATAGATAGTGCGCGTCGCTGGCGCTGCGGCGGATGTAGGCCTGGTAGATGTCGTAGGTCCACACGGTATTAAAGGCAGTGACATTGCCCGCCATGCCGGACATGAAGGAAGCAAGCAGCGCGGTGAGGCCCAGGCCCAGGACACCGGGCGGAAAGTAGTGGCCCAGCATCATGGGGATGGCGAGGTCGTAGTTGAGCGAGCCATCGGGCTTGGCCGGCAGCTTGAAGCCGGAGAGGCTGCCGGATTCGGTCATCGCGATGGCGATCATGCCCGGCAGAATCACCAGGAACGGAAAGAGCATCTTGGGAATGGCCGCAATGAGCGGCGTGCGGCGGGCGGCGGACATGGAGTTGGCGGCCATGGCTCGTTGAACCACCAGGAAGTCGGTGCACCAGTAACCGAACGACAGCACAAAGCCGAGGCCCATCACCATGCCGAACCACTCCACGCCCATGGGATTGGCCGCGGGTGAGGTGAGCGGCGTCCAGGATTCGGTGAACGCGCCGGAGGCGAAGCCGCGGTTGGTGGCCACCGTGGCCAGGCGCTCCTGAAGCCCCGCCCAGCCGCCAACATCCTTCAGTCCCAGCAGGACCAAAGGCAGGAAGCCCGCCACGATCAGGAAGAACTGGAGAACCTCATTGTAGATGGCCGATGTGAGGCCCCCGAGGAAGATGTAGGCCAGGACGATGAGGGCGGAGACCAGGACACTGAAGTTGAAATCCCAGCCCAGAAGCGTCTGAAGCAGCAGGCCCATCGCGTACATGGAAATGCCGCTGGAGAAGACGGTCATGGCGGCAAAGGAGATGGCGTTGAAGCCGCGGGTCTTCTCGTCAAAACGCAGTTTCAGGTATTCGGGAACGGAGCGTGCCCGCGAGCCGTAATAGAACGGGATCATGAACACGCCGACGAAGACCATGGCCGGAATGGCGCCCACCCAGTAGAAGTGGCTGGTGGCGATGCCGTACTTGGCGCCGGAGGCCGCCATGCCGATGACCTCCTGTGCGCCGAGGTTGGCGGAGAGGAAGGCGAGTCCGGTGATCCAGGCGGGAATGGAGCGGCCGGATAGGAAGAAGTCGGCACTGGTCTCCATCTGCCGCTTGAGGAGGAATCCGATGCCGAGGACGAAGACGAGGTAGAGGATCAGTAGCAGGTAGTCGATCCAGGCGAGTTGGATGTTCAAAGCGGCGTTTGCTCCTTGGCGCTCCCGGGAATAGCGCTCCATTGTAGCGCGCGAGAAATGCAGCGCGCGAGAAACGCAGTGCGCGGCGCGTGGGGCGGTGGCGGCTTGACCGTCAAACCTGCTACCTTACTAACCGATGCACGACTTTACCCGCTTATTGATGCTTCTGGCAGTGTCCGTGTGCGCACTGGCCCAGGATCCTCCGGCGCCGCCGCAGGAGAGCACTCCGCCCGCTTCGGGAGGTCCCGGCGGCGGACCCGGCGCCGGCATGCGCGTGGGCGATCCGGAGCCGCGGCCCTATGACCGCGTGATCACCAAGGAAGCGAAGTCCCAACCGGGCATCTTCACCGTGCACCGGGTGCGGAACCGCTACTACTACGAGATTCCGGTTGCGGAGATCGGCAAGGACTTCCTGTGGGTGACGCAGATTGCCCGCACCACGATCGGCGTGGGGTATGGCGGCCAGGCGTTAGGCCGGCATGTGGTGCGCTGGGAAAAGCGCGACAACCGGATGCTGCTGCGCGGCGTATCGTTCGAGGTGGTGGCCGATCCGCGCGAGCCCATCGCCAGGGCGGTTGAGGCGGCGAACACCAACTCGATCCTCATGTCGTTCAACGTGGAGGCGTACGGGAAGGACAATGCGCCGGTGATCGATGTGACACGGCTGTTCACCTCCGACGTGCCCGAGTTCTCGGCGCGGACGCGGCTGCGCGCGCGAGCGCTGGACGCCAGCCGGACGTTTCTCGATCGCGTGACGGCGTTTCCCACCAACATCGAAGTGGAGGCCACCCACACCTACACGGCTTCGTCCGACGGCTCCGGCGGGCCGCCGGCGCCTGCGCCCACGCAATCGTTCTTCGGGAACGGAATGCGCGGGACGAGTGCGTCGGTGGTGATGCACTTCAGCATGGTGAAGCTGCCGGAGAAGCCCATGATGCCTCGCGTCTACGATTCGCGCGTGGGCTACTTCAGCGTGCAGCAGACCGACTTCGGCCGCGATGAACCGAAGGCAGCCACCCGCCGTTACATCACACGGTGGCGCCTGGAGAAGAAGGATCCCTCGGCGGAGATCTCAGAGCCGGTGAAGCCTATCGTCTACTACATCGACCCGGCGACTCCACCGAAGTACGTGGAGTATGTCCGCAAGGGGATCGAGGACTGGCAGCCGGCGTTCGAGGCGGCCGGGTTCCGGCGGGCGATCATCGCCAGGGATGCGCCGAAGGACGATCCGTCCTGGTCGCCTGAAGACGCGCGCTATTCGGTGGTCCGGTGGCTGCCGTCGAACATCGAGAACGCGAGCGGGCCTCATATCAATGACCCGCGGACGGGCGAGATCATTGAAAGCGACATTCAGATGTACCATAACGTGCTGCAGTTGGTTCAGGACTGGTATTTCACGCAGGTCTCACCCTTGGATGAGCGGGCCCGGAAGCTGCCGCTGCCGGCCGAACTGCAGGGCGAACTGGTGCGCTACGTGGTGGCGCATGAGGTGGGCCACACGCTGGGGTTTCAGCACAACATGAAGGCCAGCGCGACGTACCCGCTGGAGAAGATCCGTAACCGGGAGTGGGTGTCGAAGATGGGCCACACCCCGACGCTGATGGATTATTCGCGGTTCAACTATGTAGCCCAGCCTGAGGACAAGATTGCGGCGGCGGACCTGATTCCCAAGATCGGCCCCTACGATCTGTGGGCCACGATGTGGGGCTACAAGCCCATCGCGGGCGCCAGGACGCCGGATGAGGAGAAGAAGACGCTGGACGGCTGGGCGCGAGAGCAGGACGCGAAGGCGCACCTTCGGTTTTCCACCGCCGACACCAACGGGTCCGACCCGGGCGAGAACACGGAGGCCGTGGGCGACGCCGACGCGGTGCAGGCCACCGCGCTGGGCGTGAGGAACATCGAACGGATCATGGGCTTTCTGTTGGATGCGGGCACCCGCGAGGGCGAGGATTGGCGCGATCTCGATCGTCTCTATGGGCGCGTTCTGGGCCAGTGGGCGCGTGAGATGGGCCATGTGGTGCAGTTGGTGGGAGGATTCGATTCCCAGCAGCGGCACGGCGGCCAGAAGGGAGTGCGCTTCACACCGGTTGCCCGCGAAAGGCAGGCGGCGGCGATGAAGTTTCTGAACGAGAAGGCCCTGGCGGCTCCCGCGATGTTCATCAAGCCGGAGATACTGCGGCGTATCGAGCCGGCGGGCATTGGCGGGCGGCTGGAGAGCGCGCAGTTGACGATTGTGCGGAATCTGCTGGCATCGTCGCGCCTGGAGCGTCTGGTGGAGCAGGAGGCGTTGGACGGCGCGGGATCCTACCGGCCGGCCGAGTTCCTGACCGACCTTCGGCGCGGGGTGTGGCGCGAGACCGGCGAGGCGGCTGTCCGTACGGTTGTTTTTCGCCGGAACCTGCAGCGCGGTTACCTGGACATTGTGGCCGAAAGGCTGAATGGGCCTGCACGGGCCCGTGACGATCAGCGCGCTCTGCTGCGTGCGCAACTGAAGACGCTGGCCGGCGAACTTGCCGCCGCGATGCCGAAGGCGGCCGACGCCGCAACACGGGCGCATCTGGATGATTCCCGGGACCTGATTTCGAAGATCCTGGATCCGAAGATTCAGTGGGCCGCACAGGGTTCGGCCACAGCCGGCGCTCCGGCGCGGCGTGGTCTTGACGGCGAGATGTGCTGGCACGATTACGGCATTTACGGCGCGTCCGGCCAACCCGAATAGTAGCCGGCAGCGCGCCCCGCCTGTTGACGGATAATGGAGATCCGATGCCCGGAGAAACCATCTTTCACAACCGGCGGGCGTTCCAGATCGAGAACAGCCAGCTTCGTGTCACCGTGTTGCACGGCGGCGGCCACATTGCCGAGATCCTTGACAAGGCCAGCGGCGTCAACCCGCTGTGGGTTCCGCCATGGCCTTCGATTGAGCCGCTGGCATGGGATCCCGCGCGGCACAAGGATTACGGCGATCATGCGGAGAGCCGGCTGCTTTCGGGCATCATGGGTCACAACGCCTGTGTCGACCTGTTTGGCGGGCCTTCGGACGAGGAAGCCAAGGCGGGTCTGAACCCGCACGGGGAGGCGTCGCTCAACACGTATGCGATCCACGGTGGCGCGGACCGGCTGACTCAGAGCGTTGAGATGCCCATCGCCGGGCTGCGCTTCTCGCGCGATCTGGAGTTGCGGGGCGGGGAAGTGCACTTCACGGAGACAGTGGAAAACCGATTTCCGACGGACCGGCCGATTGCGTGGACACAGCATGTGACGCTGGGGCCGCCGTTCATCGAGCGTGGCCGCACGGCGTTCCGGTGTCCGGGCACACGGTCGCGTGTCTATGAAACGGACTTTGCCGGCGATGCCGGCCGGTTCAAGCCGGGCGCCGATTTTGACTGGCCGTATGCGCCGGCCAAGGACGGATCGCGGATTGATCTGCAGGTGTATCCGCCTTGGGAGGGCTCGGGTGGATTCACGACTCACTTGATGGACCCGCATCGCGATGAAGCGTGGTTCCTGGCATTCTCACCGCGCCACAAGCTGCTGTTTGGGTATGCGTGGCGGCGGGCCGATTTCCCGTGGCTCGGAATCTGGGAGGAGAATGGAGGCCGGGCGATGGCGCCTTGGAACAGCCGCACTATCACGCGCGGCATGGAGTTCGGCGCGTCACCGATGCCTGAGAGCCGGCGGCAGATGATTGACCGGGGATCGTTGTTTGGGGTTCCAGGCTATCGATGGCTGCCGGCGCGAGGGAAGGCGACGGTATCCTACCGCGCGTTTGCCCGGAAGGCGGAAGAGATACCAGATACAATGTAACCCGGTGGAGGAGACCCGATGGGCGGTTTGACATTTTTCCAGCGCGTAGCTCTTCTTGCGGCCGTGGTGCTGGGTGTGACCGTGCTTGTTGCTCTGGCGCTGCTGGCGCTGGGCTTGTTTGGCATGACGATGGCGGGTCCGGCGGTGTTGACACTCGCGGTGCTGGCCGCGGTGGCGGTTGCGGTGGGAGTGCTGATGCTGTTGGCGCTGGGCGCCAACCTGCTGGTGTCCGGGCTCACGGCATTGGTAATCTTCGCTGTGATGGTGCTGGCGACGGGCTCCATACCGCTGGCGTTGCTGGTGGCCGTCGCGTTTGTGCTCATCGCGGCCGCGTTTTCTCTGGCTGCCGGCGGGGCTACGACGATTCTGCTTGTCCTTGGCGCGGCCTTGTTGCTGCTGCCGCTTCTGGCGTTGGCCGCCGGCTTGTTGGGGTTGGGCGCGGCGATGCTGGCTCTGTCCGCGCTGGGACTGCTGCTGCTGATCCTGTTCTATGCCGGGATTTCCATTTTGGGTCTCCCGGACCCCAACAGTCTACACCAACGCCTCACTCCCGTGCCGGATTTGATCAGAATCCCCTTTCCGAGGGCGGGCCAGTGCCTGCGGATGGCTTCTTTCGACC
>VFZY01000129.1 GCA_016870915.1 Acidobacteriota bacterium | reverse complement strand
CCAGAAGCAGCAGGATGCGATGGCTTGCCGCCACGGCGCGGCGCCGTGTGGTTTTGTCCGAGGTCCATTCGGGCTTCTCGCCGTTGCAGAGCACGTTGTCAAAGGATTCCTCCACCGGGAATCCCACTTTACGGCTATTGTCTTCTGCGCCGCGCTGCTTCTGCTGGTGGAACTGGTGGCGCTGGTGATCGGCGTGTCGCTTACGCGCACCATCACCCGCGCCGTGCATCACCTCTACGATGGCACGGAGCGGGTGAAAGAGGGCGACTTTTCGCACCGCGTGGCTGTGAGCGGAACGGATCAGCTGGCCAGCCTGACCCGTTCGTTCAACAGCATGACGGAAAACCTGGAGCGTCTGGTCAAAGTGGCCAAGGAGAAGGAGCGCATTCAGGCCGACCTCGAAATCGCGATGGAGGTTCAGAGCCAGTTGTACCCCCGCAGCGTTCCGAGCGTGGAAGGGCTGCGGATTACGGCACTGCGGCAACCGGCGCGCATGGTCTCCGGCGACTACTACGACTACCCGCAACTGGCCGAGGACAAGCTGGCCATTGCGATTGGCGATGTGGCGGGCAAGGGCATTTCGGCCGCGCTGCTGATGGCCACGCTGCAATCCTCCGTGCGGGCACAGATCCGGTCCTGCCTGGAACTGGCAAGAGCCACGCCGGGCAATGGGCACGGGCATCACATCCTGCCGACTTCCGATCTGGTGGCGAAACTGAACCAGCAGTTGCACGCCGACACGGCGCCTGAGAAGTACGCCACTGTTTTCTTCAGCGTCTACGATGCCGCCACGAGTGTGTTGACCTACACCAACGCCGGCCATCTGGCGCCGATTCTGGTGCGGAACGGAACGGCATCGCGTCTGGGTCTGGATGGCATGGTGGTGGGACTGTTCCCCAAGGCGGTCTACGGCGAGAGCCGGCTTGAGTTCGAGCCCGGCGACCTGCTGGTGATGTTCACCGACGGCGTCTCCGAGCCCGAGAACGAGTATGAAGAGATGTTCGGCGAGGAGCGGCTGATCGATCTGGTGACTCGCAACGCGCACCTTCCCGAGGAGGAGATTGGCCAGCTGGTGAAGGAAGCCGTCGAGCACTGGACCGGTTCGTCCGAGTGGCAGGATGACTTCACCATGCTGCTGGTGCGGAGGACACAGCCGTGAGGGAGATCATCCGGCGCCGGCTGCTGATGTTCCTGCCCGCCGTTGTCTGTGTCTTCGCGGTGGCTATCGCCGGGTACATGCTGGTGGACGGCTATCCGCTGCGCGATGCCTGGTACATGGCCCTGATCACCATCACCACTGTGGGCTACGGAGAGATACGCCCGCTTTCAAGCGCGGGCCGCATTTTCAATTCGTTCGTCATTCTGTTCGGCGTGAGCATCCTGTTCCTGGGAATCGGGGTGCTCACCACAACGATCATCGAACTGCAATTAGGCGACATTCTGACCAAGAGGCGGATCAAGCGAATGATTCGAGACCTGAATAACCACTTCATCATCTGCGGTTTCGGGCGCGTGGGCCGCGGCGCCGCCGCGGAGCTGAAGCGCGCGGGCGTGCCGTTCGTCATCGTCGACCAGAGCGAGGCTCGCGTGGAATGGGCCATGCGCGACGGCATGCTGGCCGTGCTGGCCGACGCCACACGCGATGAAACTCTGCGTGAAACCGGGATCGACCGGGCCCAGGGGTTGATTGCCGCCCTGGCCACCGACGCGGACAATCTCTTTCTCACGCTATCGGGCCGGACGCTCAATCCGAAGCTCCACATTTCCGCCCGCGTCTCCGAAGAGGAGGCGGAGCACAAGCTGAGGCGCGCCGGCGCCGACACGGTGTTCGCGCCCTACCACTTCACGGGCGCGCGTCTGGCCCAGGCAATGCTGCGCCCTCACGTGACGCAGTTCCTCGACTTCACCACGCAGGCGGTGGGGTTGAACGTGGCGATTGAGCAGGTGCGGGTTTCCGAGAGCAGCGAGTTCGTATCCAAGTCCCTGCGCGACATGGGCCATTTGCGCCGGGATCTTGGGGTGAGTGTGCTGGCCGTGCGCAAGGGCTTAGGCGAGTTGATTGTGAACCCTGGCGCCGACTACGTGATCGCAGGGGGCGACTACCTGATTGTGATGGGCGAACCGGAGCGCCTGCGGCGCCTGGAACAGCTGCTGGCCGAGATTTCTTGATGGAGGTCTCTTCATGAAGGTGCTCACCGCCGAACAGATGAACCGCGTGGATCAGTGGACCATCGAAGCGGGTGTGCCGGGCATGATCCTCATGGAGAATGCCGGCCACCGGGTGGTGGAGCGCATGGAACACGCTTTCGCCCCCCTGGCCGACCAGCGTGTGGTGGTTCTGTGCGGCAAGGGCAACAACGGCGGCGATGGCCTGGTGATCGCGCGGCTGCTGCACGCACGCTTTCCGGCCGCGCTGGCGGGTGTCGTGCTGGCGTGCGAGCCGGACGCTCTGCGCGGCGACGCGGCGGCGGCGTTCCGCATGCTGCGTGCCGCGGGCGGCGGCGTGTCGAGATCGATTCTGCCTTCCATGAGGTTCGCCACCGTGGTGGTGGATGCGCTGCTGGGCACGGGAATGCGCGGCCCGGCGGCGGGTGAAGCGCTGGAGTTGATTCGTGAGATCAACGATGGCTTCCCGCTGGCCCGCGTGGTGGCGGTGGACCTGCCGTCCGGCATGAACGCCGACGAAGGAACCACGGAAGGCGAGTATGCGCGGGCCGACGTCACGGTGACCTTCACCGCCCCAAAACCCGCGCATGTGCTGGCCCCCAATGCGAATCAACTGGGCACGCTCCACATCGACCCGATTGGCACGGACCCGGCGCTTCTGGCACGCCCGGAATTCGACCTGGAACTGATCACGCCGGTGCCCGGCCGCCCGCTTTTCCGGCCCCGGCCGCGCGATGGCCACAAGGGCACGTTCGGCCATGTGCTGCTGGTGGCGGGCTCGGTGGGAAAATCCGGCGCCGCTGCCCTGGCGGGCATGGCTGCTCTGCGCGCGGGCGCGGGCCTGGTGACGGTGGCCGCGCCGGCGGAGGTGCTCAGCGCCATCTCCGCGTTCGCGCCGGAGTTGATGACGGAGGCGTATGAGGATGCCAGGGATCTGCTGCGGCTGGCCGACGGAAAGACCTTGGCGGCGATTGGGCCTGGTTTGGGCGCAAGTACACAACTGCGCCAGGCCGCGCGCGGCTTCCTGGCCGGTTGCGCGCTGCCCGCCGTGGTGGATGCCGACGCGCTGAACGCCATCGCCGGCGCGGGTGAGTTCGAGTCCCCGGCGGAGGCGGTTCGGGTATTCACGCCGCATCCGGGAGAGATGGCCCGGTTGGCGGGAACCACCACCGCCGCCGTGGCCGCCGCGCGCATCGAGATGGCGCGGGCGTATGCCCGGCGGATGGGTGTCTATCTGGTGCTGAAGGGCCAGCGGACCCTGATCGCCGAGCCGGATGGCATGGTGGCGGTGAACCCCACCGGAACCCCGGCGATGGGCACGGCCGGGGCAGGTGACGTTCTTACGGGACTGATCGCCGGGCTATGGGCGCAACACCCTCATGCGACGCGAGCCACGGTGCGCGCGGCGGTCTATCTGCACGGCCTGGCCGGTGAACTGGGCGCGGCGGAAATGGGCGAGCAGGCCCTGGCCGCCACGGACATTCTGCGCTACTGGCCCGCCGCTATTTCGCGAACTTCTGCACGCGCCAGTTCTTGATCTCCGCCACGTAGATGGAGCCTTCGCTGTCCACGGCGATGTTGTGCGCGAAGTCGAACTTGCCCGGAGCCTTGCCGAATGAGCCCAGTTCGCCGAGAATCTGACCGTCGAGATTGAGCTTGAGAACGCGGTTGTTCACGCCGTCGCACATGTACAGCACGTTCTCCCTGGCTTCATAGATCAGACCCCACGGTGAGCCCAGGCCGGTCCACTTGGTGACGAACTTGCCCGCGCCATCGAACACCTGAACGCGCTGGTTGGTGCGGTCCGCCACGTAGACATTGCCCTTGGCGTCGACGGCGACGTCGTGCACCAGATCGAACTCACCGTCGCCGTTGCCCTTGCGGCCCCACTGCGCGATGAAATCGCCCGCCTTGGAGTACTTCACCACACGCGAGTTTCCGTAGCCGTCGGAGACGTAGAAGTCGCCGTTGGCGGCAAACGAAACGCCCGTGGGCTGATTGAACGCATAGGGTGTGCTGTTGTCGCCCGGCGACTTGCCCGGGTTGCCGATCTGCATCTTGAGACGGAAGGTGGGCGAGAACTGCAGGATGCTGTGCCCCTTCACGTCGGCCAGCCAGATGTTCCCTTCCTGATCGATGCGAACGCCATGGGAGGACAGCACGGGCACTTCCTTGTATTCCGCCAGGAACTTGCCCGACTTGTCGAGCTTGATCAACGGATGCGCCCCGCGGTTGAAGATGTAAACGTTGTCGTTCTTGTCGACAGCCACGCCGGAAGACTCGCCGGTGTTCCAGCCCTCGGGCAGCTTGGCCCAGTCCTTCACCAGCTTCAGGGGGAGCGGCGGTCCGGTTTTCAACTGCGCCAACACGGCCTGCGGCGAAACGGCAAACAGCGCGGCAAGGGCCAGAGCGGCGGCGCGCGGAGCGAGGGTGCGGTGCATCGGTCTCATGGGCTTGAGACTAGTGAATCCGCCTTGCCCGTGTCAACCGGGCACGCCCCCCAGGCGGTCGAGGGTCGGCTGATCGGGACGTCCCGCGAAGTGCCGCGCCAGCGTCCGGGCAAAGAGGCTGTCCGGTCCCGCGACAGCCGCGAACAGCGTCATTGAGGAGTGGAACTTCATGGCGTCGACGCCGCCCAGAACATGCTCCAGGGGTTCGTTGGCTGCGTTCACAAGTTCGGTGCACTCGGCAAGGCGCGGCCCCAGGACCGGATGCGCCAGGTAAGCAGCGGCCTCTTCGCGGGACGCAATGGCATAGCGGCGCGACATTTCGCTCAGGCCCAGACCGGCCACTTGCGGAAAGACGAACCACATCCAGTGCGTGCGCTTCCGGCCGGCGCGCAGTTCGCCGAGAACGGCGCCCATCACGGGCTCCTGCGCGATGACGAACCGTTCAAGATCGCAGTGAGCCATTCCGGTCACTCCTTCACGCGAATCACGGTATCCGCCGCCGGCTTCTCCACACGGCTCACGGAGCCCGACGGCCATCGAACCTCGATGAGCCGGATTTCCGTCGAAGCGCCCAGCCCGAAGTGCAGCCGCGGATCGTTCGAGGAAAGATAGCTGCCGGCGGGCGACGCCATCGCCTGCTGCGCCCCGGCCGCGGTCACCACGCGGACCACCGCGCCCACACCATCCCGGTTGCCGGCCCCGCCTTCCAGCCGCACCATCACCCAGTGCCCGGCCTGGCTCTGGTTCCGAAGCACCAGCGCCGGCTGATCGTTGCAATTCAACACTGCATCCACGGCGCCATCGTTATCCAGATCGCCAAACGCCGCGCCACGCGCCGCAAGCGGCCGTGTGAACACCGGGCCCGCACCCGGGGAGACATCGGTGAACACGCCCCTGGTGTTGCGCATCACCAGGGGCGGCTCCAGGTACTTCACGCCGGGCTGGGTGCGTTCAATGTTATCCATCACGTGCCCCTGGGCCACGAACAGGTCGCGCCAGCCGTCGTTATCGAGGTCGGCCAGGCGCGCGCCCCAGCCGGAGTGGGCCATGGTGGCCCGGCCGACGCCCGCCGGCCCGCTCGCGTATTCGAACAGGCCCTTGAGGTTGCGAAACAGCGCGTAACGTTGGTTCGCCAGCGCGTTGATGAACAGGTCGGGCCAGCCGTCGTTGTCGATATCGGCGAGGTCGATTCCCATGCCGGCAAAAGTGTGGCCGTCGTCGTCATAGGCCATGCCCTGCCCAAGGCCGGTTTCCTCGAACGTTCCATCGCCGCGGTTGTGGAACAACTGTTGCGGAAACGAATCATTGGCCACCACGATATCGGGCCGGCCGTCGCCGTCCGTGTCCCCCACGATGACGCCCAGGCCCTTGCCCTTCGCCTTGGCGATGCCCGACGCGGTGCTCACGTCCTCGAACACGCCCTTGCCGTTGTTGCGGTAAAGAAGATGCGGGGCCGGGGCGAACTGATCGGGATGGCAGTAGGCACGCATCCCGGCCTTACGCTCGCCGCAGTATGGGTTGCGTTCAAAGCTCCATTCAACGTAGCGGGCGATGAACAGGTCGAGATCGCCGTCTTTGTCGTAGTCCAGAAACGCGGCGCCGGTGGTCCAGCCACTGCCCGCCACGCCGGCCTTTGCGGTGACGTCTTCAAAGACACCGCCCCCCGTGTTGCGATACAGCGCGTTGCCGCCCAGCCCGGTCACCAGAAGGTCGGCGCGGCCATCGCCATCGAAATCAGCCGCGGCGGCGCCCATGGAGTAGCCCGAGCCACGCACACCGGCGCGCTCCGTGACATCCTCAAAGCGGAAGCGGCCGAGATTGCGGTACAGCCGGTTCCAATGCGCCGGATCGTCCTTGGCCGGACGCGCCCCGGCCGGCATGGGGGAGCCCAGCGCGGCGCCGTTGGCAAAATAGACATCGAGCAGACCATCGCCGTCGAAATCGAGCAGAGCCACGCCGCCCGTCATCGATTCAATCAGATACTTTTCCGGCGTCCGCGACGGGGCATTCCGGAACTCGATGCCGGAGCCGGGCGTGACATCGGCGAAGCGTATCGACTGCGCCCACAGGGTGCCCGCGGCCACACCGGCCAGAATGCCTGATTTTCTCGTCACGCCCAGGCTTCCATGCTACAATGTGGATTCATGGCCGCGCCTCGCAACCACCGGTTCCATCACCATCATCATGGAATCTCTCTCGCGGCGCGGGCAGCATCCTGATTCTCAGCACTTGAAGGTTGAAACGAAAAAGGAAGCCCGCCGGAAATGGCGGGCTTTTTTGCTATGGAACTTGATTTTTCAAAACTCGACGGCATTCTGACAGCCGTCATTCAGGACCACGCGACGGACCGCGTGCTCATGGTGGGATTCATGAACGCCGATGCGTGGCGGCTGACGGTGGAGACCGGTTTTGTCACCTTCTACAGCCGGTCCCGCAATAAGCTGTGGCTGAAGGGCGAAAGCTCCGGCCACAAGCTGGTGGTGAAACAGATCGCAACCGACTGCGACCGCGACGCGCTGCTGATCAAGGTGGAGGCGCTTGGCCCGGGGGTGTGCCACGAAGGGTACCAGAGCTGCTTCTTCCGCACGCTCGACGCGGGTGAATGGCGGGTGACCGACGCACCTGCCTACGATCCCAAACAGGTTTACGGAGCTTAACTCATGCGTCTCAAACTCGGCATTCCCAAGGGCAGCCTGGAAAACGCCACCATCGACCTTTTCCGCCGCGCCGGCTTCATGATCACCGTGAACAGCCGGTCCTACTTTCCGGCCATTGACGACCCGGAGATCGAGTGCATGCTGATTCGCGCGCAGGAGATGGCGCGCTACGTGGAAGACGGCGTGCTCGACGCCGGTCTCACCGGGCATGACTGGGTGCAGGAGACCGAAGCCGATGTGGAGGTGGTGGCCAACCTCATCTACGCCAAGCAGAGCTTCGGCAAGGTGCGCTGGGTGCTGGCCGCGCCGGAGGCATCGGACATTCGAACGGTCAAGGACCTGGAAGGCAAGATCGTGGCCACGGAACTGGTGAACGCCACCCGGCGCTACCTGGAACGGAATGGCGTCACCGCCAAGGTGGAGTTCAGTTGGGGCGCCACGGAAGTGAAGCCGCCGCATCTGGCCGACGCCATTGTCGAGGTGACGGAAACAGGATCTTCCCTGCGCGCCAACAAGCTGCGGATCATCGAAACCGTGATGGAATCGAACACCCAGCTGGTGGCCAACCGCGCCTCATGGGCGGATGCGGCGAAGCGGCGCAAGCTGGACGACCTGAAGATGCTGCTGGACGGAGCGATCGCCGCGCTGGGTAAGGTGGGCCTGATGCTCAACATCGAACGGGCCAATCTGGAGACCGTGCTGGCGGCTCTGCCCGCGCTCAAAAACCCCACCATTTCGCAGCTCAGCAATCCGGATTGGGTGGCGGTGAACACCATTCTTGACGAGGTGACCGTGCGCAACATCATCCCGCGATTGAAAGAGGCCGGGGCGCAGGGCATCGTCGAGTATCCACTCAACAAGATTGTGATGTAGAACCGGCATGCTGCGAATTCTTGAAGCCAGGCTGGCTGGACGTCTTCTCAAGCGCAAGGCCGTGCGGCTGGCCGAAGCGGAAGCGGTGGTCCGCCCCATTCTGGAGGCGGTCCGTACGCGCGGCGATCGCGCGCTCATCGAATACGGACGCAGGTTCGACGGCCTTGACGCACGTTCGGTGGCCGTGCCGCAATCGGTGTGCGAGGCGGCCGCGGCGCGATTATCGCGCGAGTTTCGAAGCGCCGTGGCGTTGGCGTCCAGGAACATCCGCGCCTTCGCCAGGCTGCAGTTGCCGGTGGCGCGCGCCAGCCAGCCATCCGCCGGCTTGCGGTTGGGACAGATCATCCGCCCGCTCGACACCGTGGGCGCCTACATTCCCTCGGGCCGTTATCCGCTGCCCTCCACCGTGATGATGACCGTGATTCCGGCGCATGTGGCCGGCGTGCCGAACGTCTGCGTGACCTCACCGCGCCTGGTGGATGAGATCCTGGGAACGGCATGGATGCTGGGCGTGCGGCAGGTGTTCCGGATGGGCGGTGCGCACGCCATCGCGGCCTTTGCCTATGGCACCCGCACGGTGCCCCGGGCGGACCGCATCGTGGGCCCCGGCAACATCTATGTCGCGGCCGCGAAGAAACTGCTGGCCGGTGAAACGGGCATCGACTTCGTCGCCGGCCCCACCGAGATCCTGATCGTCGCCGAAGAGGGCGATCCGCGCTGGCTGGCGGCGGACATGCTGGCCCAGGCGGAGCACGACACGGACGCATCGGCGATTCTTCTCACCACGTCGCGGCCGCTGGCCGAGGCTGTGCGGACCGAAGTGACGCGCCAACTGCAGACACTGCCCACGGCCGATGTGGCGCGCGTCGCCATCCGCAACAATAGCGCCGTCATTCTCACCGGTTCCACGGAGGAAGCGATCGAACTGGCGAATCGCTTCGCGCCGGAGCATCTTACGATTCCCCACCCCGCGCTGCTCAAGCAGGTGCGCCACGCCGGTGGCGTCTTCATCGGCGATTACTCGACGGAAGCGGCCGGCGACTATGCCAGCGGTCCCAATCACGTGCTGCCCACATCGGGTGCCGCGCGGCTGCGCGGCGGACTGTCGGCGGCGGATTTCGTCAAGGTGATCTCAACCCAGCAGCTCAGCCGGGCGGCCTTGAAGCGGTTGGCGCCGGCGGTGGCCACCCTGGCCCGCGCCGAAGGCCTGGAAGCGCACGCCCGCAGCGTGGAGGTGCGCCTGTCATGAGCCGCCGCAATCTGCGTCCGCGCGAAGCGGTGCTTCAGATGGCGCCGTATCATCCACCATCCGCCGGGCGGGCCGGCAAACTGCGGCTGGACTTCAATGAAAACACGGTCGGCGCCTCGCCCAAGGTGGTCGAGGCCATCCAGAGCGCGCTCAGCGGCGAACTGCTGGCTGTCTATCCTGAATACACCGAAGTGCGCCCCGCCCTGGCGCGATTTTTCGGCGTGCCGGAAGACTGCCTGCTGATCACCAACGGCACCGACGAGGCGATTCAGGTTCTCATCAACACCTACGTGGACGACGAGGACGAAGTGCTGATCCTGCGGCCCTCCTACGCCATGTACCGCTTCTATGCCGAGGTGGCGGGGGCGCAGATTCGCGAATTGGACTATCGCGCCGGCACCCTCAAGTTTCCCCTGGAGGAACTGCTGGAAGCGATCACGCCCTCCACCCGCGCCGTCCTCATTTCGAACCCCAACAACCCCACGGGCACCGGCATCGGCCGCGATTCGATTGAACGCATCCTGGCTCGCGCGCGCGGCGCCGCCGTGCTGATCGATGAAGCGTACTTCGAATTCTGCGGCGTCACTGCGCTGCCGCTGCTCAACGACTACCCGAATCTGTTCGTCAGCCGGACCTTCTCGAAGGTCTACGGCATGGCCGCCATGCGCCTGGGTTGCCTCATCACGCAGGCTCGCAACGCCGAGTATCTGCATAAGGCCCAGTCGCCGTACAGCGTGAACTCGCTGGCCGCCATCGCCGCCGTGGCCGCCGCCGGCGATCAGGACTACGTGCGCCGCTACGTCACCGAAGTGCTGGCCGGACGCGAAATGCTCTACGTGGGCTTGGAACGTTTGGGCGTCCCGTACTTCGAAAGCCAGGCCAACTTCGTGCTGTTCCAGGCCGGTGAACGCGCCGTGCCGCTGCGCGACGCCCTGCGCGCCCGCAGCATCCTGGTGCGCGACCGCAGCTACGAACTGCCGGGCTGCGTCCGCGTCACCGTGGGCACGCGCGATCAGGTGGAACAGTTCCTGGAGGAGCTTGGCAAGTTATGGTGAAACCCGGTGTGATCGTCTTCGACATGGATGGCGTTCTGGTGGATGTGCGCCAGAGCTACCGCGCGGCGATCATGGCCTGCGTGTCGCACTTCACGGCTCGTGATGTCACACACGAAGACATTCAGGGCTACAAGAACCGCGGTGGTTACAACAATGACTGGCTGCTCTCCCAGCACATGGCCCGCGACCTGGGCGTGGAAGTGCCCTATGACGAAGTGGTCCGCGTCTTTAACCAGTTGTTCCTCGGCACGTACTTCGCACGGGAACGCTGGCTTCCGGAACCCGGCCTGCTGGACCGGCTGAGCGCGCGGGCCGCGCTCTACGTCTTCACCGGGCGCATGAACGAAGAGGCCATGATGACCCTTCGCCGCTTCAGCGCCGTGCCCTATTTCACCGGTGTGCTGGGCGATGACAACGTGGCCCGG
The DNA here is from genome assembly GCA_016870915.1 of Acidobacteriota bacterium. Taxonomy (GTDB): domain Bacteria; phylum Acidobacteriota; class Terriglobia; order Bryobacterales; family Bryobacteraceae; genus VFZY01. The sequence continues at coordinate 8,191 of VFZY01000129.1, read as the reverse complement.
CCCAAGCCCGCGCCCGATGGCCTTGTCGATATTCAGGCCCGCCACCCGGGCGCGCAACTGGTCTACCTGGGCGACACCGTGGATGACGCCAACGCCAGCCGCGGCGCCGGCGTGCCGTTTGTCGGCGTGGGCGCGGAGGCGGAACTGCTGCGCGCCACCGGCGCCTACGCAACAATCGCCAATATCAACGAACTGGAGCAGTGGATCGCATGAGAACGGCCAGCATCGAACGCAACACCAAGGAGACCCGCATCAAGGGGTCGCTAAAAATCGAGGGGCGCGGCCGGTATGACGTCGCCACCGGGATCCGCTTTTTCGATCACATGCTGGAGCTTTTCGCCAAGCACGGCGGTTTCGATCTCACGCTCAAGGCCGATGGCGACCTGGATGTCGATCAGCACCACACCGTTGAGGATGTGGGCATCGTGCTGGGCCAGCTTGTTTCAAGGGCCCTGGGCGACCGCAAGGGGATCAACCGCGCCGGCTATTTCGTGCTGCCGATGGACGAGACTCTGGCCGTGGTGGCGCTCGACCTTGGGGGCCGTCCGGCTCTGGTCTACAAGGATCTGGTGAAGGTCCGCCTGGTGGGTGACCTTCAGACCGAACTCTGCGAGGACTTCTTTTCCGGCTTTGTCGCGCACGCCGGCGCGAACCTCCATGCCAAGGTGCTCTACGGCCGGTCGAACCATCACAAGATCGAAGCCATCTTCAAGTGTTTCGCCCGCGCACTCCGCTACGCCTGTTCACGCGACCCCCGGCTGAAGGATCAGCTTCCCTCCACAAAGGGCCTGCTGTGATCACCATCCTCGATTACGGAGCAGGCAATCTCCGCAGTGTGCAGAACACATTGGAAGAACTGGGCGTGGCGCACAAACTGGCTTCCACGCCGGAATCGCTGCGGGAAGCGGACCGCATTCTTCTGCCGGGCGTTGGCCACTTCGGGCAGATGCTGCGGGCACTCGACAGCTTGGGCGTGCGGGAGGCCCTGGTGGAACGGATCCGGGCCGGCGTGCCGTTCCTGGGTATCTGCCTTGGCTTGCAGGGACTCTGCCACGGAAGCGAGGAAGCCGAAGGCGTCCGCGGGCTTGGCCTGTTTCCGGAAACCGTGCGCCGCTTTCCTCCCACATCGCGAGTCCCCCAGATGGGCTGGAATCTGCTGGAACCCCGCACCGGCTCCAGGCTGTTCGAGGGATTGGGCCCCAAGCCCTATGTCTACTTCGCCAACAGCTATTACGTGCCTGTCACCGCGCACACCGCGGCCGCCTGCGTCTACACGGAAACGTTCACCGCCGTGCTCGAATCGCAGAACGTCTGCGGCGTGCAGTTTCACCCGGAAAAATCGGGACCGGTGGGCTTGCGCATCGTCAGGAACTGGACCAGGCTCTGAATGCTCGCCAAACGAATCATTCCCTGTCTCGACGTCACCGGCGGCCGTGTCGTCAAAGGCGTCAACTTCGTCAACCTGCGCGACGCCGGGGATCCTGTTGAACTCTCCGAACGCTACAACGCGCAGGGCGCCGATGAGCTGGTTTTTCTGGACATCACCGCATCCAGCGATGCGCGCGACATCATGGCCGATGTCGTCGCCCGCACCGCCCGCCGGGTCTTCATTCCGTTGACCGTGGGCGGCGGCATCCGGTCCGTGGCGGACGCGCGCGGCATCCTGCTTTCCGGCGCGGACAAAGTCAGCATCAACACGGCCGCCGTGCGCCGCCCCGAACTGATCTCCGAAATCAGCGCGGAATTCGGCGCGCAGGCCACCGTGCTCGCCATTGATGCCAGGCGCAACTCACGCGGCGGCTGGAACGTGTACACCAAGGGCGGCCGCGTGGATGAAGGCATCGACGCCGTGGAGTGGGCCGCGCGCGGCGAGGCCATGGGCGCGGGCGAAATCCTGCTGACGTCCATGGATACCGACGGCGTGCAGACAGGCTTCGATTGCGCTCTCACCAGGGCCGTTTCGCGGGCAACGCGCATTCCCGTCATCGCCTCCGGCGGCGCCGGGGAGCGGGAGCATTTCCTTGAAGTGCTCACCACCGGCGAAGCCGACGCCGCGCTCGCCGCGTCGATCTTTCACTACGGCAAGTACACCGTCGATACCTTGAAGGAGTACCTGGAATCGCACGGCGTTCCGGTGCGCACAATCTCATGATCATTCCCTGCATCGATCTGATGGACGGCAAGGTGGTTCAGCTTGTCCAGGGCCGCGACAAGGCTCTGGAGGGCGGCAGCCTGGATGAAATGCTCGACCGCTTCGCCGGCTTTCCCGTCATTCAGGTCATCGATCTGGATGCCGCCATCGGCCGCGGCGAAAACGACGCCCTGGTGGAGTATCTGGCCCGGCGCGCCACCACCCGCGTGGGCGGCGGCGTGCGCACAGCAGCGCGCGCCCGCAAGCTCATCGATCAGGGGGCCTCGCGCGTCATCGCCGGCACCTCTTCCTTCACCCGCGATGGCATCCACCGCCATTTCCTGGAAGAAACCGGAGCCGCCATCGGCAAACAGAACCTGCTTGTCGCGCTTGATTCCAAGGACGGCCGCGTGGTCGTCAAGGGCTGGCGCGAATCGATGGACTTCACGGCCGAAGCGGTGATTCAGGAACTGGAACCCTACTGCGGCGGCGTTCTCTGCACCTACGTCGACAAGGAAGGCATGATGCAGGGCACGGACCTTGCCTGGTTCGCACGCCTGCGCGCGGCAACTTCGCTTGAGATCACAGCGGCCGGCGGCATCACCACGCTTGAGGACGTGCGCGCCTTGCAGGCCATGAACATCCACGCCGCGCTCGGCATGGCGATCTACACCGGACGGCTGGACCTGGCCGGACTTCGGGCCCTCAACGTCAGCGCGGCGTGATCTTCAGATCCGCGTAGTGCGCGATCGTGGAGCCTTCAAACCACAGCGCCACACCGCCCCTGCCCGCCGCGCCCGTCTTCACGTCGTTCACAATCAGAGCCGGCTGGCCGGCGCCATTCACGAAGAGGCGGGCCTTGTCGCCCTGCACATCGATCTTCAGGTGCACCCATTCGGCGGGTCCGATGTCCACCCAGGATTCGTAGCGGGACGGTGTCTTCTCGCGCAGCCGGAACCAGGTATGTTCAGGGTGCGAGATGTACTGCGTGGTGTGGTTCCGGCGCTCCTGATCCTCGGCGCGGCCATTGGTGGGCCGCACGTAGAAGCAGTCGTACGTGCCGCCATCGGGCTGGACGCGGAACGCCACGCCCACAAACCCGCGGGCACCGGCCCCGGCGCCAGCCCCGGGTTCGCCCGCCAGGTCCACCTCGATGGTTCCGTTCGAAAACTCCACGCCTTCCACCATCAGCAAATGGTCCAACCGCCCCGCTTCACCCGCGCCGGGCGCGCGCGCGGCAAGTTTTTTGGCGGCCTCCGGAGAAATCGTGGCCCGAATCGCCGGACGGCCCAGGAAGGTCACCGCGGAGGCCACGGCATTCGTCGGTTTGAGCCCGTCCGCGCTTGCCAGCGGAAGTGTCTTCTGTGCCGCCAGCGGCGTCAGTCCCGCCGGGAACAGCAGGACCAGCCGGGCAAGGCCGCGCAAAGGGATCTTCATAGCGCCATTGTAACTCCGTGTACCAACCAACAATGGTTGAACTGGGCGCCGTGTCCGTGGTTCAATAGTAAAAACCCCCAAAGGAGCATCGTATTGGATAGAGCTGTGCTCGCCCTGGAGGATGGAACCATCTTCGAGGGCACGAGCTTTGGTGCGCCCCTGGAACGCCAGGGGGAAGTGGTCTTCAATACTTCGCTGACCGGCTACCAGGAGATCTTCACAGACCCCTCCTACACGGGCCAGATCGTCGTTCTCACAAATCCCCAGATCGGCAACTATGGAGCCAATGACGGCGACAATGAGGCCCGGGGTCCCTTCATTGAAGGATTGGTGGTGCGCGAATTCTCTCCCAGCCCCAGCAATTGGCGCAGCCAGGAGACCGCCGATCAGTTTCTTTCGCGCCAGGGCATTCCCTGCATCACCGGCATCGACACCCGTGCTCTGGTGCGCCGCCTGCGCAGCCAGGGCGTCATGCGCGGCGTCATCGCAACCGGCGATGCCGATGGCGCCGAACTCGTGAACCGTGCCCGCCAGGTGCCCTCCATGGCTGGTCTCGACCTGGCAACCCGCGTGTCAACAGCGGCGCCGTACGCCTGGACTGAATCCACCGCCGCCTGCTCGCCCTCGGAACGCATCCGCGCCGCGGAACCGCGGTTCAATGTCGTCGCCTACGATTTCGGCATCAAACGAAACATCCTCCGCCGCCTGGTGGCGGCCGGCTGCCGGCTCACCGTGGTCCCGGCCGGCACAAGCGCCGAAGACGTTCTGGCGATGAAGCCCGACGGCGTCTTCCTGTCGAACGGCCCGGGCGACCCGGAGCCACTCACCCACCAGGCCGGTCAGGTACGCAAGTTAATCGGAAAAACGCCGCTGTTCGGCATCTGCCTGGGCCACCAGATCCTGGGCCTGGCGCTGGGCGGCAGGACATTCAAGTTGAAGTTCGGCCATCGCGGCGGCAATCACCCCGTGCTCAACCGCGCCACCGGCAAGGTTGAAATCACGGTGCAGAACCACGGCTTCGCGGTGGATCCCGATTCGCTCGACCAGAACCGCATCGATCTCACGCACATCAACCTGAACGACCAGACGCTTGAGGGCCTTCGCCACCGCGAGCATCCCCTGTTCTGTGTTCAATACCACCCGGAAGCCGCTCCCGGGCCGCACGATTCCTGGTACCTGTTCGACGACTTCATCCAACTCATGACCAACTGGAAGGGCGCACGCTAGATGCCGCGCCGAAATGACCTCCACAAGATCCTCATCGTGGGATCGGGACCCATTGTCATCGGCCAGGCCTGCGAGTTCGACTATTCAGGCACCCAGGCCTGCAAGGCGCTCCGCGCGGACGGCTATGAGGTGGTGCTGATCAATTCGAATCCGGCCACCATCATGACCGATCCGGAACTGGCGGACCGCACCTATGTCGAGCCGCTCAGCATCGAGTTCGCCGAAGAGGTCATTCGTAAGGAGCGGCCCGACGCGCTCCTCTCCACCGTGGGCGGCCAGACCGGCCTCAATCTCTCGGTTGCCCTGGCCGAAGCGGGCATCCTGGACAAGTACGGAGTGGAACTGATCGGCGCCAAGATCGAGGCCATCAAGAAGGCGGAGGATCGCCTTCTGTTCAAGGACGCGATGCGGAAGATCGGACTTGAAACGCCGCAGTCGCAGCTTGTGAACAACGTGGCCGACGGGCTCGCCTTCGCCGAACGGGTCGGTTATCCCGTCATCCTGCGCCCCAGCTTCACGCTCGGCGGCACCGGCGGCGGCATCGCCTACAACCGCGAAGAGTGCGAAGAGATCCTGGAACGCGGCATCGATCTTTCGCCGGTTCATGAAACGCTCATCGAAGAGAACGTACTCGGCTGGAAAGAGTACGAGCTTGAGGTGATGCGCGACCTCGCCGACAACTGCATCATCATCTGTTCCATCGAGAACTTTGACCCGATGGGCGTGCATACCGGCGACTCCATCACCATCGCGCCGGCCCAGACCCTCTCCGACCGCGAGTATCAAATGATGCGCGATGGCGCCCTCGCCTGCCTGCGCGAAATCGGCGTGGATACGGGGGGATCGAACGTTCAGTTCGCCATCAATCCGGACAACGGCCGCATGGTCGTGGTTGAGATGAACCCGCGCGTTTCACGCAGTTCGGCGCTGGCTTCCAAGGCCACCGGCTTCCCCATCGCCAAGATCGCCGCCAAGCTGGCCGTCGGCTACCGTCTGGATGAGATCGCCAACGACATCACCCGCAAGACCCCGGCCTGCTTTGAGCCCACCATCGACTACGTGGTGACCAAGATTCCGCGCTGGCAGTTCGAGAAGTTCCCCGGCGCGCAGCCCGTGCTGGGAACTCAGATGAAGTCCGTGGGTGAGGTCATGGCCATCGGCCGAACCTTCAAACAGTCCCTGGGCAAGGCCCTCCGGAGCCTGGAAACCGGCAAGAGCGCCGCCGCCGAAGTCTACGACGAAGCGCTCATCCCGCAAAAGCTCATCACCCCCAATCCCGACCGCCTTCCTTACATCCGCTTCGCCTTCGAACGCGGCTGGAGCATCGAACAGATCTTCCAGATGACGCAGATCGACCGGTGGTTCCTGCGCAACGTCAAGGAAATGATCGATCTCGAACGCGAGATCAGCGCCACCACGCTCGAAGCCGCCACCGCCGCCCTGTTCCGCAAGGCCAAGCGCGACGGCATCTCCGATAACTTCATGGCGCGCGCCTGGAAGACCAACCCGAACGCGGTCCGCGCCCGCCGCAAGGAACTGGGTGTCGCGGCCGTCTTCAACCGTGTCGACACCTGCGCCGCCGAGTTCGAGAGCTTCACCCCATACCTCTATTCAAGCTACGAGTCCGAGTGCGAATCCGAGCCCGTGGACCGCAAGAAGGTCATGATCCTCGGCAGCGGGCCCAACCGCATCGGACAGGGCATCGAGTTCGACTACTGCTGCTGCCACGCCGCTTACGCGCTGCGTGAGTTCGGCGTCGAGTCGATCATGGTGAACTGCAATCCGGAGACCGTCTCCACGGACTATGACACCAGCGACCGCCTCTACTTTGAGCCGCTGACGCTCGAAGAGGTCTTGAACATCGCCGACACCGAAAAACCCTACGGGGCCATCGTGCAGTTCGGCGGCCAGACTCCGCTCAACCTCGCCCTTCCGCTCAAGCGCAACGGCGTGCCCGTCATCGGCACCGCGCCCGAAAACATCGACCTTGCCGAGGATCGCAAGCTCTTCGGCAAGCTTCTCGACGACCTCGGCATCCCCTCGCCTGAGAACGGCACCGCCACCTCGGTGGAGGAGGCCTGTCTGGTGGCCCGCCGTATCGGCTTCCCCGTTCTGGTGCGCCCCAGCTATGTGCTGGGCGGCCGCGCCATGGTCATCGCCTACGACGAGGAGATGGTGCGCCGCTACATGATGGAAGCGGTCCACTTCTCGCAGGACCGCCCGGTGCTCATCGACCGGTTCCTCGAAGACGCCACCGAGGTCGATGTCGACTCGCTCTGCGACGGCGACGATGTGCTCATCTCCGGCATCATGGAGCACATCGAGGAAGCCGGCGTCCACTCCGGCGACAGCTCCTGCGTTCTGCCCGCCATCTCCATCGCACCCGGGGAACTGGCCACCATCCGGGATTACACCGTCCGCCTGGCCCGCGCCCTGAACGTCGTCGGTTTCATGAACACCCAGTACGCCATCAAGAACGGCAAGGTGTACGTCATTGAAGTGAACCCGCGCGCCTCGCGCACCGTGCCCTACGTGGCCAAGGCCACCGGTGTGCCGCTGCCAAAAATCGCCGTGGGCTTGATGCTGGGCCAAAAGCTGGCGGATTTCAAGCATCTCACCGGCGGCATCACCACCGGCGTGCTGACCGTGCCGAAATTCTTCGTCAAGAGTCCTGTCTTCCCGTTCAGCAAGTTCCCCGGTGTCGACCCGGCCCTGGGGCCGGAGATGCGTTCCACCGGTGAAGTCATGGGCGTCGGTGAAAGCTTCGGTGAAGCCTTCGCCAAGGCCCAGTTGAGCGCCGGCACTCCCATCCCGGACAAGGGCTGTGGGTTCTTCAGCGTGAATGACCGGCACAAGGCCGATGCCGTCGCCGTGGCGCGCCGCTTCGCCGAAATGGGCTTTTCACTCGCCGCCACGCGCGGCACCGCCGCCGCCCTGCAGGCTGCCGGGCTGACGGTGAAGGTGGTGTTCAAGGTGAACGAAGGCCGGCCGAACGCCGTCGACCTGCTCAAAGGCGGCGGAGTCCAACTGGCCATCTACACCACCACAAGCAATTCCGGCTTCAGCGATGAGAAAGCCATCCGCCGGGCTGCCATCCTCTACCGCGTTCCCTGCATCACCACCATGAGCGGCGCCAAGGCCGCGGCCGAAGCTCTGGCCGCCCGGCGCGCCAATCCCGTCCGTGTCTGGAGCCTGCAGGAGATCCACGCACAACGCCAGACCGGCACCGTGGCCTGACCGCGTACGGGCCGCGCTAACTTTCCTCCCTCGGAAAGGGTTTATTCCGGGGGAGATTGTTATTAATCAGACCGTTGGTTAGTAGACATTGAGTTCAACCTGCGGCGTACACGGTGTCCTTGGTCAGGAAGAACATTTTGATAGTCCAGGGCAGGCGTT
>VFZY01000128.1 GCA_016870915.1 Acidobacteriota bacterium | reverse complement strand
CGTGGCGGCGCCGATTCGCGACCCGCGCGGGACGGCTCCGTTCGCGGGGAACATGATTCCGGCGGCGCGCATCGCAGGCATTTCGCGGGGCGTGCTGGAGGCTCTGTATCCGCGCGTGAACCAGGCGACGGGGGACAACATCGCGAACCCCAATCTGCGGTTTCAGAGGCCGCAGGCGAACAACAACGACCAGTACGACGTGCGCGGCGACCATCTGTTCAACGACCGGCAGAACATCTTTGTGCGTTATTCGTGGAAACACGTTGTGCAGCAATCGCCGCTTGCGCTGACGCCGCTGGGCGACCTTCGGGAGGCGTTGTACGCGCGGACGCTGACGGCGGCTTACAACAACGTGCTGCGGCCGACGATGGTGAACGAGTTCCGGTTCGGGTTCTCGGACCGGCCGCGGAACGTGGATTTCGGACCGAACGGACAATCGTTTGATGGCCCGGCGCTGGTGAAGCAGCTTGGAATTCAGGGGCTGCGGAGCGATCCGCCGAAGGTGGCGAGCACGCCGGACTTTGGCATCACGGGCTTTGCCGGCACGGGGCGTTCACGCGGCTTCAAACAGTTGAGCCTGAACTATCAGTTCACGGACAACCTGACGTGGACGCGCGGCAAGCACACCTTCAAGTTTGGGCTGGACGTGAAGCGGCTGCGGGCCACCGACAATATCTCATTCTTCGCCGGGGACGATTTGGGCGAGTACCGGTTCAACGGGATGTTCAGCGGGAGTCCGTTTGCCGATTTTCTGCTGGGCTTTCCGCAGCGGACGCGGGTGGCGAACACGAGTCCGGACATTGACGGAACAGCAATTCATCACGCCTACTACGCGCAGGATGACTGGAAGGTGACCTCAAAGTTGACGCTGAACTACGGGCTGCGGTACGAGATTCAGCAGCCGTTCTGGGATCGCACGCTGCAGCTTGCGAACTTCGACCGCGACACGCCGGGCGGGCGGGTGATTGTGCCGAACGACGAGAGCCTCCGGCTGACGTCAGCTCCGTTTCGGGCATCGATTGGGAACACGCCGATTGTGACGGCGGCGCAGGCCGGGATTCCGTCGCGGCTGCGGACCACGGACACGAACAACTTCATGCCGCGCATCGGGTTTGCGTACCGGCCGTGGGGAAACCGGACGGTGATCCGGGGCGGGTACGGCGTGTTCGCGGTGACGATTCTGGGCGCGGTGTTCTATTCGCTGACGGGAATTCACACCTCGGACACGCGGACGTACGACAACTCGCTGGTGGCCGGCCAGCCGAACCTGGCGTTTCCGAATCCGTTTGGGACCGGCCTGGGAACACTGCCGGCAGTGGGCAACGCGGACTTCCGGCGAGGGAATCAGATCGACGGGCCGACGCCGTATTCGCAGCAGTGGAACTTCACGATTGAACGCGATCTGGGGTGGAACACCGGGCTGCGGGTGACGTATCAGGGATCGCATTCGATCAAGATGTATTCGAGCCCCGACTTGAACCAGGTGCAACCGAACACCAGGGGCTACGCGGCGGTGCGGCCTGCGCGGCCGTACCCGAACTGGGCGATTGTGTATAGCCGGGACAACGGGGTGTCGTCGAAGTACAACGCGCTGCTGTTGGAGGTGAATCGCCGGTTTACGAGCGGGCTGGGATTCCAGACGTCGTGGGCATGGTCGAAGAACCTGACCAACTCGGTGGGATCGAACTCGACGGGTTTCGCGGGTGAGGCGGGGTCGGTTCCGACGGACCGGTTCAATCTGGGGTTGGATTACGGCAACGTGTCGCCGACGCGGCGGCACCGGTGGCTGACGGTGTTCAACTACGAATTCCCGTATGGGCGCAGCGGTTCGGCGTTGGGCAGCGGCCGTGAGAGGGTTCTGAAGGCTCTGGCGGGGGGATGGGAGTTGAGCGGGATCCTGTTGTTCCAGTCTGGTCCCTTCCTGACGCCGATCACGAACGGGTCGACGGACCCGAGCGGCACGAATGTGGATTCGCGGGCAAACAACCGGCCGGACTATGCGGCGGGCGCGGTGGACTATGGGAACCTGCCGGAGGGTGAACGGAACATCTTCCGTTGGTTCAACCGGGAGGCGTTTGTGAATCCGCCGGCGAATGTGGGGCGGTTCGGGTATGTGGGTCCCGGGCAGTTGGTGGGACCGGGCACGCAGACGGTGTCGGCGAAGCTGCAGAAGAGGTTCCGGATGACGGAGCGGCTGGCGCTGCAGACGGAGGGGTCGTTTACGAACCTTTTGAACCATGCGAATTTTGGGATTCCGGCGTTGACGATCAATGCGGCGACGTTTGGAAGGGTCACGAGCACGCAGGGAGCGGAGTCCGGGAGCGGGCGGACGGTGCAGGTGGGTATGCGGCTGATGTTCTGAACGGATGTTCTTGGGAACTGACGCTCTGAGCTGGGCGGCCTAAACCTTCGCTTGGGGCGCGCCGAAGGAAGTGTGTTCGAAGAATTTTCGGGAGAGTTCGAGCGTTGCTCGGGCACTAGATTGTATAGTGAAAACTACGGCGAACGGAGAAAAGGGCCAGCAGTCTGAGCGGCCCGATCCAGTGGAATTCGCCCGGGTCGGCGCGACGCTGTTCGGGCCTTCCGGAGAGGCTCGCGAGGTGAAGGCTGAAGAGGGTGAGTATGAACTGATTCTGGGCAACAAACAGTTGCTCAGCATCTTCTTCATTGTTGCGGTGTTGCTTGGGGTGTTTTTCACCATGGGCTACATCCTTGGCCGCAACGCGAGCGCACCGGGTCAGGAGGCTGCCAAGACGCCGGCACCGCAGGCGCCGGCGGTTGTGGATTTGAGTGGCCAGCGGCCCGCGGCGTCCGGTGAGCAGCCAGCGGAAGCTCCATCTGAAAACAAGCCGCCCGAGAACAAAGCTACAGACACCGCCGCCGAGCCGCCCGTATCGAGGGCCACGGAGCCTCCGAAGGCCACGGAGCCCGAGCCCACGCCGGCTGCCAAGACGCCGCCCGCGGCTGTGGGATTGACCGAACCGGCCAAGGGGACTGTGTGGTTCCAGATTTCGGCGATTCCCGAAAACGACGCCAGGATTCTGCGCGATTTGCTGGACAAGAAGGGTTTCCCGACCGTTCTGGCTCCTGGTCCGGACGACAAGGTCCGGGTATTGGTTGGGCCGATGGCGGACGCCGAGGAGCGGGCCACGCTTCGCCAGAAGATTGAAGCCGCCGGTTTCAAGCCCTTCGTGCGAAGATATTGAGTTGGATCTGGTCCAGATCACGGGGCGAGCCGTCACGCGGCAATCGGGAGGGCCTCGCCTTCCGGATTGGCTGAGGAAACCGCGGGCCCACGCTGAGTCGGTGACCGCCCTCAAGTCCACGCTGCGGCGGCTGCATCTGCATACCGTCTGCGAATCGGCGCGGTGTCCGAACATCCACGACTGCTTCCATCGGGGAGCGGCTACCTTCATGATTCTGGGCAACTTGTGCACACGCGGCTGCACGTTTTGCTCAGTGCCCAAGTTCAATCCGCGGAAGCAGGAATCGCCGCTGGACCCGGAGGAGCCGGACAATGTGGCCCGGATGGCGGCCGGCATGGGGCTGAAGTACGTGGTGATCACGAGCGTGAATCGTGATGACCTGCCGGATGGGGGCTCAGGGCACTTCGCACGGACGGTCCGGGCAGTCCGGGCGGCTCTTCCGGAGGCGAAAATCGAGGTCTTGACCCCCGATTTTTGCGGCGATCTGGACGCGGTTCGCGCGGTTTTGGACGCCGATCCGTCGGTTTTCAATCACAACATGGAGACGGTGCCACGCCTGTACCGGAGTGTCCGGCCGCAGGCGGATTACCGGCAGTCGCTCCGTGTGCTGGAGTTCGCCAAGCGGTCGCGCCCGGAGATCCTGACCAAGTCCGGACTGATGGCCGGGCTGGGGGAGAAGCCCGCCGAAGTGGAGCAACTGCTGCGGGATCTGCGGGACGCAGGCACTGATGTGGCGACGATTGGGCAATATCTGCAGCCGACGCGGCGCAACCGGCCGGTGCGGGAGTACGTTCCGCCGGCGCAGTTTGACGCCTATCGCGACTATGGGCTGTCGATCGGCTTCAAAGCGGTGTTCAGCGGCCCGTTTGTCCGCAGTTCCTACATGGCGGAGCACGTCGAGGCGCAGGCCGGGTTGTGTTAGCGGCGCTGGCTTCCGGGCTGCTGCTGGCATTGCTGTTTCCTCCGGCGGGTTTGGCGTTCCTGGCGCCCGTGGCTCTGGCTCCCCTGGTGTGGTCGGCGGCGCGGGAACCAGCGTGGCGAAAACGCTTTCTGAATGGCTGGGCGGCCGGAACGCTGTTCTGGGGGATGGTGTGCTACTGGATTGAGTTCGTTCTGGCGCACCACGGCGGAATGGGGCACCTGGGCGGGGGTGCGGCGTTCGGGCTGTTTTGCGTTGCCAAGGGGCTGCACCTGGCGGTGTTTTCTACGCTTTCGGGGCCGGTGGCGAGCCGGGTTTGGGGGGCGCCCGCGTTGGCTTTGTTGTGGGCCGGGCTGGAACGGACACACGGCGAACTGGGGTTCACGTGGCTGCAACTGGGCAATGCGGGCATTGAGATGAGCGTTCCGATGCGGGCGGCTCCGGTGGCGGGTGTCTATGGGCTGTCGTCCGTCTTCGCGCTTCTGGGGGCGGTGCTGGCGCTGGTGGTGATGGGGCGGCGATGGAACCTGGCGTGGTTGGCGATGTTGCCAGGACTGTGGCTGCTGCCCGCGCCGCCGGACGTTACCGCGGGCACGGAGACGGCTGTGCTGCTGCAGCCGAATGCCTCCGCCGAGCGGGGGGCAGACGCTCTGAGCCCGATACAGATGGCGGAGTTGACCCTGCGCGCCGCGGCTTCGCAGTCCGGGCGGCCGAGCCTGGTGGTATGGCCCGAGATGCCGGTGGGTCTCTACTATGAGCAGGACCCGGAGTTCGCTCGACTGGCGCAGACAGTTGCCCGGCGGACCGATGCCGTGTTCCTGTTCGGAGCCGTGGCGATGACAGCAAAGCGGGAGCCGCTCAATTCGGCCTATGCGGTGTCGCCGGGCGGGGCAACGCTGGCTCGCTATGACAAGATCCGGCTGGTGCCGTTTGGCGAGTTCATTCCGCCGCTGTTTGGTTGGGTGAGCCGGATCACGCAGGAAGGCGGCGACTTCGCCGCCGGCCGCGAGGTGGTGGTGTTTCAAGGCGCCGGGGCGTTCATCTGTTACGAATCGGCGTTCGCGGACCTGGTCCGGGAGTTTCCCCGGCGCGGGGCGCAGGTGTTGTTCAACCTGTCGAACGACGGATACTTCGGGCGCAGCGCGGCGCGGGATCAGCACCTGTTGCTGGCCAGAATGCGCGCCGCCGAGAACCAGCGGTACATTGTGCGGGCGACGAACGACGGGGTAACGGCGGTGCTGGATCCGGCGGGGCGGCTGGTGGAGCAGTGGCCCGCCGATCAGATTCAAGCCGGTGCGGTGGCCTTCGGGCGCCGTACGCATCTGACCCCCTACACCCGGCTGGGCGACTGGTTTGCTTGGGGCGCGCTGGCGATTGGGCTTGGTCTTTGCACGCTGGGGCGCTTTCAAGCGTCAGAATAGTGGGGACCATGCGGACGGTGGTGCTATCTCTGGTGGCGGCGGCGGCGCTTCCTGCGGCGGAAGAGGCTGTTTTTACCAGCGGTTTCCGGATGCGCGTGGACCGGCATGAGATGGTGGGCGAAATCGTACGGCTGTACGCGGGGACTGGCGTCACCGAGGTGAGCCGGGACTCGATTCTGAGGTTTGAAGCGGAGCCCGCGCCGGTGAGTCCGCCGGCGGCGGAGCGCAAGGAACCCGCAATGCCGCAGCCGGTCCCGGCGCCCGCGCCGGCGCCTCGCGAACTGGTGCGGCAGGCCGCGCTGGAACATGGTTTACCGCCGGATTTCGTGCAGCTTGTGGCGGCGGCCGAGTCAGGTTTCGAGCCGGCGGCGCGGTCCGTGAAGGGCGCGATCGGACTGATGCAACTGATGCCGGCGACGGCAGGCGACCTCGGCGTGGACCCCTATGTCCCGGCGGAGAACGCCCGGGGTGGGGCGAAGTATCTGCGCGAGTTGCTGATCAAGTACAAGGATTATCCGGACCAGTTGAGCCGGTCGCTGGCGGCTTACAATGCCGGGCCGGGGGCCGTGGACAGGTACAACGGGGTGCCGCCGTATCCTGAGACGCAGCGCTATGTGCAGCGCGTGATTGACAGGTACTTGAAGGCGCGGCGCCAGTAGTTCGCTCGCGTGCGGCTGTGGCGAGTACAATGAAGTTCGCCACGGTCCAACGCACGACATGAGAAAACACCAATTCCTGTTGCTATCCGCCGCCATCTGCGCGCTGATGACGCACCCTGTGGGGGCTCAGACGCTGCCGGGCACACAACCTCTGACGGATACCGGCGACCTGGCCATGGAGATGGTGGCAGGCATTGACCGGTATCTGATGCGGGAGCTTGCCGCATCGCCCGAGCGGCGGTCCCGCTTGACGCCGCGCCGGGACCGGTTGCGCGAGATTCTGGGTGTGACCGACGGGCGGCTTCCGTTCGAATCCGCGGGCGTGGTTTCGACGGTGCGGGCGCCTGGCCTGGTGGCGTCGACACCGTCTTACCGGGTGGTCGCGGTGCGGTGGCCGGTGCTGCCCAAGGTGCAGGCCGAAGGTCTCCTGGTGACGCCCCGCCTCAATCCCGTGGCCCGGCTGGTGGTGCTGCCCGATGCGGCGCATACGCCCGAGATGCTGTTGGGTCTGGCGCCGGGCTTGCCGCCCGAGGCGCAGTTTGCCCGGCGTCTGGCGGAGAATCGCATGGAGGTTCTGATCCCGGTGCTGATCAACCGGGAGGACACGATGTCGGCGAATCCGGCCGTGAACCGGACAACGAACCAGCCGCATCGCGAATTCATCCACCGCATGGCCTATGAGATGGGCCGCACGTTGACCGGATACGAGGTGCAGAAGGTTCTGGCGGCGGTTGATTGGTCGAGCGCCATTCAGCCTCGATTGCCGATTGGCGTGGCGGGATACGGCGAAGGTGGCCTCATCGCGCTGATGGCCGGGGCGTTGGATGCTCGCATTGACGCGACGTTCGTGAGCGGCCACTTTCAGCCGCGCGAGCAGGTTTGGGAGCAGCCGCTATATCGCAATGTCTGGAGCCTGCTGACCGAGTTCGGCGATGCCGAAGTGGCCAGCCTTGTGGCGCCGCGCGCGCTTGTAATTGAGGCGTCGCGGCACCCGGAAGTGGCGGGGCCGCCGGCTGAGCGCGACGGCAGGCGCGGGGCGGCGACGGGGAAAATTACGACGCCGCCGCTTGAGTCCGTTCGCGCCGAATTCGCGCGGGCTGAGACGCTGTATCGAAAAGCGGGCGGGCAGAAGATCACGCTCTCGGTAAGCGCGGATGGCACGGGGCAGCCTGGTGGCACCGAGGCGCTAAACGCCTTTGCGGCGGCGCTGGGGCAACCCGCGCTGGGACCTCTGTCGATTCTGGTTCCCAAGGAAGAGCGGCAGGGGTTCAACCCGGCAGTAAGGCATGCCGAACAGTTCCAGGAACTGATCGACCACACCCAGGGGCTGGTGCGAAGCTCCGGCGCGGTGCGGCGCGCTTTCTGGAGCAAGACCTCCGCGGCGAACGCGCAGGATTGGCCGAAAGCCGCAGCCGCGCAGAAGAAGCATTTCTGGGAAGAGTTGATGGGCCGGATGCCCGCGCCCAGCGAGCCGCTGGCCGCGCAATCGCGCCGTATCTACGATGAGGCGAAGTTCACGGGATTCGAAGTCAAAATGCCGGTCTGGCGAGACGTATTCGCTTACGGAGTGCTCCTGCTGCCCAAGGATTTGAAGCCGGGGGAGCGGCGCCCGGTTGTGGTGGCGCAGCACGGGCTGGAGGGGCGGCCGCAGGATCTGGTGGATCCCAAGACGAAGAACGCCGAGATCGCTTATGCGCGTTATGCGGCAGCTCTGGCCAACCGCGGGTTCATCGTCTATGCCCCGCAGAATCCCTACATTGGGATGGAGCGGTTCCGGGTGTTGATGCGCAAGGCGAATCCGTTGAAGCTGTCGCTGTTTTCGTTCATCATCGGCCAACACGAGCGAACTCTGGAATGGCTGAAGAAGCAGCCGTTCACGGACCCGGCGCGCATCGCGTTTTATGGATTGAGCTACGGCGGCAAAACGGCGATGCGCGTGCCGGCGCTGCTGGATGACTACGCGTTGTCCATCTGTTCGGCCGATTTCAACGAGTGGGTTTGGAAGGTGACGTCGGTGGACGAACCGTTCAGCTACATGTACACCCAGGAATACGACATGCTTGAGTTCAACCTGGGCAACACGCACAACTACGCCGAGATGGCTTCCATGATCGCCCCGCGGCCCTTCATGGTGGAGCGCGGGCACAAGGACGGTGTGGGGATCGACGAGTGGGTGGCGCTGGAGTACGCCAAGGTGCGAAGGTTTTATACCAACCTGGGGATTGCCGGCCGCACGGAGATTGAATTCTTCGACGGTCCGCATTCCATCCACGGCGTGGGCACTTTCGAATTCCTGCACAAGCACCTCAATTGGCCGAAACCGCAATAAAAACGCGCGGCGGATTTATGCTAATCTGCCAACCGTGAACGTCCGCCGATTTCTTATTGCCGCGCCAGCGCTGGTGCTGGTTTCCTGCTCCACAGCGGTGAATCCGAACTTGACGGCCATTGTGGGGGCGACACTCATCGACGGCAATGGCGGAGCGCCGGTTCCCGATTCCGTGGTGGTGGTGGATGGCGGGACAATTCGCGCGGCGGGGCCCAGATCGTCGATTGCGATTCCGGCGGACGCGGCAAAGATCGATGCCAAGGGGCGGTTCATCACACCGGGCCTGGTGGATCTGCACGTGCACCTGGGATCGCGGGGTGGTCCGGCGTTCGTGGCCAACGACTATACGCATCTGCGGGTGGAGGCGAACCTTAACGCCTATCTCTATTTCGGCGTGACCACGGTGCGCAGCATCGGCACTGAGCGCGTGGCCGGCATGATGCTGCGAGCCTCGCAGGAGCAGGGGATCTCCGGCGGGGCGCGGCTTTTCACGGCGGGGCGCGGGTTCACGGCGCGCGGCGGGCACCCGTCGCAGGAGATTGGCGATATCGCACGGCAGGTGATCGACACGGAGGACGCCCGGGGGCAGGTGCGCGAACTGGCGAGTGAGCGCGTGGATCTGATCAAGATCTGGATCGACAGCCTGCACGGAACGGCGCCGGTGATCTCCGATGCGCTGATTCAGGCCATCTGCGACCAGGCGAAGATCGAGCGGATTCCGGTGGTGGCGCACATCTTTTCGCTGGCCCAGGCGAGGCATTTCCTGGATGTGGGCGGCAGCGGTTTCGTGCACATGATTCGCGACACGGCCAATGTTCCCGAAGAGTTCGTGGAGCGGCTGGCCAAGGGGCGAGTGGTGTTCACGCCAACGCTGGTGCGCCAGGAACTGGCGTGGCTGTACAACGAGCAGCCGCACTGGCTGACCGACCCCGATGTGCTCCGGACGATTGAGCCAGCGGTGATCGATGCGGTGCGAAAGGCAGTTGAAGAGCGGCCGGCGGCGGGCTTGCAGGCGCGGACGGAGTTCACCCTGGCGCGTTCGAATTCGAAGGCGCTGGCGGAGAAGGGTGTGCTGATGGGGATCGGGTCCGATGGCGGGTCGGCGATTGATTTCCCGGGAGCAATGACGCACCGCGAAATGGAGATCTTCGTCGAAGCGGGGTTCAAGCCAGACGAAGTGTTGACTGCGGCCACACGGAATGGCGCCATCGCGCTGGGCCGGGAAAAGGAGTTCGGCACGGTGGAGGCAGGCAAGCGGGCAGATCTGCTGCTGCTGGCGGCGGATCCGCTGGCGGATATCAAGAACCTGCGGAAGATCGAACGGCTGATGCAGAATGGCCGGTGGGTTGAGAGGGGGAAGTTGAACGTACGATAGCCATGGGGCCTTACTTGAGCGCCTCGTAGAGCGCGGCGCAGAACTCTCCCCGCGTCACCGCCCCATCGCCCGTGAGAGCGGCCTTCGGCAGCCATGACCGCAGGGTTTCGCGCGTGAAGGCCGCCGGTTTTGAGGGCGGCTCCGCATTCATCGCCAGACGCCACCAGCGCTCGGCGGTCGGTTGATCGAGCGGATCCCTGCTCCGTGCCAGGTAGCCGGTGAAGAACCCCTTGGCGCCGAAGTACTGCAGGGCGCGAAACGCGGGGTCGGCGCGGTCGATGTCACGGAAGTAGGTGATCACCTGATCCCGTTCGAGAAGCTCACGCTGCAGCTTCGACGGATCAACAGCGCGCGGCTCCACGCCGCCCGCAAGCGCCAGGTGAGCGGCCACTCCGGCGGCCTGCCCCAACGCCATCCAAGTCGGTTCCAGGCGCACGGTGGAGAAGGCGACGTGCGTGGTGGAGGCGGCCACCGGCACCAGCAGGCCGTCCACATGCTCGGGAATCATCACCCGATACGGGATCTGGTAGGGGCGCGTGAGCTGGTCGAGCATGAAAATGTAGCCCTCAAGCGCGACGTCGTGGCCCTTCTCGCGCTTGCGCACGGGGAAGCTGTCGACCGGAAACTCGCCCGCGGCAATCGAGTCGGCGTGAATCCTGGTGCGGTCCGAACCCGCCTGGATGATCGTGTCGTTCTCGGTCAGTGTGTAGAGTCCGATCAGGCGGCGCGCCTCGCGCACGTAGAGCTGGAACGGGAAGTTGTCGTTATCGGCAAATTCATCCTTTGCCAGGTGATAGCGCCGGGCGAGTGCGCGCTGCTCCGCCGGAATCGCCTCGTCGTTCTGCAGGAACCAGAGCAAGCCGAGTGTGATGTTGCGGATGCGCGTGGCGATTCTCTCGCGCTCTTCCCACGTGCCTTCCGGATACCCGTAGTTCTCCTCGGCGAACGGAAAACCGAGCGGCCGTGGATTCATGTTGATGTCGGTTTTCCTGTTCGGCAGCTCGGCAATCGAGATGGCCCGCACCACGGTGTTGAACGTCGGGCCAAAGTAGCCGACACCCTCCTTGTGCACCTTGGGCGGGCCCATGCGGCCGGACTTCCAATCGTCGATGTAGCCCAGGTAGCGGGCCCGATCATAGCCGGGCGGCGGCGCTGTGAGCATGCGAGAGTTCGCGGGATCCGAACTGAGGCACAGGCGATAGGTGTAGGCGGTGATGCGGCGGTCGCCTTCGCCCGTGCTGCCATCGAGAAACGTACGCGTCTCATAGTCCTGATAAATCACGCCGGCGTGAAGCTCATTGAACTCCGACCGCGCCTCGCGTCCAAGCCGGTAACGGGCGCCGGCCTGCGCGAAGAGATCGCCTTCGTAGCTGCCGTCGATGAACATGCGGCCGCGGAATTCGGTAACCACGCCGGTCGAGCGATTCTTCACGCGGATGCCATTGACGCGCCTCGCGCCGCGAACCACCTCCTCCAGGCGATGGTTCAGCACCACCTGGATCTTCGTCTCCCGGGCGACCATCCGATCAAGCACGCGTTGAGCCACCGAAGGCTCGTAGTAGTAGCCGTCGCGCGCCAGCTTCACGTTCTCGCTTTGCGGCCCATAGGTCTCGACGTAATGCTCATGCACGCCGCGCGTGAACTCACGGAACAATCCGCCGATCGCCGCGCGCGTCTCGATGTCGGACTTGCCGAGACCGCTGGTGGTCATGCCGCCCAGATGCTTGTGATACTCGATGAGCGCGACGCTGCGGCCATTCCGCGCGGCGGCAATGGCGCCGGCCACGCCACCGGGCGTTCCGCCGTACACCACGACATCGACATCGGCCGCCAGCATCAACAAAAGACCGAAGGTCATGGCAGTTTCGACAGCGGGATCTCGGCGATCTCGATGTCCTCCTTGTTCGTCGCGTAGATCACCCAGAGCGATCCGCCGTGCTCGATGGCATGCGGATACTGCGCTGAGCCATCGGGCTTCGCCCGGCCGGCGAACCGCCGCGCCGACAGACTCTTGCGGATAGCCATCGGGTCATCGAAGGTCCAGCCATCGCGGCTGAAGCTGACCGCCAGCGGATCGCGCGCCTTGGGATTGGGGTTGTTGATCAGAAAGTACCGGCCGTTCGACAGCTTGCCCGGAAAGTTCTTGGATGTGGCATCCGGGTAATTGGTGCGCACCGGCTTCGTCCATGTGCGGCCATGATCGGTGCTCAGCGCCCGCAGCAGCACTCCGGAGCGCGAGTTGTCGCGGACGATCATGTGGACCTCGCCGCCCTGGGTTGCATAGTACGTCGGCTCGTCCATCCGATCGAACGGAGGTTCGGCGGCGATCACCGTGTGCTTCCATGCGCCCGGCGCGTCCGCCAACGCCATGCTCACCTTCATGAAGCGATCCCGGCAAACCAGCGCCAGCAGGCCGCCCAGCCGCTCCGGCGGGAAGTTGTTCATGCAGTCATCGGCATAGACGCCGCGAGGCTCCCACTTCTTACCGGTCCATTCAAAGCGGCGAAGGCTCAGCTTCTTCCACACTTCGTCCTGGCCGCGTTTGCCGTAGTCGGCGCTTTCGATGTACGCGCCAAGGGCGGTGAGCTTGCCGCCATCGACGAAGATGCCGCGCGCGATCCAGCGCGCCGGACCGTCTGGGCCATCGGGATCGGCGGCGAGGGTCTCCGCCTTCGACCAGCGGTGACCGTCGCGGCTGGTGGCGTAGACGATGTGCTGATCGGGGTCCTCTTCGCCCACCATGCTCGACGACCAGATGGCCCAGAAGCGCCCGCCGTGATGCGCGATGTAAGAATGCAGGTTAAAGCCGGAGACCTTCTCGGCCCCGCGGAAGACGGTGGAGTGCTTCGCGGGCGCTTCCGGCAGGGCAGCTGGATTGTCCAGCAGTCCCCTGCGGGTCAGCAGGTGAGATGCCGTTTTCGCGGGCGGCAGACCGAAGTCATCGATAGGGATCTGCGAGATCTCGATGTCTTCCTTGTTGGTGGAGTAGATCACCCAGAGCGATCCCGCATGCTCGATGGCGTGCGGGTATTGAAGGCTGTTCGGCCCCTTGGCGCGGCCGGGATGGCGCTGCTTCGGCGGCGCCGTCCGAAGTGCTTGCGGGCGTTCGAACGTCCAGCCGTCGCGGCTGAAGGAGATCGCCAGCGGATCGCGGCTGTTCTGATCCGGGTTGTTGATGAGATAGAACCAGCCGTTCGCCAGCCGGCCGCCGATGTTCTTGCTGGTGGCGTCGGGGTAGTTGGTGCGCACCGGAGCGCTCCAGGTGCGGCCGGCATCCTTGCTCAGCGCGTGATAAAGGAAGCGCGAGCGGCGGGCGTCGCGCAGGATCATGTGGACCACGCCATCGGCGCCGGCGTACTCGCTCGGTTCGCTCATGCGGTCATGCGGCGCATCGCCGGGCAGCTTCGTGGTAATCCAGCGGCCGTCCTGCTCGTAGGCCGTGTACATGTTGGCCAGGCTGTCGCGGCAGGTCATCACCCGCGGACCGCCAAACGACCGGGGCGGATAGTTGTTCATGCAGTTGTCCGCCATCACGCCCTTGTCCGCCCACCCGCTGCCGGTCCATTCGAAACGATGGAGCGCCAGTGCGTGCCAGCTTTCGTGGCCATGCGGCGTGTCGCGCGGGCCTTCATTGGCCGCAAGCAGCGCATTGAGCTTTCCATTGTGCACGTAGATGCCGCGCGCGATCCAGCGCTTCGGCCCTTCGGGTCCGTCCGGATCCGCGGCGACCACTTCCGGCGCGGACCACGCATGGCCATCGGCGCTGGTGGCGTAGCGGATCAGTTGGCTTGAACTGTCTTCGTCGATCTGGCCCGATGACCACAAGGCCCAGAAGCGGCCGTCGAAGTGCGCGATATAGGAATGCAGGTTGAACTGCCACGCCCCGGCCTCCGCGCGATAAACGGTGCTGGTCTTTGCCTTGGCGGAAGGCAGCGACTTCGGGTGCCGCAACAGCGTCTCATCTGAAAGCAGCTTCTCCGGCTGCTGCGCCAGCGTGATCAGCAGTGCAAGCTCAATGGGCACGGCGGGCGCCCTTCCATCCAGCGGCCATGCGCTGCTTCATGTGTTCGAGTGTCTCCTTGTGGTTGGGGTCGCCTGCCAGGTTGACGGTCTCGGCCGGATCGCGGCGATGATCGTAGAGTTCGGTCTCAAGCACCGCGTGATCGCGGCGCCATTCGGTGTAGCGCAGCGTTTCGGTTCGCATGGTGTAGCCCATGACGCCGCCTTTCAGGATACTATCCGTGGATTGGCCGTTCGCCGGCCGGGCGGGCCGCGGATACTGGCTGAACGCCGCGGTCTTCCATTGGGAGCGGCCTGGATCGCGGAGCAACGGCACGAAGCTTTCCCCTTCCAGATCCGGCGGCGGCCGCAGGCCGCAGAGCCCGGCCAGCGCCGGGTAGATGTCGACGAACTCCACCAGGCGCCGGCAGCGGCCACCGGCACGCGTGACGCCCGGCGCGGAGACAATCAGAGGCGCGCGTGTAGCCGCTTCGTAGCCGGTGGACTTGCCCCAGTGCCCATGCTCGCCCAGGTGCCAGCCATGATCGCCCCAGAGCACAACCACCGTGTTTCCGGCCAGCCCAAGCCGGTCGAGCGCGGTGAGCACGCGGCCGATGCAGGAGTCGGCGAAAGCCGTGGCGGCACAATAGCCATGCATGGCTTCGCGCATCTTCGCCTCGGAGATCGGACCCTCCTTGGGAAAGTCACCGTAGCTGCGGAGCTCGCTATACGACGGGATCGCATAGCTGGCGGCCGCTCGCGCCGGGCCGGGATTGCGGGCCAGCGGCAGGCGGCCGCGGTCGAACAGATCCCAGTACTTCGAAGGCGCGGTGAATGGCAAGTGGGGCTTGGTAATGCCGACGCCAAGGAAGAACGGGCGGTCCCTGATGCGCTCGAGGGTGGCAACCGCATCGGTAGCGACACGGCCATCGATGTAGGCGTCGTCGGAAACGTCGGCACGCTCGGTGGCAGCCGTCTTCACCCAGTCTTCCTTGGGGCGATTGGCGGCCAGCGCGTACTGATCGCGCTTGGTCACCATGTGCAGCCGCTCAGGCACGCTCCAGCTTGCGCGGTCGTTCATGATCGCGGAGCCGTGAAAGATCTTGCCAATGTTCTCCGTGTGATAACCGTTCCTTAGAAACAGTTGCGGCAGCGTGACGGCATCGGGAACGCGGCGCCGGAAGGACGTCTCAAGATCGTAGACGCCGATGGTATCCGGGCGAAGCCCGGTGAGCAAAGACGCGCGCGATGGGCCGCACAGCGCCTGCTGGCAGTACGCCCGCTCAAACACCACGCCGCGCGAGGCCAGCGCATCGATATGGGGCGTGTGAGCGAAGGGGTCGCCATAGCAGCCGAGCTGCGGGCGCAGATCGTCGACGGCGATGAACAAGACATTCCGCTTTGGGGTTTGGGTGGCGAGCGCGGAGGCGAGAAAGGCGCGACGGGTCATTGGACACTCATTGACGGAAACTCAGTAGCGGAAACTCAGTGGCGAAAACTCATTAGCGAAGCTCAAAAGCTGAACCGTAAGGCGATCTGCACGTTGCGCGGCAGGTTGTCCTGGGCGTTGACGCTGCCGAAGCCGGGGTTGCCGAAGGCGCTGGATGGAGCGTCGAAGCGCACGGTGTTGAAGATGTTGAAGAATTCACCACGGAGTTGCAGAGTGGATTTCTCCGTGACGGCGAAGTTCTTGAAGAGCGAGAGATCGAAGTTGCGGGTGACGTCGCTGCGCACATCGGGAAGCGTCCGGCCGGTGGTGCCGAACTGGAACGGTCCGGGAGCCGAAAAGACGGTGGTGTCGAAGTAGGCGCCCAGCCGGTTGCGGATGTCGCCCGTCTTAAGCGCGCTGCGGCCATTGTTGTGGGGGCGCGTGGCGCCCGAGGTGGTGGGCACGGCATTGGTGATCACCAGCGGCTGGCCGCTCTGGAAAGTCGTGATGCCGTTCAACTGCCAGCCGCCCAGCACCAGCTTCATCGCACGCGGGGTGCTGCCGCGCGCGACGGGGATTTCCCAGACGTAGCTCAGCACCAGGCGCTGCGCGATATCCTGCGTCGAGATCGCCTTGTCGAGCCGGCGATTGTACGGATCCTGAAAGCCGGGCGCCGCGTCGAGGAAGCTGACCAGCGACGGCGCAGTGTCGGTGAGCAGTTTCCCGGCCGTGTAAGAGCCCAGGATGCTGAAGCCTTTGCTCAGCCGCTTGTTCACCTTCACCTGCAGCGAATGGTAGTTCGACATGCCGAGCCCGGCCAGGTTGTTGGTCACGCCGATGAACTGCGGAAACGGACGCAGCAGTTGCAGGCGGGTGGTGGTTGCGCCGGTCAGAGGTCCGGGGCTGGCGAAAGCGCGGAAGGGATTGGGCACCTGCGTCAACAGCGAGGCTCCTTGCGAGAGCAGGCTCGAATCCAACTGGTTCAGCGGCAACGTCACCGGAAGCGACGTCCCCTTGCTGCCGGCGTAGGCGATGTCGAGAAGCAGGTTGGTCATCAGTTCGTACTGGATGTTAGCGCTCCACTGCTGGCTGTACCCCACCGGGTCATTCCGCAGCAACGTGCCAAAGCTTTCGCCGACGCTGGTGGCGAGGCCTCCGCTGGCGCCCGGCGGCCGGATGACGCCCGCCGGAAACGGATTGCGCAGCATGCCCACCGGCGTGATCCCGTCGACGGAACTGAAGAAGGTGGTTGTCGCCGCGAAGCCCTGGTTTGACGTACTCACATAACGGCTCGTCGTCGGCAGGAAAGTAACGCCGTATCCGGCTCGCAGGGCCAGTTTGCTCGTCACCATATAGGCGAGCCCGAAGCGCGGGCCCAGGTTGTTCCAATCGATGTCCTGCTGTTTGCGTGGATTCCCGTTGACACCGGCGAACTCGAGGCCGCCCCTCAACCCCGGGATCCGGGTGGGTCCCGCAAGAGGCGAGGCGGCCGACGGGTTGAAGTAGCTCAGGCGGTCAAACCGTTCCCAGCGGGGCGTTTCCACGTCCCAGCGCAGGCCGGCATTGATGGTGAGGCGGCTGCCCAGGCGGATGTCGTCCTGCACGAACAGGCCGTGATAGAGCTGGGCGAAGCGGAAGGTTCGAGAATCACGATATTGCCGCTGGCCGGACTGCCCAGTAGGAAGCTGGCGAAGGAGTTGCCGCCGCCACCCGTCTGTGCGTTGGGCCCGCGCGTGAAGCCGGTGTTGAATGCGAACTGTCCGGCGGCCGTCGCGTTGTTCACCCAATTGGCCCGGTACACCCGCCAATCGGTGCCGAACTTCAGCGAGTGCCGCCCGTGGACTTCGTGGACGGTGCCGGCCAGCGCATGCACTTCGGCGATGCGCTGGAACAGATGGTTCGAACTCAAGGAGAGGTATCCGGCCGGATTGATGCGAGGCAGCGACGTATCCTGCCGCCCGTTATTGAAGGACGCAGGCCAGCCGAAGGCCGTCAGATCGGTGCCGGTGCTGCGCGGCTCCCGGGTGTTGCTCTGGCGCGTGAAACCGTAGCGGATGTTGGCCGTGCGATTCGGCGCCAGCGTCAACGTGTCATCAACCACGGCATTGTGGTTGCGGATTTGCTGCGCGAAGACGCCGGGTGAAGCGATGTTCTTGAACCAGTCCGGCAGCAGGCCGTTGTTGTGATTGTAGGAGTATCGCGCAAAGAGCCGGTGGGTTGCGCTGAACAAGTGATCCAGCCGTCCCGTGACCTGCTTTTCCGAATCCGTTGCCGACGCGGTGCTGATGAAGTTGTTCGTGCCCGATGTGTTGGCGCCGGGCCACAACGAGGAGAGATTCACCGCCACCGGATCGAAACGGCTGGCCGGGATACGGTTGCCCGGGAATGGAGTGCGGGTGAAGGTGGTGCCGGATTGCTGCGCGCCCAGTGGATCGAAGACGTTCTGCGCGAACTGGCCGCTTTTTTCCGCGGCGGTGGGCGTGATGCCCGAAAGGAATGCCCCGCGCTTGTTCTCGACGCCCTCATAGTTGGCGAACCAGAAGGTTCTGTCGCGTACGATCTTGCCGCCGGCGCGCCCGCCGAACTGGTTGTAGACAAAATGGCCGCGCCGGACGCCAGCGCGATTGCTGAAGAAGTTGTTGGCGTCCAGGTTGCGGTTGCGGAGAAACTCGAAGAGGCTGGCATGAAAGCCGTTGGAGCCGCCGCGCGTGGCGTAGGTGACAACGCCTCCGCTGGTACGGCCGTATTCGGCATCGTAGAGGTTGGTGCGGACCCGGAATTCCTGCGTCGCATCGATGGATGGGATGAACGCGATCTGGTTCTGGCAGCAGAGCGACAACGGAACCCCGTCGACCAGCACATCGTTGTGCGCGGCCATGCCGCCGTTGACAACAAGGTTGGCGGTGGCGGCTTGGATGAGCGCCGCGCGGCCGTCGGGCACGCCGATGCCGAAGCTGGTGCCGGGCACGACACCGGGGACAAGCGCGGCGAGCCCCACGACGTTCCTGCCGTTCAGAGGCAGTTCGAGGATCTTGCGGTTCTCAATCGCCTGGCCGAGCGAAGCCTCGCTGGTGTCAAGCAGCGGCGTCTCAGCCCTCACCTCCACCGATTCCGACACCGCCCCGACGCTCAGTTGCACGTCGACCCTGGCCCGCTGGCCCACCTGCAGCACCACACCGTTGCGCACGAAGCTCCGGAAGCCTGCCATCCCGGCGGTCAACTGGTATTCACCCGGCCGCAGTTGGCCAAGGGTGAAAGCGCCGGTGAGGCCAGTGGTTGTCTCGTACGCTTCGCCGGTGGCGGCATTGCGGACGGCGACCTTGGCGTTGGCGATCGCGGCGCCCTGCTCGTCGGCGACGATGCCTGTAAGCTCGGCAGTCGCCGACTGGGCGCGGCCAAGGAGGGTGAAAGCGAAAAAGAGAAACAGAGTCCTCATGCGTTGAGCCGATTCTACTATGCCGCCCCCGGCTTGCGATTTCCGATCGGGGGGAGATCGCTAACCCGCTTTTCTCACGGCATCTGATCGCAGCCCAAACTGACGCCGCGGACAAGCTCGAAATGACTCGTGCGGATCCTCCGCGGGTGTCTCGGTCAGAAATTTGCGGCAAAATGGCTGCCGCATACCGTCGCTCGGAGCACCCGAAGGGTGAAAATGGGCCGTCCATACGCGCTTCTCCGGTCCGCTGCAAAAATGCGGAATGAATAAGTCCGGTGTTTGCTTCACGCAGTTTTTTCAGCAGCGCAGGTTCGCGTGAACTTGCGCAAACTGGGCCTGCCAGGGGTAGCTCGTCGCCAGTGACAAAACGATCCGGCGCACACTGACA
>VFZY01000127.1 GCA_016870915.1 Acidobacteriota bacterium | reverse complement strand
GGTTTTGTTTGTCACCCATTGGGTGCTGTCCTCCGCAGGGGTCTTCGCTGCCTTCAAACCCCTATCGATATTGATGCGGACGAGCATCCAGGAGATTCGCACGCGCGGCTCAAAACGGAAATGTGGGGTAGAAAGTTCCTCTTGACAGCCTTTAGTGCCAGAAGGATGGAACGAATAGCGATGAGCCAGAGGGAGCGAGACGAACTGCACTGGCTAAAGCAGGCGCAGCAGAGAACGGTGACCCAGCGGGAAGCGGCCCAGCGGATGGGTGTGAGCGAGCGGTGGGTACGGAAGCTGCTGGCAACCATCGTGGAGAAAGGGGACGCAGTGGTGGAGCACGGCTGCTAGGGCGCCCCTCCAACCGGAGGTTACCGGAGGAGACGCGACGGGAGGCGATGGCGCAGTTGAAGCAGCCGGAATGGCACGACTTCGGACCCACGTTCGCGGCCGAGCAACTGGCCCGGCGCCATCAGATCGACGTGGGCAAGGAGACGTTGAGGAAGTGGATGATCGAGGAGGGGCTCTGGAAAAGCAAGCCGGCGGAAGTCAACCAAGTTCACCTCTGGCGGGCGCGGCGAACGGGGCGACAACAAATACAACAGCAACGCAGACTGAGAAGTCCCTGTGAAAGTCCCTGTAGTCGAGACGTCCACACGCATTCAATGACACAGAAGTTGCTGATTTGAATGGTGAGCGCGGAAGGAATCGAACCTTCAACCTACTGATTAAGAGTCAGTTGCTCTGCCAGTTGAGCTACGCGCCCACGTTTTGGCGGGGGGTTGAGACTTTAGTGTACCACGGCGATGCAGTCGATTTCGACCTCCACATCGCGTGGCAGGCGCGCGGCCTGGATGGTGGCTCGGGCAGGCGGGTTTTCCGCGAAAAAGCGTCCGTATACTTCGTTCACGACGGCGAAGTGGGACATGTCGCGCAGGTAGATGGTGGTCTTGAGCACACCGCCAAGGCTCGAGCCCGCTGCCTCGAGCACGGCCCGCAGGTTCAGCAGCACCTGTTCGGCCTGCACGGCCACGCCGCCTTCGACAATCTGGCCCGTGTCCGGGTGCAGAGGGATCTGGCCGCTCAGGTAGGCAAGGCCGTTGTGAATGACGGCCTGTGAATAGGGCCCAATCGCCTTGGGGGCGGCTGTGGTTGAGACAATCTGTTTCATTTCTTCTCTCCGAAGCGGAGGGCGCCGGTGAGATCGCGAACGTTGGCGACACCCTCCTCTTTCAAGTATCGGTCGAGTTCGCGGGCGATGCGGACGGGCGAGGCCGGGTCCCAGAAGTTGGCGGTGCCCACCTGGACGGCGCTCGCGCCCGCCAGCAGGAACTCGGCCGCATCCTCACCTGACGCGACGCCACCCAGGCCGATGACGGGGATCCGGACCGCGCGCGCGGCTTCGTAGACCATGCGCACGGCAATCGGCTTGATGGCCGGTCCCGACAGACCGGCCATCCCGGCGCCAATACGCGGACGGCGCGTGCGGATGTCGATGGCCAGCGACACAAAGGTATTGACCAGTGAGATGGCGTCGGCACCGGCCTCCTGCGCGGCCTGGGCAAGGGGCTCGATGCGGGCCACGTTCGGCGACAGCTTGACGATGACGGGACGGCGCGTCACCGGGCGCACCGAGGCGACCAGGGCGCCGAGCAGTTGCGGGTCGCTCGAAAAGAATATGCCGCCGTGCCTGGTGTTCGGGCAGGAGACGTTCAACTCATAGGCCGCAATGCCGGGGTGATCTTCCAGCACACGGACAACTTCGGAGTAGTCTTCCTGGGCATAGCCAAAGACGTTGGCGATCACCGGCGTCGAGTAGGCCCGAAGTTGAGGCAGCTTCTCCACGGCGAAGGCATGTACGCCGATGTTCTGCAGACCGATGGAGTTCATCATGCCGCCCTCGGTCTCCCAAAGGCGCGGCGGTGCGTTGCCGTCAATGGGCGTGCGAGAGAGTCCCTTGGTGACGATGGCGCCGATCTCGTTGAGGTTGACCAGCGGAGCGAATTCGACACCGTAGGCGTAGGTACCCGACGCGGCGATAACCGGGTTGCGCAGCGGAACGCCGCACAGTGCAGTAGTGAGCCTGGGTGATGTCATAGGCCGGCGGCCAGGCGTTGCAGAGCATCCCAGACCATGTCGATGTCGGCCTGGGTGGTCTGGAAGTTTCCGATGGCCCAGCGCAGGACGAAGCGGCCGTTGAGTGTGGTGGGTGAAAGAAACGCCGTTCCGGACTGGTTCAGACGCTGCAGCAGTTCCCGGTTCTGCTCATCGCTGCCCCGATATCGAAGGCAGACGAGCGAAAGATGCACCGGGGCGCACACCTCAAAGCTGGGGTGCACGGCGATGCGCTCAGCCAGGTCGCGAGTCATCTCCAATTGCGCGCGGAGGATCGATTCGCAACCCTGGCGCCCGTAAGCCCGCATCACGAACCAGAGCTTCAGCGCACGAAACCGGCGGCCAAGCTGCATGCCGTAGTCCATCAAGTTGATGGCGCGCGGTGCACCGGCGGTTCGCAGATAGTCCGGCACCAGGGAGAAAGCCCCTCGCAAGGTGGCGGGGTGGCGTGTATAGAGGATGCTCAGGTCCACCGGGGTAAACAGCCACTTGTGTGGATTGACGCCGATGGAATCGGCCTGGCTGCAACCGGCAAAGTGATGGCGGTGGGTTTCGACCATCGCGGCGAGACCGCCATAGGCAGCATCCACGTGAAGCCAAAGGCCGAACTCCCGGGCGATGGCAACAATGGCAGGAATAGGATCGACGGCCGCCGTGGGAGTGGTGCCGACAGTGGCGACGACGCAGAAGGGCCGGCGTCCCGCGGCAAGGTCTTCCGCAATTGCGCCGCGGAGCGCCTCGGGTTTCATGCTGAACCCGGCGTCGGTGGCGATCTTGCGGACGTTGCGCTGCCCGATGCCGGCGGCGATGGCGCCTTTCTCCACCGACGAATGGGCTTGATCGGAGGTGTAGAGAACCAAGCCATCCGGGTTGCCCTGATCGCGGGCCTCCGGGTGCATATGGTGCCGGGCGGCGATGATGGCGTGCATCACCCCAGTTGATGCGGTGTCGTAGATGATGCCGAACCAGGTGTTCTGTTCAAGACCCAGCCACTGGCGCAGCCAGTCGAGCGTGACCTGTTCCAGCTCCGTTGCCGCGGGCGATGACTGCCAAAGCATGCCGTTCATGTTGAGGCCGGCAACGAGCATTTCCGCGAGCACACCGGGGGGCGAGGCAGAGACGGAAAAGAAGCCGTGAAAACGAGGGTGGTTCCAGAGGGTGCAGGCGGGGAAGATCAGTTGCTCGAAGTCGGCCAGGATCCGTTCGGGTGGCTCCGGGATCTCCGGGGCGGAAGCGGGCAGGCGATCGGTAAGTTCGCCGGGCGTTGTGGCTGGAAGGACAGGAAACTCACGGACATTGGCAAAGTAGTCCGCCAGCCAGTCCACGACGTGATGTCCATGGCGGCGAAACTCTTCGGAAGTCATGCGGGAAGCCCTATTTTACCGCGTTGAGAATACCGGGAAGCCACTGGCGGAACCACTGGCGGAACTCCTCCAGAAGGGCGAGGGTGGCGGGGGCCAGGGGAGCGGCGAGGGGTCCGGCGGGAACGCCGCGTTCAGCAAGCGCGGCCTTGATGCCCACGGGAACCGGAAACCGCAGCAGCCACTGAATGAACTGTTGCAGATGGGTGTCCAGCGCCGTGGCTCGAAGAGTGTCACCGGCCAGGGCCGCGCGTTCCAGGCCCAGCATGAGTTCCGGCACCGCTTCAGCGCAGCCCGACACCACTCCGTCCGCCCCTGAGGAGCGGGCTTTCAGGAACACGGTGTCGTTGCCCACAAAGAGCGCAAAGGGCCGGTTGGCACGCGCTGCCTTCAGGGTCTCGAAAGCGGCCATATCGCCGCTTGAGTCCTTGATGCCATCGTAGGCCCCGGCGGCCAGCAGTTCCACCGAAAGCCCCACGGGCAGGGGATTCGCAAAGAACGGGATGTTGTAGAGATACTTCGGCGTGTCCTGAACCTGGGCCGCGAATTCAAGGTAGTAGGCACGCAGTTCCGGCTCCTCGTAGCGGAAGTAGTGCGGCGGCATCAGCACCACGCCGGCAGCGCCCGCTGCGGCGGCCTCGCGGGCCAGCAGCACGGCGCCGTCGAGTGTGGAGTGCGCCACGCTTACCAGCACTGGAATGCGGCTGCGCTTGCCGGCGAAGGCGGCCAGGCGCACGCGGTCCTCGAAATCGTAATGAGGGAACTCGCCGGTTGAGCCCTGCAGGACGATGCCGGCCAGGGAATGCGAGTTGAGGAAATCGATCACATCAAGCGACGCTGCCAGATCGATCTGTTGAGTGCCCGGACGGCGCGGTGTGACAGCGGCGGCATAGACGCCGTGGATGGGGCTATACTGATCGTCGTTCGGGGAAACCTGGGTTTGGGAGACGGCCATGGAACGAATTGACACTATACCCCAATCGTCGCGACGAGGGTTCTTGTCCACCTCGGCGGGCGCTTCCGGCGCGCTGGCGTCCGGATTGCTGATTGTGGCGCCGCGGCTTGTGCGGGGCCAGGGGCGCGAGAAGCTGCGCGCGGGTCTCGTCGGCTGCGGTGGGCGCGGGCGCCAGGCGGTGGTGGACCTGTTAACGGCTGACGACCGCGTGGAACTCACCTCCATGGGCGACATTTTCGAAGACAAACTGGAGGGCAATCTGGCGTGGCTGCGCGATGCCAACCGGCATCCTCGGACGGCGGACCGTATCAAGGTGGAGCCAGACCGCCGGCACGTGGGTTTTGAGGCCTTCAAGAGAGTAATTGCCTCGGACGTCGACATCGTCATGCTGTGCACGCCGCCCGGCTACCGGCCGGCGCACTTTGAGGCGGCCGTGGCGGCCAAGAAGCACATCTTCTGCGAGAAGCCGTTCGGAACCGATGTGGCGGGCGTGAAGCGCTTCATGGCCGCGGCGAAGAGGTCGGAGGAGTTCAAGCTGACGGTGGTGTCGGGCGCGCAGCGGCGGTTTCAGACCGAGTATGTGGAGACGGTGAAAAAGATCCAGCAGGGGGAAATTGGAGACATCCGGTCGCTCTATGCCTACTGGGTGGGCACCCCCGTGATTCAGCAGACGGCTCGCGATCCGAAATGGAAGGATATGACGTGGCAGCACAGGGCGTGGTACTCGCACGTCTGGATCTGTGGAGACCAGGTGGTGGAGCAGCATCTGCACAACATTGACGTCTGCAACTGGGTGATGAACGCGCATCCGGTGAAGGTGTGGGCATCGGGCGGCGCGGTTTGGAGGCCGCGCGACGAAGTGCATGGCAACATCTACGATCACCTGTCGGCTGAATTCGAGTATGCCAACGGTGTACGGCTCTCAAGCTATTGCCGCCAGTATCCGCGCGGGTTGTACACCAATGTGAGCGAGTTGATTGTGGGGTCGAAGGGGCGCAGCAACGGGCACGATCTGGGCGCTCGCGGCATCAATCCCTATGTGGCGGAACAGGTGGCGCTGGCGAAGAGCATCCGTGGCGACGGGCCGTACATCAACCATGCGATGGCCGTGGCGGAGAGTACCCTCACCTGCATCATGGCGCGCGAGGCGGCGTACTCCGGCCAGGAACTGACGTGGGATCAGGTGATGGCGTCGAATCAGGACTTGCAGCCGAAGGCGTTCGATTACGACCTGAAGCTGGATGTGCCTGAGATTCCGGTGCCGGGCAAGTACAAGTTCACCTAACGGCGCCCCACAACCTTAGCGCGGGGGCGTTCTTCCACTCAGTTTTTCGCGGATGGCGGCGAACCGCGGGTGTTTGCGTGCAGGCTCAAGACGCGGGTCCACGAGCAAAGTCAGCGTTTCGGGACCGCGAGCTTCCATAACCCCCTCCATTGCGACGATTGCTTCATCGATCCGGTCCACCAGAATGGCCGGCAGCAAGATGGAATGGGGCGAGACCCCGCCCGCCTGGATCCCCTTCCGGATGGCGGCGTAGTTGGCTTCCGCGGGGCCTCGATCTCCGCGCATCAACGCGAGCCAAGCGCGATCGGTACCCAGGACCCCGGGATGGAGTTCGGCCTTGGCCAGGTGTTCGAGCGCCTCGTCATGGCGCCCTAGATGGCCCAGGGTCAGCGCCAGGTAGTAGTGGGCCATGTTGTAGTTGCGTTCCCGGTCAAGCACGGCGTCGAATTGCCGGCGTGCCTGCTCAAAGTCGCGCTTGAAGTAATAGTCCATCCCCACGGAGGCGCCGACAAGCGGCGTCACCGGGTCCAGCCGTTCGGACTGAAGACTGGCCTTGAGTGCCTCCTCCATATTGCCGGTTGACCGGTAGTAGAACGCAACCGTATACCGCGCGATGACGGATTTTGGGTCCAGTGCCACACCGCGCCGCAACAGGGCCTCGGCGCCCGGCACATCCAGATCGGCGGCAAGGCGGGCCAAGCCCAGGGCCGTATTGGCGGCGGGCAGATTCGGATTCAGCCGGTACGCGGTCTCGGCTTCTGTTCGCGCACGCACGATGTCGCCGGTGTCTCCCGCAGCCAGACATCGACGGACGACGTATGCAATGGCCAATCCCGCGTGGGCACTGGCGGATTCGGGTCTCGCCGCGGTTTCCCGCTCGAACAGGGTGGTGGCCCGGTGAATTTCAGAGGGTGTGCCCTTGGCGAGCAAATGATCGCCGATCAGAGCTGCCGGATCGGCTGGCGGCTGTGGCACTTCACTCCGAGGACTCCAAAAAAGTGCCGCGGCGCCGCCCAGCACCGCCAGGCCGAACGCCGCGAAAAGAGTCGGCCGCAGGTATGGCGACCCGACTTCAGTTTGGGCCGAAGGCGCCGTCAGCGGGTGGTCCGTTTGCGGGGCGGCTATGGGTTCGGGCGCCGGCTCATCCGGGAGCGGGGCCGGTATTGGCATCGTCTGGGCGGCTGGCGGATTGAAGCGATAGCCGCGCTTGGGAATAGTCTCAATCCAGGTTCCCGCGCCGGCCAGCTCGTCAAGTTCCTTCCGGATCAACGAAATGTTTCGGGCCAGGCTGCTTTCGACGACAAATGTGTCGGGCCAGACGGCCTGCATGATTTCGTCCTTGGTGACCACTTCCGGCTCCCGGGCTACCAGGAGGTACAGGGTATCGATCGCTTTGGGCGTCAGAGCCACCAGCGATCCGCGAAACTCCAGTACGGTCCGGCTGAGGCGAAACCCTCCGAACTCAAAAATCTCCTGATTGTCCCCGTTCGCGGTCACGTAAGGAAATGGTAAGAAGTTCCGAATACAGTTGCAAGGACTGGCAGTACCGGGGCAGGCAACAATGTTGCACAGGAGCGCCCCATTCCCATTGCGGCGCCGTCTCGCGCAGCCCAGCCCGCTTGAGGTGCTGCCGGGAGCCGGGTCCACGTCTGGTCATCGTGGTCCCGGCCTTTCTTTCCGGCGCTTTGATATAGTGATCGACGGCCCAAGGGTCAACCTGCTGGCCATCAATACCGGAGTCACCATGGCCGCTGAAGGCGTCCGGATGAACGGCATCGGGAAGAACGGTGTTTCCTACACGGTGGACGGCACGGACGCCGGCGGCAACCCGGAGGGGCGCTACTCGTCGAACTACCTGCAACCGAACCTCATCGATATCATGAGCATCGAGGCGATTCAGGAGGTCCACACGGTGAAGGGTGTGCCGCCCGCCGAGTACGGCAACATGGTGGCGGGCCAGGTGAATCTGTTGAGCCGCTCCGGCACCAACCAGCTTCACGGCAGCCTGTTTGAGAACTTCCGCTCAGAGGATTTCGACGCCCGGCACCAGCGGCTGTCGAACAAGCCGGGCATCACGTTCAATCAGTTTGGCGGGTCGCTTGGCGGGCCCATCAAACGCGACCGTATCTTTTTCTTCGGTGTCTATGAGGGCTATCGCGACCGCGCCTTCACGCTGATTCAGGAGACGCTGATGACCTCGCGTCTCCGGAATGAGGCCCTGCGGGTAACGCCATCGTACCGCTTGTACCTGGACCACATCCCGCTGCCGAACCAGCCAGTGGGTCCGAACGACGACACCGGGCTTTACATCAACCCCACCTCTTCACGCCGGAATGACAACCACGTGGATTTGAAGGGCGACATCCGGCTGCGCGGTGTGAGCACGCTGACCATGAGCTATACCCGTGGGAGGCCCAGCCAATACCAGCCGCGGCATTACCTGAACGGCGCCAATGACCGTGAGTTCCGCATTTGGGACGAGCGAGGCACCGTGAACTACGTGACCGGCGGCAGCAGTTGGACCGCGGAGAGCCGGTTTGGCTATCACCTGACGGATATGCATCGCGAAGACGCGTTCTTCTTCGAGCAGTTCGACCCGCTGAACAAGAAGGAGAACCTGGAGTTTGGCCGGCGCGTGGCGCGCCTGAGTTATCCGGGTGTGTCGAATCCCGACCACGAGCTTTATCTGATGGAGGGCCGCACGTACAACTTCGATCAGAAGTTCGCCAAGCATCGCGGGAACCATTCCTGGAAGTTCGGGTTCAGCGTGCGGCGCGACTGCTGCAAGCGCATCAATCCGGAAGCGCCCAACGTGGCCTATAACTCGCGCGCGGACTTCATCAACAACATCCCGAACGCCATCGGGCCCACCTACGGCAACGGCGACTATACGGCGAAAATGTATCAGGCCGGCGGCTTTGCGCAGACCGACTGGCGCGTACGCCGCAACCTGACGCTCAATCTGGGCCTGCGCTATGACTACTTCTCGCATCTGGTGCCGGAGGCCAAGCCGGGCGCGCCGCAGACGGGTATCTATAACCCAAATGGTCTGCTCGATGCGAACTTCAACGTGGGGCCGCTGCGTCCGGTTGACAATCCCTATGAGTCCGACAAGTGGGTAAATCTTGGGCCGCGGTTCGGTTTCGCCTACAACGTCGGCGGCAAGAACAAGACCGTGATCCGGGGCGGCTTCGGCATGTTGTTCAGCGGCCAGGTGGCGGGCGCCATGTGGGCGCATGTGCAGCCGGCGCCCACGGTCCCCTTCCGGTTCAATTTCATCCGAGCGGATGTCGCGCGGCTGGGGCTGCGCTGGCCCAGCTACAATGACGACTTGCATCGTGTGATCGAGACGGAAACCAGGGCTCGCGGCTGGATCAACACCTTCTCCGTAGTGGACCCGAAGCTCCAAAACCCCTACACGATGCAGTACACCTTCGGATTCCAGCACGAGATCACCCAAGGGCTGGCGTTGGAGTCGTCGTTCGTGGGGAACCGGGGCGTGAAATTCCCGATGCACCGGTGGATGAATGAGCCGGACCGTGTGACTGGGTTGCGCCCTAACCCCAGGCTGAATGTGAACTACTACATTGACGCCACGCAACAGACCGTATACTCCTCCTGGCAGACGTCGCTGCGCAAGCGCTTCTCGCACGGGTTAAGCGCCAGTGGGCATTACACCTGGGGCCGGTCGCTTTCCACCGCGGGCGGCGACATCGGGTCCTATTCCCAGGGCGACGGCGATGCGCGAACGCAGGAGTTCTTTTACCCGCGCGCCGACCGGGGCCCCAGCACAGGCGACATCACGCACTACTTCACCGGCGAATGGGTGTACGAAGCGCCCCGGTTTTCCAGCCTGAACAGCGCCGTGGCTCGCGCCGTGTTGGGAGGATGGCAGGTATCCGGCACCATGCAGGCCCGCACAGGTGTTCCCTTGCAGCTTTCGCAGACGGGGACGGCCAGGCAGGTGGCGCGTCCGGATTACGTGGGCGGGCGGGTTTACCTGGACGACTATCGCAAGACGCTCCGGTACCTCAACGCATCGGCGTTTGCGCTGGTGCCGCTGCATCCGGTGTCACGCGCCGGCATCCGGCCTGGCAACGTGGGCAACAACGCGATTCGTCAACCGGGCGCGGTGACAGTGAATGTGGCGATCAGCAAGGAGTTTCCGCTCACCGAACAGGCCCGCTTGAGGTTGGGCGTAGACGCCTTCAACTTCTTCAACCACACCAACCTCAGTGGGCTAGTCACCAACCTGAACAACCGCTTCTTCGGCGAATTGCAGGGAACCGGCGGCGCCCGGCTGGTACAGTTGAACGGCCGAATCAGTTGGTAGCCCGGTTCGCATCCTGGTTGCTGTCCGCCGCGGCGTGGACTCCGGGGCTGGCCAGCGTGGCCGCTATTCGGGAGTTGATTCGTGCCGGGTGATTCGATGAAGCCATTGCCGCCTGCGACCAGGAGCTGAAACCGCGCGCCGGGAAGTGCTTCGCTCTGGACGCTCAAGGGGCTGGCTCTGCGTGGCGCCGGGCGAAACGCGGAGGCCTTAACGGCCCTGCGGCGGGCCATCACGCTGGCTCCCGCTGGCATGGCGGCTCTGCGGGGCGGCGGCGCAGATCGAATTCGAAACGCGCGATCCCAAGGCCGGCGGGACAATGCACGCCATCGTGAAGCTTGAGCCCACCAACGGCACCGCCCACGCAATGCTCGCGGAACTCGCCTTCCAAGGCGGTGATCGCACGGGCGTGGTGCGGCACTATGCCCACGCCAGCACGGCGCCGGAGGAAGGTGGCGCACGGGCGGCTGCCTGTTCTGCCTGGAACGATGGCAGGAATCAGCGGCTCCGTTTGAAGCGTTGCTCGCGCAAAGGCCGGGGCAGTCATTGAGCCTCTTCGGCGCGAGGATCCGGATATGTTGAGTCTCAAGGCCGCGATCCTCCACGCGCGGGGTGATGTTCCGGGGGCGTTGGCGTTGCTCAACCGGGGGGTGGGGGATCATCCAGGCGACGAAGATCTGCTCATGGACCTGGCTCTGCTCTGCCTGGATCAGAACTCAGTCGACCTGGGAATCCGTGTGCTGGAAGCTGGTGCGGCGCGGTTTCCGGGATCGGTTCGCTTGGCGATGATGCTGGGGGTGTTTCTGGTGCGCGCGAGCCGCTCGGATTAGGGCGAGAAGAGGTTTGCGGCCGCGTCGCGGCTGGCTCCCGGAAGCGGCATGGGGCCGGTGGGCGCCGCGATGACGCTCATGGAGTTGGGCCGGCCGGAAGAGGCGGTCCGGCTGCTGCGCGGCATTGCGCCCGGAGTGCCAATCGCGGCCCTCACTCTGGCGCGCGTTCTGGTTCAGAAGAATCCTTCACCAGCGGAGCGTTTGGAAGCGCGAGCCATCCTGACAGGGCTAACAGCCAAGGAGCCCGGGAACGCGGCGGCGTGGGTGGTGCTGGGCCGCGTCGAATCGCTGGATGGCAATCGTGTACTGGCGGTGCGGTGCTTTGAGCGTGCTCTGGCGCTCAATGCGGACGAACGGACCGCGGCGTATCAGTTGATGCTGTTGTATCGAACTCCAGGCCGAGCGGCAGACGCTGCGCGCATGAGCGCGAAAGTCCGCGATCTGGCCTCCGCGAACCGGGACCGTGAAAAAGCGGGCGAACGCTACCGGCTCTCGGCTAAGCCAGAGTAAGAGCTATGCTATACATCAAAGCCATGCTGCCGCCGGTGATGCGGACCATCGTAGGCCTTGGTGGACTTGAACAGCTCATGCCGGCCGTCGGTGGCCTGCGCGCGCACTCTATTCCGAAGGGCGTCCATCTCCGCCGGTGTCATGGGCTTGAAGCCGCGGGCCAGTGCGACGTCCTGCTTCAACTGGGCCATGGTAGTGATGCCCATCACCTGGGTGGCAACCGGCAGGCTCAGGCAATAGCGGTAGCACTCATCGGAGCTGAGCTTCAACTGCTCGATCAGGCGGCCCTGCGGATGGCCGCCGGCGAGGCCCTTCATGCCGATGACGCCGACGTTCTTCTGCTGGCAGAGCGGCACCACTTCGGATTGAAAGCTGCGGTAGAAGTAGTCCAGCACGTTGATGGGCATCTGCGCGGAATCCCAGTTGTGGGGCTTGGCGAGCATCTTCTTGTGAATCAGCGGATCCTTGTGACCGGTGAAGCCGATAAAGCGCACTTTGCCGGCTTTCTGCGCCTCAAGCGCGGCCTTGATGCCGCCCTTCTCGAACACCCAATCGGGATCGTTGTCGTAGACCATCTCGTGGAACTGCCACAGGTCGAGATGATCCGTCTTCAGGCGCCGCAGGCTGTCATCCAGATTCTTCCTGGACCCGGCGTAGTCGCGCTCGCAGTTCTTGGTCATCAGGAAAACCTTGTTGCGGCGGCCGTCCATCGCCAGCGCCCGGCCCATGATCTCTTCCGCATGCCCGTCGTGATAGTCCCAGGCGTTGTCGAAAAAGGTCAGGCCGTCGTCGATGGCGGCGTGCATGATGCGAATGGCCTCGTTGTGGTCCTTGACGGCGCCGATGTGCCAGCCGCCCAGGCAGACAATCGAAACGCGCTGGCCGGTGCGGCCCAACGGCCGCGTGGGCATGCCGGTGGCGCCGGTGGAGGATGTTTGTGCCACCACGTCGGCCGCGGTGACGGCGACCGCCGCGGCGGCTGCCGTCTGCTGGAAGAACTCGCGGCGTGAAGAATCGTTCTGGCTCATCTGTGTCTCCTGTTCCCTGGCAGTATACTATTCCGCAAGGAGATCCGTGATGAAACAGGCAATGTTGAGGGATGCCGTCCGGCGGTCCGCCACGCGGCGCGAGTGGTTCCAGGCGATGGTGGCGGCCGGGGTGACGGCGCAATCCCTGGCCCTGGGAGCGCAGGCAAGTTCCCAGGCCGCATCCAGCCGGTTGTCGATGCCGGGGCCTTACCGGGGCCGTGTTGTGAGCGTGCGGCACGGCGGTTCCATCCTGAGCGGGAAGTATCAGGCGGAGCCCGTGCGGGACATGATGCGTCGCGGCATGACGGAACTGACGGGCGCTCCGGATTGGCAGGCAGCCTGGCGTGTGTTCTTTGAGAAGGGGGATGTGGTCGGCATCAAGGTGAACCCGGTTGGGGCTCCGCACGTGATCTCATCGCCCGAAGTGCTGCACGAGATTATTGCCGGGCTTGAGGCGGCCGGTGTACGCCGCCAGGATATCGTGGTCTATGACCGCTACAAGAACCAGTTCCTGAAGGCGGGGTTCGACAAGTGGTTGCCGGAGAAGGTGCGCTGGTCCTCGGCGGTGTGGGATTTCGAAGAGATTCAGCAGGGCATTGAAGGCTATGACCCGAACCATTATCTGGACATGGCGCTGACGCGGCCGGGCTATGACCTGAGCAACGTCACGGCGCGGCGCAGCTACGCGGCCAACTTCATCACCAAGGAAGTGAACAAGCTGGTGAACCTGCCGCTCCTCAAGGACCATCAGTCCGCGGGCGTTACCCTGGCGTTGAAGAATCTGTCGCACGGGCTTGTGAACAACGTCAGCCGCAGTCATTCCACCGCCACGTTGAATACGTGCGGCGCGTTCATTCCCGCCGTCGTGGCCCTGCCGGTTATCCGGAACAAGACCGTGCTGCATGTCATGGACGGCATCAAGGCGCTGTACCACGGCGGGCCCGGGGCGCGACCGCAGTTCGTCTGGGAGCATCAGACGATGTACTTCGCGACGGACCCGGTGGCCATGGATCGCGTGGGCTGGCTGGAGATCGACAAGAAGCGTCTGGCCGTGGGCAAGAAGGTGCTGGCTGAGGATCGCCCCGATGAGTTCAGCACGTTCCTCAACCGGCAGACCGAGCACGTGGAACTGGCGGGCGCCTTGGGCCTGGGCGAGTTCGATATGAAGAAGATCGATTTCCGGAAGTTGTCGCTCGGCTAGCCGCCGGGCTTGTGAACCACCGGCTTGTGAATGCCGGCTTGTAGATTTGGTGTTCAGCCGGGGCGCGTGATACTCTACCGTCCAACGATGCACATGCTCCGCTGGCTGCCACTCTTCTTCACCGCGGCGATTCTCACGGCACAGAACACCGCAACGATTGTCGGCACGGTTCACGACGCGGCGAATGCCGTGATTCCCGGCGCGGCCGTAACGGCCACCCACGTGGAAACAGGTACGTTGCGCAGCGCGGTGGCGGGCGCCAACGGCGATTTCGTCTTTGTCCAACTGCCGGTTGGCTCGTTCACCGTTAGGGCGACCGCGCCGGGGTTCAAGGAATCCGTGCAGACCGGTTTGCTTCTGCAGGTGAGCGAGAACCGGCGCGTGGACTTCAGCCTGCAGGTGGGTCAGGTCACCGAAAGGATCGAGGTGGCGGCACAGGCAGTCCAGGTGGAGACCCGCACGGGAACCATCGGCGAAGTCATCGATTCCAAGCGCATCGCCGAACTGCCGCTCAACGGCCGCAATCCGGTGTCGCTTCAACTGCTGGTGCCGGGCGTTGGGCGGCGCGGGGGCCGCGACCAACAGCAGAATGAGACGGTTTCGGTCAATGGGTCCGCGTTC
Source organism: Acidobacteriota bacterium (assembly GCA_016870915.1). Taxonomy (GTDB): domain Bacteria; phylum Acidobacteriota; class Terriglobia; order Bryobacterales; family Bryobacteraceae; genus VFZY01. Next base: position 5,202 of record VFZY01000127.1, on the reverse strand, counting down.
CGGGGCAATAACTACGCGCTCGACGGAGGCGATAACCATGACCCGTTCTTCAACACCCCCGCGCCATTTCCCAATCCCGACGCGCTGCAGGAGTTCTCCATCGAGACCAACGGTTACGGTGCCGACAAGGGACGCAACGCCGGAGTCTTCGTCAGCGCGGTGACCAAATCGGGCACCAATGCGTTTCATGGAAGCGCATTCGAATACCTTCGAAACGAAAAGCTGAATGCCCGCGATTTCTTCGCCGTAGGCGTGCCTCCGTTTAAGCGCAATCAGTATGGGGGCACGGTGGGCGGGCGGATTATCCGTGATCGCACCTTCTTCTTTGCGTCCTACCAGGCAACCCGGGAGCGTAGCGCTCCTGGCACCACCAGCGCCATCGTTCCCACAGCGGCGATGCGCCGCGGCGACTTTTCGGGCCTGGGCCGCGCGGTTCGCGACCCCAACGGCGGCAACTTCCCGAACGGTGTGATTCCTGCCAGCCGCGTCTACCAACCGGCCGTCAAGTTCATGGATACGTTCGTGCCTCTGCCCAATCGCCAGGACGGTCAGTTGAGCTTCGCCAGCGCGCAATCCATTGATGACGACCAGATCGTGGCCAAAGTGGACCATCAGCTCAACGCCGCCCACCGGCTGAGCTTCCGGCTGCTATGGAATGACAACGCCACGAAACAGGCCGTGGGCACCATTCCCAATCTGCTGGCCAACATCCCGTACAAGAACTGGAACGGCACGGCCAGTGACACCTGGATCCTGAGCCCGCGGGCGGTGAATTCGCTCACCGTGACCATCCAGAACATTGAGCGCGACCAGGCTGCCATCACGCCCGGCAACGTGGGCTGGCGGGATCTCGGCGCCGGCATTGTGCGCGCCCACCGCGAAGACACCGTGGCCGCCACAGACACAAACGTAATCGGTTACTGGTACGCCTTCACCCGCCACCCGCTCTATCAGCAGCGCTACTTCTATCACGTGCGGAACGACACGTCGGTCACCTTGAACTCCCACCTCATCAAGTTCGGCTTCGAATGGCGCTACGACGAAGTGGACCGGCGCGAGCGCTTTCAGGGCGACCCGGCCATCGCGTTTCGAGGTCAGATCACCGGCGACGCCATGGCCGATTTCGTCATCGGCCGGCCCGATTCCATCAGTCAGAACTCCGGCGCCGAAAGCTACCCGGTGGGCAAGGAGTTGAGCGCGTTCGTCCAGGATGACTGGAAAGTTAACCGCCGCCTCACGGTGAACCTGGGTCTGCGCTGGGACCCTTTCCTGCCGCCTCCCGACAGGCGTGGCACCGGGGCCATGTTCATTCCCGGCGCCCAATCGCAGTACTTTCCGCGTGCGCCGCTCGGCTTGGTGTACTGGGGTCAGGATCAGGCCGTGCCGAAGAAGTATGGCTTCGGCAACTTGTGGAACAACTGGTCGCCACGTCTGGGTTTCGCCTTCGATCCAACCGGCAGCGGGAAGTCGAGCGTGCGCGGCGGCTACGGCATTTTTTACGGCGCCCGTTCCCTGCAGAACATTGGTGGGGGCGGCCCCGGCTTTGTCCTGGCGACGAACCTGAACCCGGTTCCGGGCGGCATGGCGAACCCGTATCAATCGATTGGCGGGAACCCGTATCCGTTCGATCCGCCGGCCACCAGCCAGCAGCGGTCGTCGTTTCAGTTCATCCGCCCGGTCTCCACTGGCGGCTGGGACCTCAACTTCCGGAATGCCGTGATTCAGCAGTGGAACCTGAGCGTGCAACGCCAGTTCGCCAGAACCTGGATTGTGTCGGCGGCGTACGTGGCCAGCAAGGGTAACCACGTTGAGACCACGCGCCAGGTCAACCCTGGCGTCTTCGGCCGTCCCGGCAACCTGCAACAGCGGCGCGTCTATCCGGAGTTCACAGGCATCGGGCTTTCGAGCGCGGAGGGGAACTACACATATCATTCGATGCAGTTGTCCGCGAACCGCCGCCTGAGCGCGGGGCTCACCATCATGGCCAGCTACACCTGGTCACGGAACATCGACAATCTGAGCAACCCGCAGGATGGAGCAGACTTCCGCCGGGAAAAGGCGATCGCCGACAACAATATCGACCATCGATTCGTGGGCAGCTTCATCTGGGCGATGCCGCGCGTGACGGCCAGGAACCCCGCCAGATTCCTGCTGGATGGGTGGGAGATCAACGGGATCGTCTACCTGGAAAGCGGCCTGTGGTTCAACCCGGTGAGCGGCCGCGACAATTCCGGCACCGGCATCAACCAGGATCGGCCGGATCTGGTGGGCAATCCCCGGCTGGCCACGGGCCGTCCGCGCGGCGAACTGGTGCAGCGCTATTTCAACCCGGCGGCGTTTGCTCAGAATGCCGCGGGAACGCTCGGCAACACGGGCCGCAACATTCTGGAGGGACCTGGGGAGTCGGTGGTTGATTTGGGGCTGGTGAAGACCATCGCCGTCACTGAATCACACCGGGTCCGTTTTCGCGCCGAGGCGTTCAATGCGCTGAACAAGACCAACCTGAACAACCCGAATGCGAACATTCTGGCGCCGGCCGTGGGGCGCATCACCGGGGCGGGGTCGCCCCGCGTCTTCCAGTTGGCGCTACGCTACGAATTCTGATGAAGCTCACACGGCGCGCGTTTGTCGCCGCGGCCGCGGTGGCCGCCCGGGCGGCTGCGTTTACCAGCCGCTGGAATGGCTCGCGTATCTGGATCGGCCCGGAGTATTGGGCGAATCCACTGCCGGACTGGCGCATGGACAATGGAACGGTGGTGGCGCAGGCCGGGGAAAACCGCACGCTTCACCTGCTCACCCATCAGGTGGAAGCGAACCGCGAGGGATCGCTCACCTTGGCGGTCACCATCACGCCACCGGCGGACCCCGCCAATACCCACGCCGGCTTCCGGTTCGGAATTCGGGGTCTGCTCGACGACTATCGTCATGCGCTCATCTCCGCGACGCAGTGGATTGATGCCTACGTGCGCGCCGACGGCAAGCTGGTTCTTGATGGCGAGGAGAGTTCCGGGCAGGTTTCGCTGTCGGGGCAATTGGTCTTGACTCTCCAGGTCAGGGATGGCGAAACCGAACTGCGTTGCGGCTCCGTGAGCATTACGCGAAAAATCGCTCAGGGCCGCTTGGCCGGCAATATCGCGCTGCTGGCGGCGTCTTCACGGGGAACGGCGAAATCCGTGGCATGGCGGTTTCGCTCGTGGTCCGCCAGCGGAACGCTTCTGATGCATCGGCCGGAACAGACCTTTGGACCCATTCTCTGGACGCAGTACACGCTGAGCGGCGGAGTGCTCAAACTCACCGCGCTGTTTCCACCCGTGGGAGACGCAGATTCCCGGCAGGCACAACTCGATATCCGGCGCGAGGGCCGATGGCGAAGAGCCGGTTCAGCGCCGATCGATCCGCTCTCTCGCACCGCGACATTCCGGGTAGAGAAATGGGACCCAACCAAAGCCGCGGAATACCGTGTGGTCTACCGGTGGCGCAACATGCGCCACGAGTGGCCGGGTGTGATCCGCCAGGAGCCCTCCACCGGCGCCTTGAAGCTGGCCGTTTTCTCCTGTGACAACGGCTATGCATTCCCCCTCCCCCGCCTGACCGCGAACGTCAAGCTGCAGGATCCGGACCTGCTGTTCTTCGCTGGTGACCAGATCTATGAAGGCTACGGCGGCTTCGGGTTCGCGCGCGAGCCGGCCGAACTGGCCATGCTCGACTATCTGCGCAAATTCTGGCAATTCGGCTGGACCTGGCGCGAGTTGTTGCGCGACCGGCCGGCCATTGTGATTCCCGACGATCACGATGTGTTCCAGGGCAATATCTGGGGGCAGGGCGGCCGCAAAATCCCCGCGGGACGCGAGCGCGGATTCGTCTACGGCGGTTACGTGGAGCCTCCCGAGTGGGTCAACGCTGTGCAGCGTACACAGTGCGCTCATCTGCCGGATCCAGTGGACCCGGCGCCGGTGGAACAGGGCATTACCGTCTACTTCACCGAACTCAACTATGGTGGCATCAGCTTCGCCATCATCGAGGATCGCAAGTTCAAGACAGGGCCAGAATCCGCGTTTCCAGCCGGTGTGCCGCGCGAGGGCCCGGTGGAGGCACTGGACGTACCCGGCGCGGAACTGCTGGGCGCCCGGCAGGAAGTGTTTCTCCGCCAGTGGTCCCGGAAGAGAGGAGACGCGCTGAAGGTGGTGTTGAGCCAGACCATCTTCTGCAAGGTCACCACGCACGCGGGGCCCAATCTTGTTGCGAGCGGCCGCGACCTCGATTCCGGCGCGTGGCCGCAATCCGGCCGGCGGCGAGCTCTGGCCGCCGTTCGCGACGCCAACCCTCTGATGATCCACGGAGATCAGCACCTCGGGGCCCTGGTCCGGCATGGCATCGACAACTGGGACGACGGCCCGCTCGCCTTCCTGGTGCCTGGGACAGCAAATGGATTTCCTCGCGCCTGGTGGCCCGAGCCGGAGAAGCCCGGCGGCCGCTATCTCGACTCGTTCGGCAATCGAATGACGGTGCTTGGTGTGGCGAACCCCGAGCGCGGCAGCAATCTGCTACCGCGCAATCGGACCCATCCGGAGACGCTGGCCCACAGGAAGGGGTCGGGATACGGGATCGTGCGTTTCAACGTGGCCGCGGGAACAGCGGTGTTTGAGATGTGGCGGTATCAGTTCGATGCCAGCCGTCCGAAGCCGGAGGACCAGTTCCCTCGGTTTCCGCAGACATGCGAACTGAAACCGCCCCGTTGAGCGCGGAACTCCATAGCGCAGGGCTAGAGTCGAGCCGCGGCGGCCCGTACCAGCCGGATGCCCAGCAGCAAGGCAGAACCCGCCAAAGCGAGCAACCGCGAGTCAGGCTCCGGGACACTGTCGACATTGGTGAGAGTGAGACTGAGGGTATCGAATCTCTGCACCGGGTCCGTGCTGACCAGGAAGGGGTCATTGATTGCCGCGATTCCCATATTCGCCGCGCCCACGCCGAAAGCGTATGCATACAAGCGATAGGAGACGGTCATCGGGGCACCGGCTGGTATCAGGCCCAAGTCCAGGCTGCCCTGAAACAAGGGAAAGGCAAGATTGACCGTCCTAGGAACTTGTTGAAAAACTCCTGATCGAGCCCATTCCCTCTCGGAACATTTCGGGCGATGATTGTTGTATGCGCGGCGACGATCAGCAGCAGTCCGGGATGTTCAGCTACGTGACTCTGGAGGAG
>VFZY01000126.1 GCA_016870915.1 Acidobacteriota bacterium | reverse complement strand
CTCTGATTGGCTACACTCTGTCATAGGGGAAAGCCGCTCCTCTCTTCGCACAACTTTTACTAGAAAAATCAGTTATGCCAGAGAATGCGGCTTTCCGCTACACTTCCCGTGAGAAAAACGGGCTAGTACCAGCCCCGTGAGAATTTCCTTTCTTGACGCCACTCCTTATTTAGGAGAGTTCCCTATGCTGAACGCCACGGCATCCGCTGTCGCCCTCACCACTGTCCTCGACCACGTCGTGGACGAACTGGGTGATCTCATCCGCCTGGAACACGCACTGGTCGAAGTCGGCGCCCTGCCCGACGTGGACGGCGATCCGGCGGCCTGGGAAACCCTGTTCGAGCGCCTGGTGGCGGCAGCCATCGCGATCCATGAACCGGGCATCCGGCCCGTCGTGATCGTGCGCCGCCTCGGCCAGCGGGAGTTGCCGCCCAAAATGAGCGGCATCGCCGTCGAGGTGAACGGCGCCGGAGCCAGCCCCCGGGATCTTGCGCCGCTCGAACGCATCGCCCGGCACCTGGGCGGGTCCCTGGAGACCCTGCGTGAACCCGAGTCGGCCACCCGGTTCCTGATCACCTTCCCAAGCCGGCCGCCAGGCCCTACTCCAGCCCGAACAGGCCGGGGCGCACGTTCTTGTACTGGAACCGCTTGGGATTGACGGCGGCGGCACCGCCCGAATCCACCTCGATGATGCGCGACGCCACCGGCTCATAGGCCGCCCGGGGAGCAATCGTGCCCTTCACCGCCAGGATCCGCTGGCGTTCCGGGTAGATTCCCACGCTCACAAGCTGGTGGAGACTAAAAGGGATCACCCGCTTGGGAGTGAGCAGCAAGTAGCTGGCCTCATCACGGGTTGACCCCTCCACCTCAATCACCGCGCTGGGCCCCATGTCCCAGTAGCGGCCGCCGCCGTGGCGGATCTGGGGCTCAAGAAAGCGGCCGTCGGTAAGGGTCTTCACCCGCCCCCGCACACGGACGCGGTCGCCGTGCAGGTTGTCGGTCTTGCCGCCCACCTGCTGGTCGAACGCTCCGTTGATGCCGGCCTTGAACGCGGCCTCGGCCGCACCGGGGTCGGCGATGATCACCACCCAGCCTTTGGCCTTCTGCTTGAGCAGTTCGGCGAGGATGAACGTGCTGTCGCCCGCGGTGCCGCCGCCGATGTTGTCGCCGGTATCCATCAGCACCACCGGACCCTTGGGTTCGGCCATCGCCATGCGGACCGCCCCGGCCGGATCGGGAATGCGCAGCGCAAGCTTGTCGCGGGCCGCCCAAAGCATGCCGGACAACCGCTCGGCTTCGCGCCGGGCGAGCGCCGCGTCGCCATCCGTCACCACAATCGCCGCCGGCCCCATGGCCGGAATGTCGGACCACTGGTACCCGCCGGGAACACTGGCGGCCAGCACCTTCGGATTTTTCTCCAGTTCCTTGCTCGCGTCCGTGATCGGCTTGTACGGAGGTGCGTAGGTGTTCTGGAAGATGATGTTGAAGATCATCGGCGGCTTCACCATCGCCTGCACCGGCTTGACGCGGCCGGCGACGGTATCCGCCATCAGTTTCGCGGCCTGAACACCGCGGTCCTTGGCATCGAGATGAGGGCACTCCTTGTAGGTGATGAGCGCCGTGGTGAGTTCGACGATCTCCTCGGAGACGTTGGCGTGGTAATCATGCACCACCATCACCGGAATCGCCCGCCCGAACGCCGCCCGGACGCGGCGCACCACCTCCGCATCGGCGTGCGGAAATCCTTCCGCCACCATCGTGCCGTGCAGGAAAAGCAGGATCCCATCGAGCTTCGGCCCGCTCTGAAGGCGCGTCACCAGTTCCGTGGTCAGCGATTCGAACGCTTCCCGCGTCACCGTGCCGATAGTCTGCGGGCCCGCCATCAGCGTGGGATGCAGCGTCAGCCCGTACTGCGCCGCGCCCTCAATGAAGCCCGTTGTCGTGTTCTGGGCGTTCGCCGATTCGCGGATGATCTCATCCCCGCGCAGGACCCCGAGCACGCCGATGCCCTCCTCGAAATCCTTGACGGTGGTCTTGCGGGGATTGAAGGTGTTCGTTTCGTGAACGATTCCACCCATGCCGATGACCGGCTTGCGGGGCTGAGAACTCAGCGAGGAAGCCAGCGAGAAAGCCAGCGAAAGAAGGACAACCGCGATGCGCACCATGAGTGACAGCGTATCACCGTGGGAACTCTTCCTCGAAGATTCGATACGCCGTCTCCGCCATCCCGAGCCTGCGGTACGTCTGCTGGGCGCTGTGGTTGTCCCGCTCCACATAAAGGCGGAGGCCGCGAATCTCGGGATTGGCGGCGGCCATCGATTTCACATGAGCGTACAGCGCGCGGTAGACGCCGCGGCGGCGGAAGGCGGGGGCCACATAGACGCTCTGAATCCACCAGAAGACGCCGTCCCGCCAATCGGTCCATTCCGTGGTGACCAGCAGACAACCGGCGATCGTGCCCTCGAGTTCGGCGACGAGATAGAAGCCCATCGCCGGCTGTTCAATCAGGCGTTCGACTCCGCGGCTCAGCACGGCCGCGTCAAGCCTCTTGTGCTCGGTCTCCCAAGCCATCGCCTGGTTGAACTCAACAATCCAAACCGCGTCGGCGCCGGTGGCGGGGCGGACGAGCATGGCGGGGGATTACGCTTTGGCTTCTTCCATGTGCTGCGCCAGATAATTGGCGTAGCCCATTTCCTTGATCATGTGAAGCTGCGCTTCCAGGTAATCGACGTGCTGCTCCTCGTCGACAAGAATCTTCTCGAAAAGATCCCGTGAGCCGTTGTCGCCGGCCTTGACGGCCGCGTTGATGGCCTTGTTCAGGCGCGGAATGGCTTCGCATTCCAGAGCCAGATCGTTTTCCAGCTGCTGCTTCACGTTGGCGCCGATTCGAAGAGGAAAAAGCGAGTCCATTTGCGGCGCGCCGTCAAGATAAAGGATGCGCTCAATCAGGGCTTCGGCGTGGCGCATCTCTTCAATGGATTCGCGCTTGGTGTGCGAGGCCAGCCGCTTGTAGCCCCAGTTGTCGCACATCTCGGCGTGGAGGAAGTACTGATTGATGGCGGTGAGCTCCGCCTTGAGTGTTTCCTGAAGAAATTTGAGAACCTGCGGATCGCCCTTCATAAGGGAATTGTAACGTAACAGGCAGGCCGCGCCGGAACGCTATGCTGGGAGCACATGCTTCGACACGTGGCGCCGCATCTTTACCGCATCACGATGCCGCTGCCTTTTGAGATCGACAACGTCAGCGTTCACCTTCTGGAGTCGGACAACGGCTGGATTCTGGTGGATTGCGGATTGAAGAGCCGGGAATGTGAGGCGGCACTCGACTCAGGGCTTGCCGAGGCAGGCCTCACCCGCGCGGACATTCACACCCTGGTGATCACCCACGCACATCCTGACCACATTGGGCTGGCGGCGGACCTGATGGCCTCAGGCGTGCGCGAACTGATCATGAATCCCGTGGAGCGGAAGGCGCTGGACCGCCTGTCCTCGCTGGCTGAAAGCGGGGCCGATATCGACGACGCCTTTGCGCTGGCCGGCGTGCCGGACACAGTAACGCCTGAAGTGAAGAACGCCCTGTATCCGGTGCGCAGGATGTTCCGGCCGCTCAGCCCCACGCGCCTGGTTTCGGATGGCGATGTGATCCGGTCCAGGGCGGGAGACTGGCGGGTGATCGAGACGCCGGGGCATGCGCCCGGCCATCTCTGTCTTTATCAGGAAGAGAGCGGGCTTTTGCTTTCCGGAGATCACATCCTGGACGGAATCACACCGAACATCTCCTGGGATCGCGGCCATGACCGCTTGAACGAATATCTTCTCGCCCTGGACCGCCTGAAGCCTCTCCGAACGGACCTCATCCTGCCCTCGCACGGGGAGCCGTTTCAGGGCCATGTGGAGTGGATCGGGGTAACCGCGGGGCACCACGGCGAACGCTGCGCCCAGCTTCGGGCGCTCACCGCGCAGCCGCACACCGCGCATGAACTGGTGGCGGGTGTCTGGCCGTTCAAGTTGTCGCCGTTCAACTACCGGTTCGCCGTGTATGAAGTGCTGGCGCACCTTGAGTACATGCGGCGGCGCGGCGAGACGTCGCTTGAACTGCGCGATCAGACCGGGTTCTGGTATTCGACGCAGAGCAGCGTAAGATCGTCCGGCTGAGCGACGCCCCGCACAAACGCATCAAGCGCGGCTTTGATCGCCTGGTGCACGGCCGCGGCGCCCTGGCCGGCGGCGCCCGCCGCGGCCCTTTCCAGCCGGGCCTTTTCGAAGAACTCCCCTTCGGCGTTGAGCGCTTCGGTGACCCCGTCGCTGAAAGCCACCAGCACATCCCCAGGCTTCATCCCCACCTCGGCGCAACCGAACTCCACCTCATCGATCAGCCCCACCGGAAGCGCCGACGCTTCGAGCGTCTGCACAACGCCATCGGCCCCAACCAGCAGCGGGGCGCAATGGCCCGCATTCGAATACACCAGCCGGCCGTTCCGGTGCACCACCGCATGGAAGACAGTGGCATAGCGTTCCTGATTCGCGCGCTCAATGAGATAGGCGTTGATGCGCGCCAGGTGCTCACTCATGGGGCGCGCCATCCGCGAAGCATCCAGAAATGCGCCCTGCAGGAATGTGGCGAGAAGAGCCGAACTCACGCCCTTGCCCGACACATCGGCGATGGTGAAGGACCATGCGCCGGGGTCCAGCTTCACCACATCGAAGTAGTCGCCTCCCACCTGATGGGTGGGCTCGCTCGACCCGGCGGCACGGAACCAGCCCTCCCCGGGAAGGTTGCGCGGCAGCAGCCCGAGTTGGATTCCCCGGGCGATCGAGAGCTCCTCTTCCATCTTGCGGCGCTCCCGGTCCTGATCCAGCAGGCGCGCATTCTCAAGGATGGTGGAGATCTCAAGCGCAAGCGAATGGACCAGTTCGCGGTTGCCCTGCGACAGGTCCGCGTGAGCGGCGCGCGAATCGAGGTAGAGCAGGCCGGCCGTGTCACGCGACGAGGAGAGCAGCCATGTCTGGTCCGAGGCGCCGCCGCGCAGGCGGACCAGCGGCACGCAAATCACGCTGCGCAGTTCGAGTTGGGCCACCGAGAGGTCCAGGTTCTGGCCGTCCAGCGGATCGAAATGCATCGAGAGCATTTCGCGGCGCGAATTGAGCGCGCGCTCGATGAGGCCCATGGGGACGCGAAGGTCGTCGGCGGCCAGACGCTCGCCGGCTCCATTGCGCGCGGCGGCGACGGTGAGCCCGGCGGGACCGCGCAGCAGCAGGAAGCCGCGCTCACAGCCGGTGATGGCCAGGCTGGCGCCCACCACGGTTTCAAGAACTTCGTCCAGCGAAAGAGCGTGCTGGAGGCTGCGTGCCACCTCCACCATTGCGCGGAGGCGGCCAAGATCGGACGTCCCGCCGCTCTCGCGAGTGCTGTCGCTGGCCTTGGAGAACCGGTCGATCAGGCCGGAGAGCGTGGGGGTGTCGTTGAGGAAGGTGATCTGATAGCCTTCATCGACGCCGAACTCAATGCGGTCGCCGTGTTCCAGAGTCTGCCGGGTGATTCGTACGCCGTTGATCCAGGTGCCGTGGCGGCTGGCCAGGTCCTCGAGGATCCACTGGCCGCCCTCCCGTGAGATGCGGGCGTGCTGCCGGGAAGCCCGGTTGTCGCGAAGGATCACGTGGTTATCGGGCTGGCGGCCAATCAGTACGGGCGAGCGGTCGAGAACAATGCTGGTGCGCTGACCGCCAGGCGACAGAAGCTCGAGTACCGGGCCGGCCACTAGCGTTTCCGGGGCATCGCCTTGGAATCGCGGTTGGCCTCGCCGGCAGCGTCGCGCAACTCCTGGGCACGGATGGCCTGGCAATGAGCGCAGTAACCGCCGATCTCCGTGCGGGCCAGCAGGATCTGAAACCCGAAGTGATCCTCCACCTGGCGGCGCAGCCGCTGCAGCGGTTCGCCAAAGAACTCCTCGACCCGGCCACAGCGCAGGCAGATGACGTGAGCATGCTCCTGCTTCAGCTTGGTCTCGTAGAAGTGCTGGTCGCCGGACTGGTGCATCAGATCCAGCTCATCCACCAGGCCGCCCTCCTTGAGGATCTTCAGGGTGCGGTAGACAGTAACGCGATTGAGCTTCGGGTCGATGTCCTTGGCCATCCGGAACAGGCGTTCAGCATCCAGGTGCTGGCCGGAGCGGTCAATGAGATCAAGCAGGATCTGGCGCTGCCGGGTGAGGCGGACTCCCCGGCTCTTGAGGGAATCCTTGATTGCCTCTTGCACAGCCATGAGACTATATTCGCACGCCCGGCACCTGAGGCTTGACCGCAATCGGAATCGTTACCACGTTGAACTTTTGACGAACGGCAATGACCCTGCCGCGCGGACATGGATTTCATGCACACAAGACCCAGCCAGGGATCAAGCCGACGCTCCGGCGAAGGCGCAAAACACGGGCCCTGTGATAAACGCCGGCGCGGTGGAGGGTCTGCCGGAACCCGGAACCAGTCCGTCCTGCGGGCTTCGGCTAGAAGAAGAAGCTCAACCCGCCCCGCATCTGCCTCGGCGTATGGATCAGCGACATCTTCCGCCCCCCCGCCGCCGTGAACGGCAGATACCCCTGCGCCATCGCATTCCGAACCTCGGCATTCACCTCAAGACGCCCAGGCAACCCGCCAAACTGCGGCAAGGGCTGCCGCAACGCCAGGTTCAACCCCGCCTCCGGGAACGTCCGCTGCGTCAGGTACATATGGCCCGGCGTCAGGGACCGGTAGTCGGTCCACACATAACTCCCCGAAAACTTCGTCCCCGCCCCCGGAATTACGCCCGAAACCCGCCCCGTCACCGATCCCTGCTGCTTCTTCGTGATCTGGCTCCGCAGCTCCGCCGGATCGTTCGTCCGCAGTTCCCGCTGCTCGGTCCGCAACACCCCGCCCCGCCCATACGACAAGGCCAGCGTCAGGTTCTCGCCCAGATTCTGGCTCACCGCCACGTTGTAACCGGAACGGCTCAGGTCGCCGATGTTGAACACCGAACTCGATGAGGAAAGATCCGGAAGCAGGTCGGACAAGGGGTAAAACCCGCTCCCGCCCGACATCGTCAGCCCCGCATTCGCGATCGCTTCCCGGTACACCGCCGCGCTCACCGTCCGGCTGCCCATCACCTTGTGGTAGCCGATCTCATAGTTCTCCGTCCGCTGCACCTGCACGTTGCCACCCCGCAACGTCAGCCGTGGGAACAGCGCCAGCGAGGCCAGATTCTGGTGCATGTCACCGCTTTCGCCTTTGTCCCGCACCAGATCCACGGGCGGCATGCCGGAACTGAACCCCAGTTCCACCGTGCCCGCCTCGCCCAACTCATACGACGCTCGCGCATAGGGGCTCAGGTAGTTCAGCCGGTCGATAAACTGCACCGAATCGATGGCCGCGCCATACTGAAACAGCAGATTTTCAGTCAACTGCAGCTTGTCGCCCGCCGTCATCGAAATCTGCCGCAGCAGAGGCACGTTCCCCTGCCCGGAGGCGACCCCCGCGCCCACCCGGCCGGGAAGATAAAGCTGCCGCATCGTCAAACGGATCTCCGGATTCACCGCCGAACTATCCGCTTCCCTGCGGTACGCCGTCTGAAAACCAGCCGTCGGAGCCCCCGTCGCCGGCGAGTACCCAAAGTTCCCCGACACCTGCACCCGGTTCGCCCCATAAAGCGATGTCGCCAGCGCAAACGCCGTCCCAAGGTCCGCCTGATTGCTGTACGCCGAACTCCCGCTGCTCTCACCCGCCGACAGCTTCACCACGCCGCTCGTGCTCGAAAACACACCCTGCGAACTCCGGGTCACCCGCTCCTCGGGCAACGCCCCCGGAAGAATCCGCAGCACCGGACGCGTGGCCACAGTGCTCCGCAAAACCCACTTCCAGTCGTCGCTCATCAGGGACGTCAGCCCAGGCGCCGAATACATCAGTTGAATCGAACTCAGCACCGTACTCAGGTTGATCGCAAGGAAACTCCTCACGCCCGGCTGCACCGCGATGTTCTGCTTCACCGCCGGCACGAAGTTTACCAGCGACACCCGGATCGTGTACGAATCCGGCAGCAGCGTATCGAACCCGAACGACCCCTTGTCGTTCGTCGTGATGCGCTGCACCAGCCGGTCGTACTTGTTGAAAAGAGAGACAATCGCACCCATCTGGGTGACACCGGTGGAATCCGCGACGGTTCCCACGATGCTTCCGGTGAGCCGCATCGGGCCGCCCGCTGCGAGCGGCGCCTCCGCCACCAGGGCGGCGATAGCCCATACCGGGATCCGTTGGATCAGGCTGCCTGGCAACTGATCTCCTACAATCGAAAGCCCGCGGAGCGCGCGGGGTTAACCTAGCTTACCGTAAAAGTGGCGGTCGGCGTCAGCGTTTGGTTCCGATTCCGGTCCACCACCTTCATCTTTAACGTGTATTGCCCGGGTTCCAGACCCTTCAGGGGCAAAAGTTTTTCAATTGTTACCTGATTCGCCGTCGCGCCCGTGATCGCGTGCAACTCTTCCGAGAACTCGAAGATCTTCTGATTGGAGCCGTTTTTCACCACTTCGTACTCCACCACGCCGTTCGGCCTCTGCGTCTTCTCGTCCGGCTCGAAGTTGTACAGCGCCAGGTAGATGCCCATCTTCTCGTCGCGCTTGAAGCTCTCATTCACCCGCGGCCGCACCTTCGAGGAGCCAATCACGAACATGCCCGTGCCGATGTTCTTCGTCGGCACCTTCTCAATCATGTCCGCCAGAATCAGACTGCTCTGGCCCAGCTTCTCATCGTCGTAGCGGGGAACGTTCAGCGCCATCTCGTAGTTGTTCATGTTGCCGCCAATCACGTCCTTCACCACCACGTTCAGGCGGTACATCCCCGGCGGCAGCGGAATCGCGTTGCCGTAGATCGCGGCCGTCTTGGACGCCTCGGCCAGCAACTCGCTCGGCGTCTCAATCACCACCGGATGCTCAAACACGTTCACCACCCGGCGCGACATCGACGTGATCCGGGCATAGATGTTCACCATCGCCTTGGCGATGTTGTCGGTCTGCTTGAACTGCAGGTCCTTCTTGTCCATCTGGATCGTGACATACGTCATCACCGTCGAATTCGTCATCTTCGTGAAGTCCGCCCGCACCCGGATCGGCAGCACATTGAAGGTGATCTTCGAACTCACCGCCGCTTCCAGATCCTTGAACTTCACCGCCGGCGGCTTCTGCAGCATCGCGAACTGGTTCAACCGCTCAAACTGGTTCATCCGCATCGGCAGCGCCCCGGGACCCACGCCCAGACGCGTCCCGTCCGTACGGCTGAAACGGTCCGTCTTGCTCGACAAACCCATCTGCTCGTACAACGTCAAACCGGCGCCCGGAACCATCATCAGTGCGTCCTTCTCCGACGGATCCATCGTCATCCGGTACTCGCCCGTCATCGTCGTATCCACGAACTCAATGATGATGTCGGACCCGATCCCCTCAATCCAGCGATAACGCCACTTCTCGAACGGGAACGTCGATGTCGTGCCGCCGCCTTCTTCAATCGGCCGCTCGTAGGTGCCGCCCGAAGGATGGGATTCCACCTCGTCCGCCGGCCCAAACGTGATGTAGATCCGGCCCCGGTCCGTCTTCCACCCCGGAATGCCCGACGCAAACCGCTCGTTCGCATACGCGATCCGGCGATAGTGCTCTTCCTTGAACTCGTTCTCCTGCGAATCCGGCGACGGGTCGCGGCGCAGCCAGAACTGCTCAATGAACTGCTCCCGCTCTTCGTCGGTCGCCAGACGCTTGAACGCCGCCCGTTCCTCGTCCGTGATGATGTAGCGGACATCCTCGTCCAGCCACTTCCGGAACGGCGTCTCCAACTCCTTCCGGAGGCGCTCCTCCCGCTTCCGACGCTCTTTCTCAGACATGGGCTTTGCCACGGTCTCGCGGGAACCTGCCGGCTCCTGCTTCTTGTCCGCCGCCCACAGCACCGCGCCGGCCGGCACCAGCAGGGTGGCGATGGTGCCTGCCGCAATTGTTTTCCGGGACATCATGAGAATCTCTCCAGTTCTGGACATACGGAGCGCTAGCTTAATTCTAGGCCCACTCTCCCACAGCGTCAAGCGTCAGGATGTCAAGCATCAGGAAGGACCCGGCCACCCTTTCCAAAGGCGCCCGTACCGGCTATAGGACGAAGTACCGTCCGTTCCAGTTTCAGAAAATGTCTCAGGCAAGCTCCGCTTCCAGCACCCGGATCAGTTCCGCCACACTCCACGCCTGCGCCGGGCACCCCCCCGCCCTATGCGGCGCCGCCCCATCGTACACCTCCGCCAGACTCCCCAGCCCGCCCCTCTCCAACTCGCCCACCAGACCCGCCGCCAGTTCCCGGCAATGCGCCACCGCCGCCCGCCCGTGCGCATAGAGATACGCGGAAATGTAAGGACCCAGCAGCCACGGCCATACCGTCCCCTGATGGTACGCCCCATCCCGATGCCAGGGATCTCCCTCATAGCGCGGCTTGAACTCCGGGTCGCCCGGGCTCAACGTCCGCAGCCCATACGGCGTCAGCAACTCCGCCGCCGCCACCGCCACAATCCGCCGCGCCTGCGCCTTGGTCACCACCGGAAACCGCAGGCTCGCCGCGAAAAGCTGGTTCGGCCGCACCCGCTCATCCGGCCCCTCCGGCCCAATCCGGTCGTACAGGCACCCCCGCGCAGGATTCCAGAACCGGGCCCGAAACGACCTTTCCGCCCGCGCCGCCTCCCGCCGCAGCCGCACCGCCTCCTTCCGCTCCCCCAACCCCGCCGCCCACTCCGCCGTCATCCGCAACGCATTGATCCACAACGCGTTAATCTCAACCGCCTTCCCATGCCGGGGCGTCACCACCCAATCCCCCACCTTGGCATCCATCCACGTCAGCTGATCCCCCACCCCGCCCGCCGAAAGCAACCCGTCCGCCTCATCCACCCGGATCCCGTAATGGGTCCCGCGGCGGTGCCACTCCAGGATCTCCAGCGCCTTCGGGAAAAACTGCCCCGCAAACCCCGGCCGCGCCGCCTCCAGCGCCCAAACCGCCTGGAATAGCCACAACGTCCCATCCACCGTGTTGTACTCCGGCCTCTCCCCGTCATCCGGAAAACGATTCGGTATCAGGCCCCGGTCCAGATGCTCCAGGAACCCCTCCACAATCTCCCACGCCTCATCCAGCCGCCCCCGCGCCACCAGCAGCCCCGGCAGCGAGATCATCGTATCCCGCCCCCAGTCCGTAAACCAGGGATACCCCGCAATGATCGTCGGCCGGCCCCCCGCCCGCCGCACAATGAACTGATCCGCCGCCAAATCCAACCGCGACCGCCCCGCCCGCTGCGCCCGCACCGCCGCCTCGCACAACGCCGGGTCCACCGCCCGCTCCCCGTCCAACGCCGCCACCACATACCGCGGCTCCCCCGGAACCAGATCAAACCCCAGCACCCCCGGCGTGTACAGATCCTCCCGGAAATCGAGCCCCCGGTCCAACTCCGCCAGATACTCGAAATTCCGGTACCACTGCCCGGAAGCGGCGAACCAGCCATCCTGAAAGAACAGCCGCACCCCCGGCCGGTCCCGGTACAGCCGCAAATCCACCCCGTCCGGCCGCCCCACCGCCTCCGGAGCCGCCTCCGCCGTCTCATGCCCCAGCGAATGGTAGTCCCTGCACGCCAGAAACGGCCGGGCTTCCAGCCGGCAGGGCCGGTCCGCGTCATACCGCAGCACCACCGCCTGCCGCTCGGGCACCAGGAACAGACTCCGGATCACCGTCGCCCCCGCCACGGAAAACCTCCACACCGGGAACGGATCCAACCGGAACTCCACCAGATTCCGGTACCCCTGCGGGCTCACCGCGCCCGGGAACTGATCCGTCGACAGCGCCACGCGCTCCCCGCCCAGCACCACATCCTCTTCCAGCCGCGCCAGCGTGACCACCCGCGCAACCGGAGGCCGCAGCGTCGCCACCAGCAGCCCGTGATACCGCCGCGTGTTCACACCCGCCACAGTACCCATGGCGAACGCCCCGGTGCCGTTCGTCTCAAGCCACTCCAGCCGCGAACTCGTCTCGAAGTCCGAGCAGCGCGCCGCATCAATCCTGATCGCTTCAGCCAAGTCGAAACCTCCCGGTCGGAGTATCCCAACCTCTATCGGCTTTGTTCCCTCACCACCGCACGGCGGCCCCCGGCTCAAGCTCCCACACCGACGTCCCCGGCAAGTCCGCAATCAACGCCGCCAGCTCCGCCGGCGTGCCCGAAAGCACCGGAAACGTCCCATAATGCATCGGGATCACCCGCTTCGGCCGGAGCATCCGGCACGCGGCCGCCGCCTGAAGCGGGTCCATCGTATACAGATCCCCAATCGGAAGAAACGCCAGCTCCGGCTTGTACAGATCGTGGATCAGCCGCATGTCGCTGAACACCGCCGTGTCCCCCGCAAAGTACATCCGCCGCCCATCCGGCAGCGCGATCACATAGCCCGCCGCCTCCCCCGCCGCCACCAGCCGGCCATCTTCCTCAACCACCGAGGTTGAATGCACCGCATGCGTCATCGTCACCGCAAGCTGCCCCACGCGCTGCGTTCCGCCCTTGTTCATCCCCCGGGCGTCCTTCACTCCCTTGCCCCCAAGCCAGTGGCACAACTCGTGGATCCCCACCACCGGACACCCGAACCGGCCCACCAGTTCCAACATGCCGTGGATGTGGTCGAAATGCCCATGCGTCAGAAGCACGCCGTCCAGCCGCTCCACCCTGTGTCCCGCCGGATACTTCGGGTTCCCCTCCACCCAGGGATCGATCAGCCACGTTTCACCGCTCTCCAGCACCAGTTGAAAGCTGGAATGCCCAAGCCACGTCATCTCAACCATGAAAAGCCTCCCTGAAAAGGATAAAGCCCGCGGCAGCCCCCAAGGACCGCCGCGGGCTTCCGCTGCCTCAATTACGCCGTGCGGTTGCGTTCCGCCCCGTCACCGGCAATCGCCGCCTGCGCCGCCGCCAGGCGCGCAATCGGCACCCGGTACGGCGAGCAGGAAACGTAATTCATCCCCGCGCGATAGCAGAACTCAACCGAGCTCGGCTCCCCGCCATGCTCACCGCAGATCCCGACTTCCAGATTCGGACGCGTCTTGCGCCCATGCTGCACCGCGAACCGGATCAGTTCACCAACGCCCTCCTGATCCAGCACCGCGAACGGATCCGCCTTGAACACCTTCACGTCCTCATAATGCTTCGAGAACTTCGTGTAGTCGTCGCGCGACAAGCCCATCGTGGTCTGCGTCAGATCGTTGGTCCCAAAGCTGAAGAACTCCGCATGCTCGGCCACACGAGCCGCCGTCAGCGCCGCCCGCGGAATCTCGATCATCGTCCCCACCATGTAGTGCAGACTCTCCAGGCCGGCCTTCTTCAAAACCTCCTTGGCCACCCGCACCACAATCTCCTTCTGATGCTCCAGCTCACGAGCCGAACCGATCAGCGGAATCATCACCTCCGGAATCACGTTCACGCCCTTCTTCGCCACCTGCGCCGCGGCCTCGAAAATCGCCCGCGCCTGCATCTCCGTGATCTCCGGATACGTGATCCCCAACCGGCAGCCGCGATGCCCCAGCATCGGGTTGAACTCGTGCAACTGCTCCACCCTGTGCAGCAGCGCCGGCAACTGCTTCCGCAGCGACCCCACAGGAATCCCGTACGCCTTCGACATCTCCTTCTTCGTCTTGGCGTCGGCATGCGGCAGCCGCGCCAGATCCACCATCAGGTTCTCCCGCTTCGGCAGAAACTCATGCAGCGGCGGATCCAGCGTCCGGATCACCACCGGAAATCCGTCCATCGCCTTGAACAAACCCGCGAAGTCGGAACGCTGCATCGGCAGAAGCTTCGCCAGCGCCTTGCGCCGGTCCGCTTCGTTCGTCGCCAGAATCATCGCCTGCACATGCGGCAGCCGGTCCTCCGCGAAGAACATGTGCTCGGTGCGGCACAGGCCGATCCCTTCCGCCCCAAACCTGCGCGCCGCCTTCGCATCGCGCGGAATGTCCGCGTTCGCCCGCACCCCGAACGTCCCGCGGAACTCGTCCGTCCACAACATGAACTCGGCCAGGAAGCCCGACTTCGTGTCCGGGTCCATCGTCTTCGCCTGCCCCAGGTAGACATGGCCGGTCGTTCCGTCAATCGACAACCAGTCGCCTTCCTTCAGCGCCACGTTCCCGCCCGCCGATTCAATCGTCGCCGTCCGGGCCTTCTCATCGATGTGGATCGAACTCGCGCCCACAATGCACGGCCGCCCCATCCCGCGCGCCACCACCGCCGCGTGGCTCGACTTGCCGCCCACCGCCGTCAGAATGCCCTTCGCCACATCCATGCCGTGAATGTCGTCCGGCGTCGTCTCCTTGCGCACCAGAATCACCGGAGCGCTCTCCGCCAGCGCCACCGCATCCTCCGCCGTGAACGCCACCTTGCCCACCGCCGCTCCCGGCGATGCCGCAATCCCCGTCGTCGCCTTTCGCAGCGCCTTCAGCGACGCCCCGTCAAACACCGGGTGCAACAGTTGATCCAACTGCGCCGGAGCCACCCGCAGCACCGCTTCCTGCTTCGAAATCAGCCCCTCATGCACCATCTCCACCGCCAGCCGCACCGCCGCCGGACCCGTACGCTTCCCGTTCCGCGTCTGCAGCATGTACAGCGTGCCGTCTTCAATCGTGAACTCGAAATCCTGCATGTCGCGGTAATGCCGCTCCAGGCTCGACGTGATCTCTTTCAACTGCTGGTACGCCGCCGGCATCACCTCTTCCAGCTCCGTGATCGGCCGCGGCGTCCGGATCCCCGCCACCACGTCCTCACCCTGCGCGTTCAACAGGAACTCGCCGTAGAAAATCTTCTCGCCGCTCCCGGGGTCGCGCGTGAAGCCCACACCCGTGCCGGAATTATCGCCCGTGTTCCCGAACACCATCGTCTGAACGTTCGCCGCCGTCCCGATCTCGTCCGGAATCTTCTCCATCTTCCGGTAGTAAATCGCCTTGTCGTTCCACCAGGACCGGAACACCGCGCCCACCGCGCCCAGCAACTGCTCCAGCGCATCCTGCGGAAACTCGCGCTTGGCGTGCTTCCGGACAATCTTCTTGTACTCGCCGATCACCCTCTGCAGATCCTCGGCCGTCAGATCCGTGTCCAGCTTCGTCTTCCGCCGCGCCTTCTGCGCATCGAACGCCTCGTCGAAATGCTCCATCTCGACATCCATCGCCACTTCCCCATACATCTGGATGAAGCGCCGGTAGCAGTCATACGCAAACCGCGCGTTCCCCGTCTTCGCCGCCAGCCCCGCCACCGTCTGGTCGTTCATGCCCAGGTTCAGAATCGTGTTCATCATCCCCGGCATCGAAAACTTCGCGCCGCTTCGCACACTGAGCAGCAGCGGATTCGACGGATCGCCCAGCTTCTTGCCGGATTGCTTCTCCAGCTTCTTCAGCGACGCATGAATCTGCGCCACAATCTCATCCGGAATGGCGTTGCCGTTCTGGAAGTAGAAGTTGCACACATTCGTGGCAATCGTAAATCCAGGCGGCACCGGAACACCCGCCCGCGACATCTCCGCCAGACCGGCGCCCTTGCCGCCCAGCGTATCTTTCATCTTGCCGTCGCCGTCGGCCTTGCCGCCGCCAAACGAGTACACGTACTTCTTCATTCGGTCTGATCTCTCCTGGTTAAACTGATGCAATGGGCCGGAACACTATTGCTGTTGGGTCACGATTTCGGAGAAATCCGCAATCGCGGAGAACTCCGTGAGAAGGACAAATAACAATGTTAGCCGATTCCGGCGCACCGCTTCATCCTTGGTGTCCACGCGCACCTTGTCGAAGAACAAATCCACCGCCGGACGCAGCGTCGCGATCTCTCCCAGCGAATCCGTGTAGCTCGCCGAAAGCCGCCCCTTCACCCGCACATACGCCCCGTGCAACTCCGCCTCGGGACCCGCCTCCAGCAGCCCCTCCTCAATCACTCCGCCCTCACTCACTCCGGCCTGCTTCAGCATGTTCTTGATCCGCTTGAAGCTCACCGCCAACGGCTCGAAGTTCTCACCCGCCCGCACCGCATGCAGCGCCGCCAGCCGGTGCCCCACGTCCTTCAGATTGCTCCACCCCGCCCCCAGCACCGCGTTCACCTCGTCATACGGATAACCCCGCACGTCCCGGAAGTAGTACCGCACCCGGTCCAGGAAGAACTCCCGCAGAGCATCATCCCCGCCGGTCAGCGCCTCCATCCCGAGATCAACCGACCCCTCAACCAGAATCCGCACCACACCCTGAGCCGCCCTCCGCAGCGCAAACGGATCCTTCGATCCCGTCGGTATCAGCCCGATCCCAAAACAGCCCCGCAGCGTGTCCACCCTGTCCGCCAGCGAGACCAGCTCACCCTCCACCGTCGCCGGCATCGCATCCTCCATGCTCGCCGGCCGGTACTGATCGTAGATCGCCCGCCACACCGCCTCCGGCTCGCCCTGCGCCGCCGCATACCGGCCGCCCACCTGACCCTGCAGCTCGGTGAACTCCTTCACCATCTCGCACGTCAAATCCGTCTTCGCCAGCAGCGCCGCCCGCTGAGCGTTCTCATCCCCGCCCAACTCGCGCACCAGCGCCACGTTCCGCTCCGTCTTCGCGTAATAGGACCCCAGCTTCGCCTGGAACGTCACATTCCGCAAATCCTCCACCCGATCCCCCAACGGCCGCTTCTGGTCCACCTCCCAGAAAAACCGCGCGTCGTTGAACCGCGCCCGCAGCACCCTCTCATTCCCATGCCGCACCAGCCCCTCCGGGTCCCCGGCCGTATTCATCACGGCCACAAAGGCGGGCGCCAGCGACCCGTCCTCGTTCTCCACCGCGAAGTACTTCTGGTGATGCCGCATCACCGTCACCAGCACCTCTTCCGGCAGCGCCAGATACGCCCGGTCGAACTCCCCCGTGATCGTCGCCGGAAACTCCGTGATGTGGGTCAGCGTATGCAGCAGCGCCGCATCCTTCTTCACCCGCGTCCCGCCGATCCCCGCCACGATTCGCCGCTCACGGTCCGCCGCCGCCAGAACCACTCCGTTCTCCCGCAGCCGCTCCTCGTAATCGCCAATCGTCACCGCCACCGCCGCCCGGCCCATCACCCGGTGGCCGCGCGTCACATCCCCCGCCCGCACCCCCGCAATCTCGAACGGCACCACCTCATCCCCCAGCAGCGCCACCAGCCACCGGATCGGCCGGATGAACCGCGGCGATTTCCGCCGGTCCGCCATGTTCCAATACATCGTCTTCGGCCACGGAATGCCCGTAATCACGCCCGGCAGCGCCGCCGCCAGCATCTCCCCGGCCGCCGCACCCGTCACCTGCCGCCGCACCGAGTAGTATTCGCCCTTCGCCGTCGCCACCACTTCCAGCGCTTCCACGGCCACGCCCATCTTGCGAGCAAATCCCTGCACGGCCCCCGCCGGCGCGGCCTTCGGCGGCCCGCTCACAATCTCCTCGGAATCCGCCTGCCGCGGCATCACGTCCGCGCCGAAAATCGCCAGCCGCCGCGGCGTCGCTTCCGCACGGCTCACCCGCCCGCCCAACGGAGCAAGCAGTTTGTTCACCTCGGCGCTCAAATGCTCCAGCGCCGGGCCAATCATCCAATCCGGAATCTCTTCCGAACCAACCTCCAGCAGAAAGGGGAGCCCAGGCATCTTAGGCAGCCTCCCCATTGGCGGCCGTCTGCTGATGCAGCCACGCCTGCGCCGTGCCCACCGCCAGCTTCCGCACCCGCCCAATCACCCCCACCCGCTCCGTCACACTGATCGCCCCCCGGGCATCCAGCAGGTTGAACAGGTTCGAACACTTCAGCACCTGATCGTAGGTGGGCAGCAGCGGGAACCGCTGCCGGTCGGGATACTTCTTATACGCCTCCAGCAGCCGCGAGCACTCCTTCTCATGCAACTCAAAAAGCTGCCACAGCGTCCCGATGTCCGCCATCTCGAAGTTGTACACCGAAAACTGCCGCTCCTCCGCCAGCCGCACATCGGCATAGCTGAACTCGGGCGTCCACCGTATGTCGTAGACGCTCTCGCGATTCTGCAGGAACGCCGCCAGCCGCTCCAGCCCATAGGTGATCTCGGCCGGAACCAGTTCCAGATCCACCCCGCCGCACTGCTGAAAGTAGGTGAACTGCGTGATCTCAAGACCATCCAGCATCACCTGCCACCCAATCCCCCAGGCCCCCAGCGTCGGCGACTCCCAGTTGTCCTCTTCAAACTTGATATCGTGCTTCGAAAGATCGATCCCGATCGCCTCCAGGCTCGCCAGATACTGCTCCAAAATATCGTCCGGCGACGGCTTCAAAATCACCTGAAGCTGCGAATGCTTGTACAACCGGTTCGGATTCTCGCCATACCGCCCATCGGCCGGCCGCCGGCTCGGCTGCACATAAGCCACCCGGTACGGCTTCGCATCCAAAACCCGTAGAAAGGTCTCCGGACACATCGTGCCGGCGCCAACCTCCACGTCATACGGCTCCTGAATCACACAGCCGCGTTCCGCCCAATAGCTCTTGAGCTTAAAGATAGTCTGCTGGTAGGTGTCCATGCGGGGGAACTTCAATTGTCGCAGGATCGCGGGCCGGCTGGGGCACTCAAACGGTCGCGGGGTGAATTGGCGTGATGCCTGGGTACCGTTCAAAGTCTTGAACGTTGAAGGTCAGTATGCAGGTGATGTTGTGGACAATCATGGCGGCAACCAACCTGGCGTCATGGCACTTCTTGCCTGAAACTCGGCACCCCGTGACCAGCCTCCGCCATTCCAGGTACACCGAGCTCGTTTCCTCGCTCAGCCGCACAACGGTGGCCTCCACCCGCGATAGCGCGCGGTCGGCCTGATCGGGCCTCAGGCCAAGGCCGTTGGTCGATACCGGTCTGGTACACACCGCCCAAAACTCAATCAGATTCTGGCTTGTCACGCACAGCGTATCCCCGCGTTCCAGGATCTTTCGCACCGAGCCTCGGCTCAGGCCGTACTGCTCATGGCCGCGATCTATCTCTCGAAGCAGCACGTTGGTATCAGCGAGAATTCGCACCACTACCACTCGTCTTCGCGTGTGTAAATGCTCTCGCGGCTCATCGCATAATCCGTGAGATGCGGCGTGCCCTCCGGAACAATGTCGGCTGCCTCATCCAAAAGCCGGTCTATCTCTGCCAAAGAGAGCCTCGGCCCCGGCGCCTCCACAACGCCCCCAAGACGTTCTTGAACGTACTCGCGCAGCGAAATACCGCGAGCTTCGGCCTCGGCACTCAACCGTGCCTCCAGTTCTTCCGGAAGTTCAAGTGTGATAGCCATCTTCGGAACCTGCTTCCAGTGTATCAGCGCCAAGTCTTTCCGGGCTCATCTCCGAAACGAGGCCCGGCGCGCTCTGGCATTATTAGCAGGGAACCGTTGCAACGGAGGGAGGCAGGAAGTGCTGTACTCGGAAAGGGCTGGCATCGGCCCGATGCGCGTAAAAGAGAAACTCGATTACGCCTGCGCGCGGGGCCTGCTCGTCACACTAACCCGCTTTTCTCACGGCATCTGATCGCAGCCCAAACTGACGCCGCGGACAAGCTCGAAATGACTCGTGCGGATCCTCCGCGGGTGTCTCGGTCAGAAATTTGCGGCAAAATGGCTGCCGCAT
>VFZY01000125.1 GCA_016870915.1 Acidobacteriota bacterium | reverse complement strand
CGCCTACGATCCCTGCAACGCCTGCCCTGGACTATCAAAATGTTCTTCCTGACCAAGGACACCGTGTACGCCGCAGGTTGAACTCAATGTCTACTAACCAACGGTCTGATTAATAAGTGACGCCAAGTGGCGTGGAGGTACGGCTGGTAGCCAAGGCGCCGGTCCAGACTGTGGTGTTCGAGGGAATGGATCCGTTTTCGAAAACGATCTGGCCCGGGTGGGGCGCCGGCAAGAACATTCACTGCCGCGGTCGAGCCGAGAACGGTCCATGACCTGTTGAGGGCCTCGTCTGCCAATGCCTGCCCAGCCACACGGCCGTGAGGCCCGCCGCGGCCAGCAGCCATGTCGCGGGTTCAGGAACACCGCTTGACGAAGGTGGCTGCTCAAAGGAAGCTGAGAGAAAGAAGTCACTCCGGTCCCCGAGGGTGAATTCGCCCAGACTGGTTGTCATGGGTAGGAAAAGATACGGCCAAACGCGGTTAGGCGCCAACGGAGTGCGGCCCTCCCAAGGAGCCGGGGGCCGGAAGTCCCATGGCATCCCCCCACCACCGCCAGTAAAGGAACCGCCATATGAATAACCGCCAGATGTAGAGTTGTTAAATTGGCCTCTCTCAACGCTTGCGGTGGGCAGACCAGCCACGGCAATGGTCATGAGATCCAACGTGACGAAGTTAGTTACGCCGGGGACCAGGCGCGAACCATCCCCAGTGCCGCTCCAGACTACCTGGGCACGCTCGAAGCTCCGCGTTGCGGGTCCGTGAACGAACTGGCCGCTGGCCGTGAACGTCAATGCATAGGTGATTCGTGCCGCCTCAACAGGCGACCCGAGCAACGCCAGCAGGCAAGTCAGGGCCATCCGCTCTTGGCTCACGGTTATTGCGTGTCTCATTCCAAGTATTCATCGGTAAGCACGTCCGATAACTATAGACTTAGAGACCCGCCTGCACGCGGAGGCACGCCGCTGCAGATTGTTGAACGCTGACGCCGCCGTGCGGCACTGATTTCGTGGGTGGGCAGGATGCTTGAGCTACAGATGCGCCAGACGGATTCCTACCGGCCCACAGTCACCGCGCGTGCTTCTCGACGGGGGCCGCTGCCGCGCCAAGCAAGGCAAAGCAGCCGCGCGCGCCAAGGGGTGATGGTGACGCGCGGCAGTCCTCCCTTGCCGCATACACGCGTTTCCGTCTACTTCAGCGGAGCCGGGAACACGCGCCCCTCGGCCGGCACGGCGCCCGCGGCGGTCCGCTGCAGCCAGTACCAATCGTTGCGGTCTGGATGGAAGCCTTCCGCCTTGTACATCAGCGTCACCGCGGCCAGAGTCCGGTGCGGCATGAAGTTTTCCTTCAGCACGGAACGCGGAACGTGTTGGCATCGCGGGGATGGTATCACATCCTGTTCCCGGCCAAGTAGAAAGTTCCTATTCCCGGCCAAGTAGAAAGTTCCTCTTGACAGCCTCATGGCAGAAGGATGGACGAATTGAGATGAGCCAGAGCCATGCTCAACCGGAGACTGGTACCGAGGTTTTGAGGAACACGCGCAAAACGGACTCGCCGCGGCTTTGCTCAGTTGCGTGTTCTCGATATCTGGAGCCGCGCCGGAGCTTCCTTTGCGCTTCGGGGGACCAGCTTGGCGCCGTCCGGAGGGCTGAGCCAGCCTTTACGCGAGCAACTCCCGGACGACGCGGCCGTGGACGTCGGTGAGGCGGAAGTCGCGGCCGGCGTGGCGGTAGGTGAATTTTTCGTGGTCGAAGCCTAGGAGGTGGAGCAGGGTTGCGTGGAGGTCGTGGACGTGGACGGTCTGTTCCACGGCGCGGAAGCCGAATTCGTCGGTGGCTCCGTGGATGTGGCCGCCGCGGACGCCGCCGCCGGCCAGCCACATGGTGAATCCGTAGGAGTTGTGATCGCGGCCCTTGTCGCCGTTCAGATTGGAGCCAAACGCCGCCAGTTCCACGGTGGGGGTGCGGCCGAACTCGCCGCCCCAGATGACGAGCGTGTCGTTGAAGAGCCCGCGCTGCTTGAGGTCGGCCAGCAGGGCGGCGATCGGCTGGTCGCACTCACCTGCGTTCTTGGCGTGGTTCGCCTTGACGTCGTTGTGCGCGTCCCAGGGCTGGCCCGCGCCGTGCCAGACCTGCACGAACCGGACGCCGCGCTCAAGCAGCCGCCGGGCCATCAGCATCTGCCGGCCGTAGACTGTGTCGCCGTACATCTCACGCACTGAGGCTGGTTCCCGGCTGAGGTCGAACACATCGGAGGCTTCCATTTGCATGCGGTAGGCCAGCTCAAAGCTCTGCACGCGGGCATCGAGCATCGCATCGTCCTCCCGCCCGGCCGCGTAGGCGCGATTCATCTCCGCCAGCAGATCCAACTGGCGGCGCTGGGCGGCGGGCCCGGTGGCAAGCGGCCGGATGTTCGCCACCAGCCGGTCGATCGCGCTCTCCCTGGTGTCGATGTGCGTCCCCTGATAGGCACCCGGCAGGAACGACGCCCGCCAGTTGTGGGTGCCGCGCACAGGCAGACCGCCGGGGCACAGAGCGATGAACCCGGGCAGGTTCTGGTTCTCGGTTCCGAGTCCATAGGTCACCCATGATCCGAAGCTGGGCCGCGACTGCACTTCCGCTCCGCAGTTCATCATCAGCAACGAGGGTTCGTGGTTCGGAATGTTGGTGTGCATGGAACGCACGACGCACAGGTCATCGACATGACGGGCCACGTGCGGGAAGATCTCGCTTACTTCGATGCCGCTCTGGCCGTGCCGCTTGAATTCGAACGGCGAGGGGTAGGCGGCGCCCGTTTTGCGCTCGGTGCGGAGGTGAATGGGGATCTCACGCCCGGCGTAGGTGGCCAGCATCGGCTTGGGGTCGAATGTATCCACCTGCGATGGGCCGCCGTTCATGAAGATGTGGATTACACGCTTCGCCCTGGGGGCCAGGGGCGGATGCCGTGCCGCCAGGGGATTGACGCCCGCCGCATCCAGCATGGGCGCCAGGGCCAGAGCCGGCATTCCCATGCCGCAGAGGTTCAAGAGATCACGCCGTGTCATAGTGTCTTCGTTAGTAAGCTTTTTGGTCAATCAATAAAGGCGAACTCGTTCGTCATCAACAGCACCTGGGCCAGTTGTCCCCACCTGGAAAGGGGGCCGGGGTCGGGCCCATGGAAATCCTTCGCGGCGTTCCACACGCCGCCGGCGCCTGTGATGACGGGCGCCCAAGTGAAGTTGTCGCCTTCGTAGTCATCCAGGGCATCGACCACGAAGTCGATGGTGTCGCCGCGCACCACCGCCACGCGGTGGAGGTTGGTCTCCTCCTTCTTCGTTTCGGCGCGGGTGGGGTTGGGGTTGAGTTTGTCGTGCCGCAGGGTCCACTCGCCGAGCTGTCCCAGGCGGCTGTGGATGACGCGGCCGCGCACTCCGTTGGTATAGCCGAACCGCAGGTCGAACGCATCCAGATTGAGGGCAAGAGTGCCTTGGATGGAAATCTCACCCTGGGAGGGGGCCACCCAGCGCCGGGCGACCGCATGATTCAAGTCATCCCCTGGCGCCCCGCCACTGGCCGTCAATCGCGCCGCGCCTTCCCGTGCGCCGGGCAGCAGCGACCCGGCCTGCCAGGCATCGGGAACGCCGACGCCGGTGGCAAAGTAGGCGAATGGCCGGAACTCCATGAGACGGCCGGACTCGGCATCGATCCGCGCGGCGCCATAGCGCCACGCACCCGGCTCTTGCGGCGCGGGACGCAGGTTGGCGGCGCCCGCGAAGGTGATGGCCCGATCCCGTTCGGCGGCGCCGGGCGAGCGCCCGAGAATGGCTCGGTACATCTCTTCGATGGTTTGAGAGCGGGCGGCGACCCGTTCGGCCTGTTCCGCCACAAAGGGGCTGTTGATCAGGAATAGCGCCTGCTGGGGCACGGTGGTTGCGTAGCGCACTGGCGTGTGTTGCTCCGGGTCAGCGGTATTGAAGCTCCGGAGCAGGGCCTGCGCCCGTTCACGCTCGACGTGAGCATACATGGTGCGGCGCGGCTCGGCGGGCTGCGATTGGAGTGAAAACGAGGGTCCACCCACGGCCTTATCCAGGCGGCCGGAAGCGAGCAGCATGGCATCGCGCAACGCTTCAAAATCCATGCGCCGGCGATTCTGGCGCCACAAGAGGCGGTTGTCGGGATCGCGCTCACGGCCGGGGGCGTGGGAGGCGCTGGTTTGCTGGTAGACACGAGTGAGCACGATGCGGCGGATGAGCCGTTTCACGCTCCAGCCGTCGTCGATGAACGCGCGGGCCAGGTGATCCAGCAGTTCGGGGTGGGTGGGTGATTCGCCGCGTGTTCCGAAATCGCTGGGCGTCCGGACCAGGCCTTCGCCGAACAGTTGGGTCCAGACGCGATTGACCAGCACGCGAGCGGTGAGGGGATTGCCGGGGCTGGCGATGGCGCGGGCCAATTCCAGCCGTCCGCTGCCATTGCGGAACTCGGGGCAGGAGTCCCCGCACAGGAGGCTTAGGAAGCGGCGGGGCGTGCGTTCGCCCGGGTCCGCTGGATTGCCGCGGATCAGGATGTGCGCCGGCAGGATCTCGTCGCGATCTCGCACGGCGGGGGCGCGCGCGGCGCCCAACCGGAAGGCGGCATCGGAGAGCAGGCGGCGGTATTCCCAGGCCAGGTTGTTGGTTGTGTTGTAGTCGCCCTCGGTCTGAACCTGCGCGAAGTCTTCAAGCGGGATCTCCTCGGGATTGCCAGGCAGCTCGCCAGCCAGCTTGCGCAGCCAGCGGTTGAGCACATAGGAATTGAGATTCCGCTCCCGCGCCAGATTCTCCACCTGGGCGCCTGTCATGCCGCGGGCCTCGACGGCGGCGGCGCGATACTTTGGCTCGAGCTCGCGGGCATCGGTCCGCAATTCCGCGATGCGCGCACGCTGGTAGGCATCGAGTTGGCCGAGGCGGCGAGCGAGTTGCTTGTCGTAGTAGGGATGGGCCGCAACGGGGCCGGTGGCGACGGGTTCCAGGCGCTCGACAGTGTTCAGGAAGATGCCGTAGAGGGAGTAGTAGTCGCGGGTGGGGATGGGGTCGTATTTGTGATCGTGACAGCGGGCGCAGGCCACGGTGAGGCCCAGAAAGGTCCGGGTGGTGGTATCGATGCGGTCGTCGAGTTTGTCGGCGATGCCGGAGGCGCGGTGTGGATCGGCGCCCAGGGCGAGGAATCCGAGAGCGGCGAGATTCCCCGGGGCATTGCCGGGCAGTTTGTCGGCCGCGAGTTGATGGGTGATGAATTCGTTGTAGGGGAGGTCCCGGTTGAAGGCTGCGATCACCCAGTCGCGATAGGCGTGGCCGTAGCCGAAGCGGATGTTGTTGAATCCGGCGTCGGAGAACCGGGCCAGATCGAGCCAGTGGCGTGCCCACCGCTCGCCGAAATGGGGCGATGCCAGGAGGCGGGTGACCGCGCTTTCCGCGCTCTCTTTCTCAAATGCCTGGTAGTCTTCGGCCGTGGGCGCGAGGCCTGTCAGATCGTGGTGGAGGCGCCTCAACAGGGTGCGGCGCGCGGCGGGCGGGGACAGGCGCAGGCTGGTGGCTGCCAGCTTCTGTTCGATGAGGCCATCGATGGTAGCTCCGGTGGGGGCTTGTACGGATTGCCAGGCCCAGTGTTTCGAAGCGGCAGCCGTTGGCTTGGCGGATTGCGCGACGGGGCTGGCGGGCCATGGCGCTCCCATGGCGATCCACTTCTCGATCGCCACGATCTCTTCTTCCGGCAGCTTTCCGGCCGGTGGCATCTGAATGGAACGGTGACGGATGGCGGCGACCAGGCGGCTGGCTTCCGGCTGGCCGGGCACGATTGCGGGGCCGTGGTCGCCGCCTCGCAGGAGTCCTTCCCGCGAATCGGCGCGAAGGCCGGCAAAGGGTGTTTTCGCCTGCGCGCTGTGGCAGGTGTAGCAGGCGCGCGCCAGGACGGGACGGACACGGGTTTCGAAGAAAGTGACGCCGTCCTGGGCAGCCAGGGGCCCCGCCAGGGCGATGGACAGCAGAAGTTTCAGCACTCTGTTCATTGAATCTAGCAATCTCGGGGGCTGGCCGTGCGAGTTGCTTCCAGGTAGCCGCGCAAGACGGACTCGCTCCGCGAGCCTTTGCGCTTCCAGGTAGCCGCGCAAGACGGGCTCACTCCGCGAGCCTCTGCGATTCGAGCGCTTTGACGAATTCCGGGTGGCCATCCACGGCGACGCCGATGCGGCGAGCCTGCCGGGTGATCCCGAACGGATAGACAAGCGTGGCGGGCTGATGCAGTTCGATGACGGTCTTCGGCCCGCCAAGCGGAGCCACTTTCGCGTCATGCCCCCAGCCGCCATCGTGCAGGGCTGCGATCGCGGAATAGGGAACTCTGAGACTCCAGACCAGGCCGAGCCGTAACAATAGGCCCTCTTCATCAAGCAGCACCGGCCGCAGACGGATCGATTGGCAGAGGCCCACGATCCAGACGAGGCCGTATCCCGAGAGAATGGTCAGCACCCAGGCGGCTGTCCGGTTCCAGCGCGAGATCAGAAAATGGATGCCCACGGTTTCAATGCACCCCAGCACCGCGATTACGCTGAACAGCGCCACCACGCCCGCTTCGCGGTGGATGGAGAACGCCCGCGATCCCGGTGTTACTTCGGGCTTCGCCCGCCAGCAGCAGAAAGCATAGTAGAACGCTTGCAGTTCGACGGCCGCCACGCGGGTGATGGTCTCAAGAGACGGCAATCCGCCGATCATAGCGCAGGCTGGAATCCGGCGCGGATCGTCGAAGGGTCATCATCGAAAACGTCATAATCGGAACGATGACCCAGTTGACCCGCCGTGCGTTGTTCTCGCTGCCCGCGCTCGCTGCCGCTCAGCCCAGGCGGCCGCCCAACATCGTGCTGATTATGGCGGACGATCTGGGCTGGGCCGACACCGGGGCCTACGGCGCGGACCTTCATGAAACGCCTCACATCGACCGTCTTGCCAGGCAGGGTTTGCGATTCACGCAGGCGTGCTCGGCCGCCCCGGTCTGTTCGCCCACTCGCGCGGCTCTGCTCACCGGCAAGTTTCCCGCCCGGCTTGGCATTACGATCTGGCGTGAGGGCGCCGCCAAGCCGCCTAGCAATCGCAAGCTTGTGCCCCCGGTTGCCGAGACCGATCTGCCTCATCGGGAAACGACGCTGGCTGAGATGCTGCAGGCGGCCGGCTACGTGACCGGCCATGTGGGCAAGTGGCACCTGGGCGATGCATCCTTCTACCCGGAAACCCAGGGCTTCGATGTCAACGTCGGCGCGTCGCACTGGGGCGCCCCTCAAACCTTCTGGTATCCCTATCGCGGCACACAGCGTTTCAGAGGCGAGTATCGCTACGTTCCCGGCCTTGACTATGGGGCCGCCGGTGAATACCTGACGGATCGTTTGACCTCGGAGGCGCTCCGGTTCCTGGACCATGCACGCGGGCAGAACCGCCCGTTCTTTCTGAACCTCTGGTATCACAATGCCCATACACCGATCGAGGGCAAACCCGAGCTGACGGCGCGGTACAGGGCTCGCGTGAAGCCCGGCATGAATCACCAGAATCCCGATTACGCCGCCATGATCCACTCGCTTGACGAAAACGTGGGCCGGCTGCTCGACTGGCTGGAGAAGACGGGGGCCGCGGCCAATACGATTGTGGTTTTCACATCGGACAATGGCGGGTACATCGGACGCTACGACGGCCGGCAGGTGACATCCAATGCGCCGCTCCGCTCCGGTAAGGGATCGCTTTACGAAGGCGGTCTGCGTGTCCCGATGATCCTTCGCGGACCGGGCATTCCGGCCGGCGCCATCACTGACGAACCAGTGACTTCCTGCGACTTGCTGCCAACGCTCGCCGAGCTTACCGGCACCACGCCGTCGGCCGCCATCGATGGTCTCTCGCTGAGCCCTCTGGTTCGAGATCCCCGGGCCCGGCTGGCCCGCGAGGATCTGTTCTTCCACTATCCGCACTACTACGAAACAACGACGCCGGCGAGCGCCATTCGCTCTCGCGACTGGAAGTTGATTGAGTACTTCGAGGATGATCGCGCGGAACTCTACAATCTGGCCCGGGATCCTTATGAGAAGCAGGACCTTGCCGCCGCGGAGCCTGCCCGCACCGCTGAGCTTCGCGGGCGGCTGGCGGCGTGGCGCACGGCGGTGGGGGCTCGGCTGCCGGCGCCGAATCGTGCGGGGGGCACGAAGCAGGAAGGGCCGGAGTGATCTTCCGAGCTTAGAAACGCACGCGGTACTTGACGGTGACCGAGCGCCCCGCTCCGTCGATTCCCCAGCCGATGCCGCGATGGCGCTTATCGGCCAGATTGGAAGCGTCGACGAACAGGTCGGATTGTTCGCCCAGGGGAACTCCCAGGCGTATGCCCGCCAGGCCGTAGCCCGGGATCTCGGGGAAGAGGGGCGCCGAGTTGAGGGGGCCCAGCACCCGGGTCTGCACCTGCTCGAGAGTCTCGCCGGTGGCTTGCAGGCGTCCGTCGACGACCAACCCGCGCGCCCGGGCTCCGTTGTTGAAGAACGCTGCGATGTTTGCGCGTGAGCGTGATGCCCCGACCCGCCGGTCGGCGAGGGCGAGCGAGGAGAGGCGTGTCTGGCGCCAGGCCACGGTGGCGTAGGGCTCAAGCCAGAGACGCCGCCTTGTATAGAGCAGGCTTGCGTGCGCGGTGGCCGGCGGCACGCCCGGTTCGATATCGGGGGGCAGGGAACTGCCGGCGGCATGCGCCCTGATGGAGGTGAAGTTCTGATTGAAGGTGAGAGTGGGAGTGAGGCGCAGGCGCACGGCCTGTTCGATGCCGGCCAACCGGGCTCCCAGGTAGTTCGCACGCACCAACACAGGGTTGGTCGCCGCGTCCACGTAGACGGCGCCCGACGGCAACTGGCGCACGACACGCTCACCTCCCAGGAACTGGCCCACCGCGCCCTGGGGCAGCAGCAGGGTTTGCGAGACGATGCTGTCGCGCAGATCCATGCGGAAGGCGGTGACTTCCAGGCGCAGGCGTTGGCTTTCCACCTGCACGCCGCCTTCGATGTTGTTGCTTGTTTCCGGCCGGAGCCTGGCGACGGCGAAGCCGCTGGCGGAAGCCTGGTCATCGGCACGGGTCCCCACGATGGCTCCGCGGCCGGCCAGATCGTTGACGTTGGCTTCATAGCTGCCATTGCCCTGCAGGCCAAGGGTGCCGAGGTCCGTCATGCCGGGGGCGCGGAAGCCGCGGGCGTACTGCGCATGAACCGACACGGGACCGGCCAGGCGCATGACCGCCCCGGCGCGGCCTGTGACGGCGTTGGCGGTGAGGGAATCCGTGGGTGTGGCGAGCAGCGATTTATAGGTGGCGCCGCCGGCGCGCACGGCACCGGA
This sequence comes from Acidobacteriota bacterium, assembly GCA_016870915.1. Classification (GTDB taxonomy): domain Bacteria; phylum Acidobacteriota; class Terriglobia; order Bryobacterales; family Bryobacteraceae; genus VFZY01. The sequence continues at coordinate 10,332 of VFZY01000125.1, read as the reverse complement.
CAGGCGGAGCCTCGATGTGACCCGCCATGCGTCCTGGAGATAGGCGCCGGACGTAAGATAGGTGGCTCCATCGGGCACGCGGGGCCGTGAACTGAAGACGCCGCCGGTAACCGGATTTGTGGTGAAGGCCGGGGAACGCATGCGCTCCCGGTAGAGATCGCCGCCCAGCGCGAGGGCGTGCCCGCGCCAGTGGCGGCTGGCTGACAGGGTGGCTCCGAGGACCGCGATGCGCTCATATTGATGGGTGATACCGCCGCGCGGGTTGCCGTTGCCGCCCTGGTTCACACGCTCCTCACGCTGCGCGGTGTAGGAGCCGCCGGCGGATACCTGGCTGAAACCGGCCCAGTTCATGCGCTGAAACTTGAGATAGCCGAAGTCCATCATCAGGTTCCGAAGGCTGGCGATGAGGTTGCCGTCGCCGCCGAGTAACTGGTCATAGCGCGACCCGCCGTCCTGTTGGCCGCGTTCGTAGTGGAACTGCAGATGGGAAGCTCCGGTGATGCGGACCTGAGCATGCGCGGAGCCGCCGTACTGGGTGAAACCGGTTTCCGGCTGGCGGCCCGGTGCGGCCACGGTGGAAGGCAGGCCAAGGAACCGGGTGACGGCGGCATGGCCATCGAGCCGGCCCGCGGTGCGGACATCGCCCATGCGCCGGGCCGCTCCGGTGATGGTGAGGTCGAGCCGGCCTGTGCGCGCCGCGGCGAGCACACTGGTTCCGGTGAGGGCCGAGGCGTAGTCCGCCATGGCGGTAGCTTCGGCCGACCAGTGCCGGGAGGCGTCCAGAGGAAACGCGGAAAGCAGGTTGATGGTGCCGCCCAGGGCATCGGACCCATACTGCGCCGAGGCTGGCCCGCGCAGGATCTCCACCGAATCGAGCGCGGCGGTGTCCACCAGGTTCTGAAAGGTGCTCACGCCGCCGCGCTGGGCGGCGGTGGTGTAGCGGAAACCGTCGCGGTACACGGCGACACCGCGGCCGGTGAGGCCGCGCACGAAGAAGCCGCCCATCTGGGGGGATGTCCGCTGTTCCTGGACGCCTGGTTCACCGGCCGCGACCTCGGTGAGAACCGTCCGGCCGCGCTCAGCGAGCACGCTGCGGGGCAGGGAATTGACACGCTGGGCAGTTTCCCCGGCCATGGAAACGCCGTCCGCCTCGGCTGTCACGGTGACGTGCTCTTCCACCGGTGTGAGGCTCAAGGCGACGGTGAGATCGGCGGCGGCGGTGTCGAGGCGAACAGCGAGAGTGCGATCCGCGAAGCCGGCGTGGGCCACGGAGAGAAGGGCCGGGCCGCAGGCCTCGGTTTCGATGGTGAAGAGCCCGGACGCGCCGCTCCGGGTGGCGCCGAGGGTGGTGCGCACGGGGGAGCGCAGGGCGATCCGGGCATCGGGGACGGGCTTGCCGGAGGGGTCCACCACGCGGCCGGAGCAGACACAGCCTGCCCAGAGGGTGTTGCCCGCCAGGGCGAGGATCACGCATGAGAGAGGGCCCTTCACAGGTTGCTCTGACCAGAATAGCGGCCGGAGGGTGAGGGACGGGTCACCCTTCGAGGGTGATTCTTGCCGCCTGTTGGTTGGCCTCTTCGACCAGCGCACCCTGCCAGATCTTCACACGCTGCCGGTTCTGATTCGATTCCGATTGCTGGGCGAGGATCTGGGCGCGCTCGGCTCGAAGGAACCGTTCGAGGCCGGCGTCCATTTGGCGAACGCGTTCGAAGACATCGAGTAATTCGGGACTGGGTGGCAACGATGCCAGGCGGGCCACCAGGCTGGCGCGGCGCCCGGCAAGCGTGGGGGCGGAGGGGGTCCCCCAACGGTGGCGGAGGGCAGCCGTGGTTTCTTCGAGTTCGGCCAGGAGTGATTGGAGCTGGGGGGGGCAACGTCTTATCCGGGGTTCTTTCCAAACAGGGTCAGTTGAAGGCCTTTGATGCTGGCGTCGACCACGCTGCGCTGCGCTTCCAGTCCGGCCAGCAGGGCATCGGCCTGCTGCAGGCGAAGCGAGAGATTGGCCTGGAGGCGGTTGACGCGATCAGTGATTTCGGTGACGCGGTCGCTGATCCGCTGCTGGGAGGTGTCGAACTGGTTGATCTGAACCTGGATGGAGCCGGTCACGGAGTCGCTGAGGGCCTTGAAGTCTTCCAGGAGGCTGCCGAGACTGGTGGCGGCGGTGCCGACCAGCTGGAATCCATCTTCGACGGCGGCTTCGGACAGGGCATCGAAGGTGGCCTGGTTGAAGCTGATTTTACCCTTGGAATCAAGTTCGATGCCCAGAGCGGCCAGATCCTTGACCAGCGGGTCGACGGTGGTGGTGACGCCCCCGATGGTGACGCTTTCGGTGCGGGTGGTGATGAAGCCGGTGAAGGACCGGAATGTGTTCTGGACACTGCGCACCAGACTGTCGCCTGAAAGCAGACCGGCGGTTTCGCCGATCTGGGCATCGACGAGATCGACGACGGAGTTGTACCTGGACACGAGGCTCTGGAGGCCGCTGGAGAGGCGGGACCGGTTGGAGGCGAGCGTGAGGGTGACGGTTTCACCGGGGTCAGTCACGTCGTTCAGGGTGAAGGTGATGCCTGGAACGACATCGTTGATGGTGTTGGTGGTTTTTGAGACAAGCACACCGTTCACCTGGAAGGAAGCATTTGTCCCTTGATTGGCCGTGGTGAGCAGGTCGGTGTTGGCGCCGGCGGGATCCTCTTTCAGCGTGAGGGTGGTTGCCCCCGACTTGGTTGATGTGACGGAGAGGTAGTTTTCGTTGCCGGTGGTGAAGATGGTGGCCCGCACGTCGAGCCCGGCGTTGTTGATTTCATCCCGCAGCCCGAGGAGGTTGTTGGTTGCGCCGGTGAGGGTGATGGTCTTGGTTTCGGACCCTACGGTGAGCAGCACGGTGCCGGAGGCGGACACCTGGGTGACGGCCGAATCCGCGTAGCCGGAGAGTGATGTTTCGGAAGCGGTGGAGGCGAGCGAGGTGAGGTTCGTGATGGAGTACACCGCCGGCTCGGTGGCGGAGGTGGTGGAAACGGATACCTTCGCGGAGGCCGAACTGCTGGCCACGATGCCCTTGTTATCCCCGGCGGCGGTGAGCGATTCAAACGACGAGGTGAAGCTGGCCACGGCTTCGCGCAGGTTGGCGGCCAGGGTTTTCTTCTGAATGAGATCGGCTTGTTCGTTCTGCAGGGCCTTGCCCGGCAGTGCCGCGATATCGACGGCCCGCTTCAGGATGGTTTGAAAATCCTGCGAGAAGCTGCTGATACCGGTGAACGCAAGTGGCGTGAGCCCCATGTGAGTCTGCTCCTGTTTGGCAGATCGGCAGGGGGCGGCGGAGCTTTAGTTTTTAGTCTTGATGGCGTCCTCGTCTGGAGACCGCCGCCAGGGTGGCGAGGCCCAGACCCAGAAAAGCCCAGGTTCCGGGTTCCGGCACCACACGCTGCACTTCAATAGCGCCGGTTTCCAGGCTCACGGGGAGGATCTCCACATCGGCGGCGCCGGGGCTTGAGGGATTTGGAAACAGCCCGCTGACAACCTGGGAAGTGATGGTGAGGGGTGACACGCCCACGCCCCAGGGAGTGAAGACCAGGGTGGCCAGACGGAGCGACGATCCGGTCTGGAGCGCGGCGAGGGCGCTGTAGTCGAGCAGGGAGACGGCCGAAAGCGAGGCTTCGCCTGGAAACCCGCCGGTACTGGTCAAGACTTCGAAGGCGGCTTCGTCGCCGAGGCCAGGCTGGATGATGAGGCTGGTATGGCGGATGATCGATGGGTCGTAGGCGATGGTGATGTCGAAGGCTCCGGCGAGTGGCCCGGCGGTGGCGTCGAGCCCGTCGAGGACCAGCCCGATGGACACCTCCTCGCCCAGGGTGAGCTTGTAGGGCGGGTCAAACCGCAGGGTGGCGGCGGACGCGAGGCCGGAGCAGAGCAGTGTGAACAAAAGCAGTGCGAGTAGTGAGTTCTTCATGATTTCCCTCCTGGCGTTCCCGATGATTTCAGAACTGGGCCGAGGCGCAGACCGGATAGGTACAGCGCTGGACGCAGGTGCGGGCGTCGTTGACGGTGATGATGCCGTCGCGATCGACGTCGTAGGGGTCGTCTAGAGACGGCGTGCCGATGCGGGTGCCGGCCAGGGCGAAGATCTCGAGGATGTTTTTCGAATCGATGATCCCGGTGAGAGCGGTATCGCACTGGGCTGGCGCGCGCATCTTGATGATGTTCCGGGTGAGCAGAGTGGCGCCGTCCTTGATGTTCACCACGAACTGCGCCAGATTTTCCTCCGGTTTGGCCGACGTGCCGAAGCCCTTGGGAACCTTGGCGGTCAACATGCCGCGCAGTTCGTTGGCCTGCATGAGATTGGCATTCCCGGGATCCACGGTGACCTGCCAGCCCTGGCGCATCAGGTGCGCGTCGAGGGGCTCCAGTTCGACGGTGATTTTCAATCCGCCGCGCGGCGTGCGGCTGCCGAGGCTCATGTCGGTGAACAGGTTGATGGGGACCTTCACTTCCGTTTCCGGCCGGGCGCGGACGGTGCGATGCCCGTGCCAGTCCGCCCACATCCTGGTCCCGACCGGCAGGTCAGCGGCGGCGGGCGGCTTGAGGAAGATATTCATCCCGAAGCACTTGTTGCAGGCCTTGTCGTTCCGTTCGCCATCCTTGGTGATAGCGGTCATCCCTTTCCTGTCATCGAGCAGGACGAACTGGAACAGCAGCTTATCGGTCTTTGAGAAGAGCCTGTCATCGGGGGCCACGCCTCCCATGCCCAGCGGCCGGTGTGCCGCCATGGCAGGCCCGGTGGCCCGCTTTCCGGCCGTGGAGCCATTCTGGATCCGGATTTTGCCGGGCGTCTCGCGTTCACCGTCGGTGTTGTTCGGAACCGCTCCGGTGACCCACTTCATGGTCTTGGTTTCGCCGGCCTTCAACTCCACCAACTGGCACCCGAAGTTGCCCAGGCGGGTTTTCTCCTCGGGTAGCTCATTGCCTGTCAGTTTGCAATCGAACCGCCCGGCGGCGTTGTCGTAGGCGATGTCGTAGGCGAAACGCTCGACTTTGGCCCGGCCTTCCTTGCTGACGCCGGTGACGCAGAGAAAGAATCGCTTAGCGGCCGTCTTGTTGGTGTTCCGGAAGGTGACTTCGGTGGAGAGAAAGATGGTGAGGGCCGGGGCGGCTTTGGGAATCTCGCCCTCGAGCCCGGACCGCTGCCAGTACTCGATTTCCGTGTCGGCCGGCAGCTTCTTGAAATCGAAGTCGGCCGCCATCAGTGAGACGGCCGCGAATGAAGACAGAACTACAGTGCGCATGATTTCCTCCGTTCAGCTTTGTGAGACGGCTGTCGTTCGCCGTTCCCGTTCATACGAGATTGGCGCGATTTCGGATGAAATCACCGCAAGCGGCCCTGTTTGTGCTGCACGGTGCCGGGTTTTTGCGTACGCTGAATGTCGGGTTGTTGCAAGGGAGAAATGCGCCGTTCAAAAGACACTACGCGAGAACGATCCTTACAGCGCGAGTGGCTTTGCTGGCGCGGCGCGGCAAGCGCTCATCACGCTCGGCGTGGCGTGGGAAGCGCTGGGCGCCGGCGCCGGGCAACGCCGTCTTGTCTTCGGCGGCAACAAGGGACAGTCATGAGCGTACTGACACTGAGAATTCCGAACGAGAAACATGAAAGACTGCGCCGGTTGGCGGAGAGCCGTGGCATGAGCATGAACCGGCTGGTGGATGAGTGGGCTACTGTGGCACTCACCCAATTCGACGCGGAAGTCCGCTTCCGAACTCTCGCCGCGCGCGGCAGCGCCGCAGCCGGTCTGCGGGTATTGGACCGCGCGGATGAAGCGGAGCGCGGGGCGCGGAAGCGGCCTCGCGGATCGCTCCGAGGGGCGTTGAGCAGGGACCCTATTTCTTGGTGCTGGCCGCGGCCTTCCGGCTAGGCAGGCTGGGCTCGGCGATCGCGCTCGGCTCGACGCCTTGGAGCTTCGGGGTCTTGAAGTAGGAGGGCGGTGCTTTGTCGTAGGGGTACATGGTGACACCTGTGGGGTCGTGCACGATGCGGCCATCCTTCAGGGTGACGCGAGCCTCGATCTTCGAATCGCCCACGAACTTGGCGCGGCCGCAATCGGTGTAGCCGAACTTGCCCTTGAGCACTTCGAGCACGGCGATATCGGCTTCGCGGCCCACGGTGAGCGTGCCCAACTCGGGCCGCTTGATCTGGCGCGCAGGGTTCACCGTGGAGCGGCGAATCACCTCGTGTATCGGCATGCCCATCGCCAGGAACTTGGACATGGTGGTGATCATGTTGACGACCGGGCCGTTCCAGTTGGCGCTGTGCAGGTCGGTGGAGATGGAGTCCGGCCAGAAGCCCTGTTGCATCACCGGCACCGCCTGGCGCCACCAGAAGCTGCCCGCGCCATGACCGACATCGAAGATAATGCCGCGCTTGCGGGCTTCGTACATGTACTTCTGCACTTTGCCCTGGGCATCAAGCAGCGGGAACTGCTGGGCAAAGACGTGCGTATGGATGTCGCCGGGGCGCATGTGCTTCAGGATGAGGTCGTCATAGGTACGCCCATCCCGCGGCCAGAAGTCGACCATCAGCGGCACGTTGGCGAGCTCGCCGCATTGCACGCCGCCGTCGACCGCGGCCCATGGCGGATGCTCCTTATCCCATGACTGGCCGGTCCAGTAATGAGCGGTCTTGACGCCGACGGCGATATCGCGATTCGCCTTGATGGTTTCGGCGCAGAGTTTGGGATCCATCAACTTGGGATCCTGCTCGCGATCGTCGCCCATGCCGACGCGGACGATATTCACCAGCCCGAGCACACGGATCTTCGAGTGGTTCACGACATTCTTGCGGAAGTTGGCGAAGTTGTCCGCCCCATGGGAGCCGGCGTCGACGATGGTGGTGAGGCCGGAGGAGAAGTTGAGGTCCGCCGGGTAGGATGGCCGCTCGGCGCGGCCTCCCACGATGTGGGCGTGGATGTCGATGAGTCCGGGTGTGACGTAGTGGCCGGCCACGTTCACGACCTTGAACGCCTCCCCGGCGGGAATATTGGCGGCCACGGCGGCGATCTTGCCATCGGCCACCGCCACATCCATCACACCGTTGCGATTGTTGGCCATGTCGATGACATGGCCGCCCTTCAGCAACAGATCGTACTTGTAGCTCTGTGCCTGGAGAAGAGCTGTCAGAAACAGGGGAATGAGCATATTAATCGAGACCCTGGTGAATGGTATCGGCGCCGAGCCAGACATCGATGGGGTTGTCCATGCCGAAGTCGGCGGCGAGTTCAGCTTCGGTGCGGAAGGGCCGCTGGGCGCGCGTAGCCTTCGCCTTTTCGAGCACTTCCCTGACGCGGCGGGCGACAATGCGCTCCTCGCCAGGGTTCATCATCCAGGGCACCAGCGTGACGCCCATCGGCGTGCGCAGCGGCACCACTGGAGTGTCGCCGGCGTCGAGCGCCTTAAAGCAGTCCTCGCGGGAGAAGTTGAGCGCCTGCTCGTCCCACCGGAACCAGATGCGCGGCACATGATTGGTGATGTGTTTGGGAACGTAGTCGGCTGTGACACCGGAGATTTTGCGGATCTCGGCGATCATATAGTCGGCCTGCGCCTGCCATCGCGCGTACTCGGCGGCATGATCCTGCCTGGCGTAACGTTCGACGGCTGCGAGCATGCCGATGTAGGTTTCTTTCGAGATCTTGAGGTCGCGGCCGATGCCGGAGTACGGGCTCTGGAAGGTCTCGGCTATATCGATAAGATCCTTACGGCCAACCAGCAGCCCTGCGTTCTGCGGCCCCCGCAGGCCCTTGCCGCCGCTAAAACAGACCAGATCGACGCCCATCCTGGCGTAGCCACTGAGGTTCTCGTGAGGCGGCAGTTCGGCAGCGGCATCGACGAGCAGCGGGATGCGCGCCTTCTTCGCGATTTCGACACACTCAGCGAGGGACACGCGGGCTCCGGGGGCATCGGGCTGATCGCGATGCTTTCCGAAGTGGCGGTCAGCGATGAGGTAGTACATCATGGCGGTGCGCCCGTTGATGGCCCGCTCGATCTCGTCGCGGTGATCCACTTCAACCATCCGCGCACCGGCCGCTTCGCACTGCCGGGTCCAGCCGGTGATGTGCAGCTTCTGCGCGATCACTTCATTCTTCATGCCGTCTGTAAACGGCAGGCGTTTAGCTTTGTCGGGGTCATCGCCGGCGATGCAGGCGCAGGTGCCGACGAAGATCGCGCCCGCGGCACCGGTGGTGACGAGCGCACCGGGATTGCCTGTGAGTTCAGCGATCCGCGCACCCACGGCCTTGCTCAAGTCCTTGATAGGCACATAGTGGCGGGCGGCGTCATCCATCGCCTGGACGACTTCGGGCGGCATCAGCGAGCCGCCGAGTGTTGTGTAGGTGCCCGCGGCATTGACGATGGGGCGCAGCCCGAGTTTCGTGTACACCTTGCGGCTCTCTTCCGGATTGCGCGGGGTTGTGGCCGCGGCTTTGGCGGACTGGCCGAACGCCGCCAGCCAGCCGGCACTTTGAAACAGGCGTCTGCGAAGAATGCTCATCGTTGGCTCCTCTGATTAAAAATTCAACCGCAGCCCGAACTGAAGGCTGCGGTTGTCCTGGGCGGTTGCGGTTACCTGGCCGAAGACCGGCGTCGCGAGCACCGAGCCTGGTAGCGCGAAGATGGGGGTGTTCAGGCTGTTGAAAGCCTCGAAGCGAAACTGGAGTTGCGTCTGCTCGCTAAAACGGAAGTTCTTGAACAGCGAGAGATCGAAGTTCACAATGCCGGGGCCATTGAGGATATTTCGGCCCGCATTGCCAAAGGTGAACTGCGCGGGGCGATTGAACGCCGCGGTATCAAAGAAGCGCTGCAGCGTGCGCTGCGCTCCATCGAGAGTGCCCACGCCGATGCGGTTGGCGCGCTGCCCCAACTGTCCGTGGTTTGCATTGTCGTCGGCGATGGTGACCGAGAACGGCTGCCCGGTTTTCAGTGTCGCGATGCCGTTCACCTGCCAGCCTGCGAGCGCCCAGCGCGCGAACGGTTGTGTTGCGGCTCTGAAGAACGGCAGTTCATAGAGATAGCTGCCAACGAAGCGATGGGTGAAGTCCCAGTTGGCACGGCCGCGATCGAGCGCGAGGTTGAACGGGTCCATGTTCGTGCCGCCACCGTTCGATTCCGCGGTTGTATCGATGGCCTTCGACCAGGTGTAGCTCATGAGAAAGGAAGCCCCCTTATGCAAGCGCTGCCGGCCGACGACTTGCAGCGCGTTGTAGTTGGCGAACGAATCGTTGGAGATGAGGCGGATGGGTCCCCAGCGTTGGTTGGGGCGGCGGGCCTGCACGTTGCCCGGTCCGGGGCGGGGATTGTTCATCTGGAAATTGCGATCGAGCTTCAAGGTGCGGGAGCCGATGTAACCGATCTCGAGGCCGAAGCTGGTCCATAGCTCGCGCTGGATGTTAAAGCTCCATTGATTCATGTACGCAGTGGGCAGATCGCGATTGAGCGCCACCAGCGAGCGCGGTGGAGGAACGCCGGGGGTACCGCGGAACGGATCGGCGATGAGGATATTGGGATTGGCTGCCGGCGAGTCGTACTGCGTGACGAGGAAGCCGTTGCTTGCAAGCAACGTGAAGTTGTTCAATTGGTTCGAATTGTAGTAGACCCCATATCCAGCGCGGAACACAGTCTTGTTGCCGAACGGGCGGTAGGCAAGGCCGATGCGTGGGGCGAAATTGTTGGGGTCGCCGTTGACGATGCCGCCGTTCTCATGAGCCGGCACGAGGCGAGAACCCGTGGCGTCGACAATGAATGCGTTCTTCGTGCTTTCGAAAGGCACGGTGCTCAAGTCGTAGCGCAGACCGAGGTTGACAGTGAGCTTCGGTGTGGCCTTCCAATCGTCCAGGAAGAAGCCGCCGAAGCGCCAGCCGCGCATGTTGATCCATTGCGGAGGAAGCGCGGTGACGGCCTGCGCGGGATAGCCGAGCAGGTAGTCGGCCGCTGCGTTGCCCGTCATGGCACCCGTGAAGTTGAAGCGGCCGCGGGCATCGTTGGCCGCGGCGCGGCTGGTGGCCAGATGCCGCATCTCGAAGCCGCCCTTCAGGGAGTGGTTGCCGATGGTGATGGTGGTGGCGTTATAAAGCTGATGCGTACCGTCGCGATGGAACCACTGCGTGCCGTCGCCCTGATCGCCAACCGGGATGTAGCCGGCGATCACCAACCGCGGAATGCCCGGGTTCGAAGCATCGGAAGTAATGCCGCGAATGCCGAGGCGCGCGCCAGCGTCGGCATTGCCCAACCGGAACAGGTTCAGCGAATCGATCTGCACCTTCTGGCGGCCGTAACGGAACTCGTTCAGAACGTTCG
>VFZY01000124.1 GCA_016870915.1 Acidobacteriota bacterium | reverse complement strand
TCAGCCGGAAGGTTGGATCCTGCGAGAGCCGCTCGGCATCGTTGACATCCTCGTAGCCGGCAATCCGGCTGTAGACGGACTGGCGCAGTAGGTCCGCCAGCGGAAGCTGGGTATTCTTGCCGCGCCGTGAGTCAGTCAGGTGTTGGGCAATGAGAGCACCGAAGCCCAGCCGTTCATCCAACTCACGCACCAGGATCAGACCACCATCGGAAGTAACGCGCGATCCCTGGAAGTCGATCTTGAGAAGGCCGTTGAACGAGAGCTGAAAGGGCTGGTTTTGTTTGTCACCCATTGGGTGCTGTCCTCCGCAGGGGTCTTCGCTGCCTTCAAACCCCTATCGATATTGATGCGGACGAGCATCCAGGAGATTCGCACGCGCGGCTCAAAACGGAAATGTGGGCTTAAGGTAGTAGAGCGACGCCGCCATCAGGCCCAGGCCCTGTTCACCGGCGCGCCGCACCACTTCCTGCTCGTCGAGATCCGTCAGGAGTTCGATCAGCACGTGCAGCCCGGCCGCGTCGCCCATCACGCGGACGCGGCCTGCCAGGTGCTTGTCGAGCGCGGCCATCAGGGCCCGGCGCCGGGCACCGTGCGAAACCCGCATCCGGCGAATGTGGCTGGCCATGTGACCATCCGCGATGAAGTGCGCGAGAGCCACCTGTTCCAGCCACGCGGTCTGGCGGTCCACCAGCCACTTGGCTCGTTTCACGCGCTCCAGCACGGCGTGGGGAGCCACCATGTAGCCCACGCGCAGGCCCGGAAACAGCACCTTCGAGAAGCTGCACAGGTAGATGACGTTGGCGCCGCCGGCGATGCCCTGCAGGGCGGGCAGCGGCCGTCCGGCATAGCGGAACTCGGAGTCGTAGTCATCCTCAATGATGGCGGCCCCGGTGCGGCGCGCCCATTCGATCAGTTCCAGGCGCCGCGCCAGGGACATGACGCAGCCGGTGGGGAACTGGTGTGACGGGGTGATGTAGATGGCCTTGGCCTCTTCCGGCAGCGCGCTGACGATGACGCCCTGGCTATCCACGGGCGCGGGCGCGAGGCGGGCGCCCCAGGATTCGAAGATGAGGCGGGCGCCGCGGTACCCGGGGTTCTCAAAGGCCACGACATCGCCCGGGTCCACCAGCAGGCGCGCGCTCAAGTCGATTGCCTGCTGGGACCCGTTGACGATGACCACATCTTCGGCCCTCGCCCGCACGCCGCGGGCCTTGGCGAGGTGGGAGGCCAGGGCTTCGCGCAGGGGCAGGTAGCCGCCGGGGTCCGGCTGATAGTCGAAGATGCCGGGGCCGGATTCGCGAAGGGCCCGGGTCATGGCGGCCTGCCAGGCGGGAAGGGGGAGGCGGCGCGGGTCCGGGGTCCAGTGGGCGAAGGAGATGGCGGGGGCCTTGTGCGCGGCGAGGTGGTCGGCGCGGCGGCCGGTGGCGGCGGTGAGGCGGCGGCCGTAGGCGGAGAGCCGGATGTTGGATGGCGGGGTTTCGGGCTTGCGGGCGCCGGGGCGGGCGTGCAGCATCCGCTCCGGGAGTTCGCGGCAGACATAGGTGCCTGAGCCGCGCCGGGCTTCGAAGTACCCTTCCGCCAGCAGTTCGTCGTAGGCCTGGGTGACGGTGGTGCGGGAGACGCCCAGCAGTTCCGCCAGGCCGCGGGTGGAAGGGACGCGCTCGCCGGGGGCGAAACGGCAGGTGAGGACGGCCTGGCGCCATTCGGCCGACAACTGGCGGAAGAGCGGCGTGGGGGATTCCGGGTCCAGGATGACAGCGAAGTCCATGGCAAGTGGACTTATGATACTTCTAAAAAGTGGATCTTTCAAGAGTCCACTTTGCGTGACATTCTGGTACCACCCATGGTTGGATGCGCGGCCATTGACGCTGTACTCGATGAGGGGCTGGTCTGCCACGTTGGGTTCCTTATGGGTGGCCGGCCCCTGATCGTTGTGGCGCCGTATGCGCGCGACGGCGGGAGGATCCTGATTCCGGCCGCGGACGCCCTGGGCCGTGCGGCGGAGGCGGGGGAGGTTTGCGTGACCATCTCCCTGCTGGACGGGCTGGTGTTGGCCCGTTCGGCGATCCATCACACCGTGAACTATCGCGTGGTGACGCTGCGAGGCCGTCCGGAACGGGTGACTGGAATGGCGGAGAAGTTGCGGGCGCTGCGCCTGTTGACGGACCGGCTGTCGCCGGGCCGGTGGGACACGGCCCGGGCGCCGAACGAGCGGGAGGTGGACGAGGCCGGGTTGCTGGCGGTGTCCACGGCGGGGGCACGCCTGGATGTTCGGTCCGGTCCACCGGCGGAGGCGCCCGAGGACCGGCATTCACCTGTGTGGGCGGGCATCGTGCCCCTGACGCTTGCCCGGGGGCCGCTCATCACCCACGATCCGATACAATCCAGGCGTCGGTCTTCCGTCTGAAACTGACCTTAGGGAGGTTCCATGCTAAACCGGGCAAGGTTTGTTCTTTTCCTGACGCCGTTGTTCTATCCCGGGATCGAGCCACTGCTCGCCCAAACCACCTTCGGCCGAATTCTCGGCGACGTCCGCGACGCCTCCGGGAGTGCGGTGGCCGGCGTCAAAGTCACCGTCGTCAACGAGAAATCCCGCGAGACCTACGCGCAGGACTCCAGCGACGTTGGCTCTTACGCTTTCAACACACTCATTCCTGGCACCTACACCATCCAGGCGGAACGCCAGGGTTTTCGCGGCGTTCGCGTGCAGGGCATCGTGCTGCAGGTGAATCAGACGGCTCGCTTCGATCTTGCCATGGAGGTGGGCGCAGTGACCGAATCGGTGAGTGTGGTGGCCTCGGCCCCAGTGCTCGCCACAGACACCGCGGACATTGGCAACGTGGTCACCCGCCGGCAGGTTGTCGACCTGCCTCTGAATGGCCGAAACTACATGCAACTCACGGCGCTCACCAACGGCGTCATCCTCGGCGGCAATACCGAAAGTGGCGGCCCCAACTTTCTCAGCCAGGGCGGACGTCCCACGCAGAACAGTTTTCTGGTGGATGGCGTCGAAACCCGAATTCAGCGCGAGGGCGGCTACGGCCTCAATCTGTCGGTGGAAGCAATCGACGAGTTCAAGGTGATGCAGAACTCCTACTCGGCCGAATTCGGGCGCGCCGCCACCATCGTGAACGCGGCCATTCGCTCGGGAACCAATGAGTTCCACGGCAGCGTCTTTGAGTTCCTGCGCAATGAAAAACTCGACTCCCGTAACGCGTTTGACCTGACCAGCACGCGCCGCCCGCCGTTGCGCTTTAACCAGTTCGGCGCGGCCGCTGGAGGACCCATCCGCAAAGACAAGCTCTTCTTTTTCGCCAACTACGAAGGGCAGCGGATCCGGCGCGGCTCCACCGTGTTCGCCAACGTACCTACCCCGGCAATGCTGGGCGGCAACCTGGCCGGCATGCGCGTGGCCAACGACCCCGACACCCGCGCTCCGTTCCCGGGCAGTGCCGTTCCCGCATCGCGATTCTCTCAATTCGCGCGCGAAGGGGCGAAACTGTATCCGGCTCCGAACTCCACCGCTCTGGCGAACCTGAACTATCAGGCCGTGCTCAGCAATCCCACCACCATGAACCAGGGCACGGGCCGCATCGACTACCTGCTCAGCGCCAAAGACCGGCTGAGCGGCCACTACTCCGGTTTCGAGTTCGGCATCATCAACCGCAACGTGATGCCCTTTGCCGGCACGCAGTCCTTCTCTAAGGTGCGCAATCTGGCCGTCGAGCACATCCACAATTTCAGTGCCTCTCTTCTGAATACGCTGCGCTTCGGTTACTCCTGGACCGACACCTACACGGGTCCCGACACGCTGCTTGATCGCGACGTCACGCGCGACTTCGGCCTTCGCAACCTTTCGCCGGAGCCCCGCGCCTACGCGCCCCCCGGCATCTCCATTGTCGGTTTCAACTACATCGGCGCGCCCCAGTGGAACCCCAACGGCGCCATAGACATCAACCGGCAATTCGTCGAACAACTCACCTGGATCCGGGGCAAACATTCCCTCAAGTTCGGCGGCGATGTTCGCCTTCTCCGCTACAACGATCTCGGCTACGCCATCCAGAACGGTGCCTACGGTTTTGCCAACCAGTACAGCAACAACTCAGTGGCGGACTTCCTTCTTGGCATCCCGCAGTCGGCGTTTGCCCATCGCGCCGGGGGCAGTGGCTTTTCGTTCCGCACGGCCAACGGCGAATACTCGTTCTTCGCGCAGGATGACATCCGCCTGAGGCGAAACCTGACCTTGAACATCGGCATGCGCTATGAATACGTCCAGTGGCCGCAGGAGGACCGCGACGAATTCGCCGTCTGGAACTTCCGCCGCGGTGCGCTCGATCTGGCCGGCCGGGACCTTCCCCGCCGTATCGCCCCGTCGGACCGCAACAACTGGGGCCCGCGCCTTGGTCTCGCGTACACGCCGTTCAAGAAGACCGTCATCCGCACGGGCGCCGGCATCACCTATGGCAACTTCCGCCAGTGGGAAGTGGCGCTCTTCCATTTCAGTCCGCCCTTCGTCTACGAGAACCTCGATTTCAACGACTTTCCGCGCCCTGCCTTCACCACGTCCACGCTGTGGCCTTCCGTTGTCCCGGTTGATCGTTTGGATTTCCGTACCGTCACAGTGAATTTCCAAAGCCCGGATAAAGTTCTGCCCACCACGTATCAGTGGACCTTTGGCGTACAGCAGGAGTTGCTGCCCAACCTCATGCTGGAAGTAGCCTATGCCGGCAACCGCTCCGTGCGTCAGCCGAATCGTTGGGATGCCAACCCGGCCAGGCAGGACGCCGACCTCTCGAGGCCCACGCCCATCCAGTCCCGGCGGGCGTTCCAGAACGTCGGCTTCGTCAGCGGCAATACCTCGCAGGCGTGGTCCAATTACAACGCGCTCAACGTGCGCCTGGAGCGTCGTTTCGCCGGCGGCCTCACCCTGCTGGGTGTTTATACATGGGCGAAGGCCCTGGCAATCCGGCCCTTCGACAACTGGACCGTCATGGACATCAACAACATTCGGATCAACTATGGTCCAATCAATGACTTCACGCACAACTCCGTCACCAGCTATGTTTACGATCTGCCCTTTGGCAAGGGCAAGCGATTCGGCGGAGGCGCAAATCCGGTGATGAACCAACTCATCGGCGGCTGGCAGGTGAACGGCATCACCACGTTCCGTTCCGGTGCCGCGCTATCCACAACCTCACCGGTCTCCAACAACCGGGGCAACCGCGCCGGCAACCGGCCAGACCGGATTGGGGCGGGCAACCTGCCCACAGACCAACGCCGCGTCGAGCGGTGGTTCGATACCGCCGCATTTCGCGACCCCGTCCTGGGAACCTACGGCAGCGCCGGCGACGGCATTCTCCGCGGCCCCGGACTTGTCAACTGGGACCTGTCCATCTTCAAGAACTTTCTGATCACCGAGCAAAAACGCCTCCAATTCCGCTGGGAAATGTTCAACTCCCTGAACAACGTGAACTACGGCAACCCGTCCACCAATACCGGCGATCCGCGCTTCGGGCGCATCTCCAGCGCTCTGGCCGCGCGCCAGATTCAGGCTGCGCTGAAGTTCATCTTTTGACCACAGCACCGCTCAACGTGGACCCCTCTGGCACTTGTCCAAGCGGTTCACGAACCGGCCAGACTTACTTTTCCCGTCTTTTCAACAATTAAGCGGCGCCTGGTAATGCAACCCCAACCGGGCGCCACCGACCCGGGCGAGGCATCCGGTTTTTTGGGTTCGCTTCGTCACAGGCTCTTCCTGGCTCCCAGTTTTCTGAAAACCGAATCGTTTCACACAACCTGGATGCCTGGAAAAAAGCGATGCCAGGCGCCCCGGCTGGGCTTCGCGCGGCAAACCGCAACACGAACCCAGACCCGCGATCTGGCTTTGCTTCGTTAAGGCCTGTCCGGCCGGCAAGCTGTTCAAAATCAGGCCGTTACCCGCCGTTACGCGCCGTGGACAATCGAACCCAGACCGGCACGCTGCGACAAAATCCCGAACTTGCGGAACGCATCCTGTGCGCTCATCCCCGCTTCCAAAGCCTTGCACACCGTCTTTTCGCCGCGCGCCTTCTCCACCGGTGTTGATGACCTCGCGCTCCGCCTTCCACGGAATCACGCACACCCCGCCGATGCCGCATGATACCGGGGAAAATGTCCCGTCCGGGCGTCCTGGGACGCTACTTAGTTGTCATGATCTGCAGACTAGCCTTGGTTTTCGTTGCCTGCCTGCCGCTGGCGGGCAAGATCGAGTGGCGGCGGGTGACGCCGGAGGAGCTGAAGTCGGCGCCGGTGGTTGACCCGGGCGCGGCGGTGGAGATTCTGTTCTATCACGTGTTGATCCGGGAGGGGGTGTCCTGGGACTACAGCGTCCGGTACAAGATCTTCACGGAAAAGGGCGCCGCGGATTTCTCGACGGTCAAGCTGCCGGCTTCGATCACGGAGCTGAAGGATGTGGGCGTCCGCGTGACGCAACCGGATGGCACCTCGGCGGAGTTGCCGAAGGTGGAGATCCGGGACCAGGTGACGAAGGTGGGGCGCCTCAAAGTGCTGGTGAAGTCATTTGCCGTGCCCGGTCTGAAGCCCGGTTCTATTCTGGACCTGCATTGGCTCATGCCTCAGGCCGGTTTACTGCAGGGCGCCCGGCTCGACTATCAGTTCGATGTTCCTGCGCGTGAGGTCAGTTACCTGATCAAGACGAAGCAGCATGAGCGCGCCTGGCTCTCCTACGCGAGTTTTAACTGCCGTCCGGAAATTGGATCCATGACGAGGACCATGCGCAACGTGCCGGCGTTCCGCGAAGAAGAGAATATGCCCTCGCGCGCTCGTGCTTCGATGTACGACCTGGCCTACTACGACGGGCTTTTCCAAAGGAACTGGTGGGATCAGTTCAATGAGATGCGCTGGAAGCACTTTGCCAAGTACACGGAGCCCACGCGGCCGATTCAGGAACTGGCCAAACGGCTCATTGCGGGCCAGGAGGGCAATTTGAACAAGGTACTGGCGTTGGCCGCGTTTTGCCGGGAGAACATCAAGAACGTCTACAATGCCGGATCCGGCGTGACGACCGAGGAACGCGAAGAGTTCGCGAAACGCAAGCTGCAAAAGCCCGAGGAGACGCTTGCGCTGAAGGTGGGCATCGGTAAGGAAATCAACTTTCTATTCGGCGCGCTGGCCCGGGCGGCCGGCTTCGAGACCCGCCAGCTGTTGCTTTCGGAAGCAACCGGCGTGGACTTCGATTACCGACGCGCCGATGAAGGGGAACTCACGGCGGACGAGGTGGGCGTTGAGATTGACGGGCGGTGGCGCTTGTTCGACCCAGCGACGCGCTACGTCATGCCGGGTATGGTTCGCGGGCAGGAAGAAGGACAGAGCGGGATGATGATTTCGGCGAAGGGCCCGCACTTCATGACCACTTCCGGGGCCCCGCCCGACCAGACCCTCATGCGGAACATCGGCCGTTTCAAGCTGAGTGAAGACGGTACGCTCGAAGGCACGGTGGAAGAGTGGCACGGCGGGCATGCCGGCGCTTCCCTCAAAGAACGTTACGAGGATCTCTCGCCGGCCGAACTCGAGAATCTGGTGAAAGAGCAGGTGCGCGGCCGCATTGAAGGCGCCGAGGTGACGGAGATCAACGTGGAGAACGTGACGGATTTGAAGAAGACTCTGGTGATCAAGTACACGCTGCGGGTGCCCGGTTACGGCATTCGGACCGCCAAGCGGCTGATCCTGGCGCCGAGTGTGCTGGCACGGCGGCGGCAACCGTTGTTTTCCTCTCCCACGCGTACCCATCCGGTGCAGTTCAACTACTCCTACACGCGCTGGGACGACATTGCGATTGAACTTCCGGAGGGTCTGGAATTCGAAAGCCTGACCGGGCCCGCGAACTTCCAGTCGGATGTTGGGCACCTGCACCTTCAGTACTCGCTGGAGAAGGGCAAGGCTCACAAGTTGGTGGTGACTCGCCAGTTTAAGTGGGGAACTCGGGGTCCCTTGCGGGTGCCGGTGGAGTACTACGGGAATCTCCAGAAGATCTTCCATACGATGCACGAGATTGACGACCACGTGCTGACGATGCGTCCGCCCGCGGCGGCGGCGACGCAATAACCCCGCCATCATCGGAAGCGTGTAGACTCTCTAGAGAAGGAAGTGAACCACGTGTCCGAATCACGCAGAACCTTTGTATGGATGGCGGGCGGCGCTGCCGCCGCGCAGTTGAGCACACGGCGCGCCCTGGGCGCCAATGAGAAGATCCAGGTGGCCGTCCTGGGTGTGAACGGCCGGGGGAAGGACCACATTCAGGGCTTCATGAAGCAGCCCGACGCCGAAGTGGCCCTGATCTGCGACCCGGATAGCGAGGTGCTGGCCAAGCGCAAGCAGGAGTTCGAGGCCAAGTACGGCAAGACCGTGGCCACGGAGACCGACCTGCGGAAGGTGTTCGACAACAAGTCCATTGACGCGGTGAGCGTGGCGACGCCAAACCATTGGCATGCGCTGGCGGCGATCTGGGCGTGCCAGGCGGGCAAGGACGTGTACGTTGAAAAGCCCGGCGCGCACAACATCTGGGAAGGGCGCAAGCTGGTGGAAGCGGCGCACAAGTACAACCGGATTGTGCAGCACGGCGTGCAGCTTCGCAGTTCCGAGGCGCTGCAGGAAGCGGTGGGGCTGTTGCGCAAGGGCGCGATCGGGAAAGTCTACATGTCGCGCGGGCTGGTGTTCCGGTGGCGGCCGTCGATTGGGAACAAGCCGACCGAGCCGGCTCCGGCACACATCGACTACAACCTGTGGACCGGCCCGGCCCGCATGCGCGCGTTCTCGCGCCGCATCGTGCACTACAACTGGCACTGGCACTGGGATTACGGCAATGGCGATGTGGGCAACCAGGGGATCCACGAAACCGACATGTGCATGTGGGGCCTGGGCGTGGACACGCTGCCTTCGAAGGTGGCCAGCATGGGCGGCAAGTTCCTGTTCGACGACGACAAGGAAACGCCGGAGGTGCAGACCACGACGTACCTGTATCCGGAAGAGCGGAAGATGATCCAGTTCGAGGTGCGGCACTGGTGCACGAACTCGGAGCATGGCGCCGATGTGGGCAACCTCTTCTACGGCTCCGAGGGCTTCATGGTGGTGAAGGGCTACGACAGCTACGAGATCTTCCTGGGCCAGAAGCGCGAGAAGGGTCCTGCGCGGAAGGCCGGCGGCGACCACTATGCGAACTTCATCAAAGCCATGCGCAGCCGGAAGACCGCCGATCAGAACGGTCCGGTGGAGACGGCGCATCTGGCCAGCGCCCTGGCGCACATGGGCAACATCTCATACCGGCTGGGCCGCACGCTTACGTTCGATGCGGTGAACGAGCGGTTCGTGGGGGATGAAGACGCCAACGCGATGGTGAAGCGCCAGTACCGGCCGCCGTTTGTGGTTCCGGACAAGGTCTAGGCGCAGGCGATCAGTTTACTTTCGGGAGGCACACGATGGACCGCCGCCATTTTCTGAGAGGCGCTGTGGCTTGGGCCGGCGCCGGCATGCTTGACGCGCAGAGTAACTCCCAACAGCGGGGGGGCGGCCGGCAGGGGCTCCAGCCGTTGGGCGATGGCCGGATTGGCAACACGCCGGCGATGAAGATTACGGGCATCAAGACGTTCCTTATCGGCGCGGGAGGACGGAACTGGGTGTACGTGAAGGTGCTGACGGACCAGGGCATCTATGGCATCGGCGAGGCGTACTCGGCGGGTCCTGATGAGGCCACGGTGAAGGTGATCGAAGACTTTCAGCGCTGGCTGATTGGGCAGGATCCCCGCAATGTGCAGTACCTGTTCGACCTGATGTACAACACCACGCGCTTCCCGGGCGGGCTGGTGATCAACTCAGCGATCAGCGGCATTGAGCATGCGTTGTGGGATATTGCCGGCAAGTCGGCGGGCGTTCCGGTGTGGGCCCTGCTGGGCGGGCGCACGCGCAACAAGATACGGGTGTACCAGAGCATCGGTGGAACCACTCCTCAGGAAGCCGCGGAGAGCGCCAAGCGGATGATTGAGAAGTACGGGTATACGGCCATCAAGATGGGCATCACCGCCGATGGCGACATGCCCTACAACCGGGCGCTTCGTCTGAGCACGGAAAAGGTGAAGGCGGTTCGTGAAGCGGTGGGGCCGGATATCGACATTGGCGTGGATGTTCACACCAAGTTTGTGGAAGTGGAGCGTGCCGTCCGGCTGGCCAAAGCGATTGAGCCTTTCAATCCGATGTGGCTGGAGGAACCGATCCGGCCGGAGAACTACACGGCGATGAAGAAGCTGAGCGATCACGTGGATATCCCGCTGGCGAGCGGCGAGTCGAACTACATGAAGTACGAGTTCAAGCAGTTGATCGACATGCAGGCACTGGACTTTGTTCAACCGGATATCTGCTGCTGCGGCGGCGTGCTGGAGATGAAGAAGATCGCCGCGATGGCGGAGGCGCAGTATATCAAGGTGGCTCCGCACAATCCGATGAGCCCGCTGGCCACGGCGGTGAATGTGCACTTTGCGGCGTCCACGCCGAACTTCCATGTTCTGGAGTACCATGCTCCCGATAATGGTGCTTGGAAGGATGTTTTGAAGGAGCCGATCATGGTGAACAAGGACGGGTATGTGGACATCCCGAACAAGCCGGGCTGGGGTGTGGAGTTGAACGAGGAAGCGTATAAGCACATGCCGCCGGGTCCGTGGAAGCGGGGGACGAATTTTCGCGCGGATGGGTCGCCTTACTTCCAGTAGGCGAGATGGTGTGGTCGATGGTGGAGGTTCGCGGGGTGAGGTGGTCACCCAACTGAAGAGGGACACCTTCCAGGGAGCAGGAGACATCGAGCGGCTGGTTCAGGGACGCAAGCGGCTCGCCCGCATTCGCGACCTTCGCTCTCCGAACGGGCCTTCTGGCAAACCGATAGCCGACGGCGAGGATCGACGCCAGGTAGTAGTGTCTTAAGCACCGCCGAACCTGGCGGGCACCTTCCTGGCGAACTTGTAAGAATTCCTTGCAAGTTGCTTCCGACTCCAGTTTCCTCTCGTTGTCGATGTCCGCGAGGTGCATGAACGCTATTCGGCCCCGTTTGAGCATGCGGCCGTAGGTTCTGGAAAGTCTTACCGGGGAGTGCCGGTAAGTCTTGCCGGGTGGCCGCTCGCGGCGGTCGCGAATGGGCTGTAAGAGGTTGAATTCATTGAGTTGAGTGCTTTGGCATCCGCCGTGCTTTATTGGCATGGCAGAAAGGGATGCCAACCATGAATTCATCCAGCAGCGATTTCGAGAGCCGGGAAGCGAGCCGCTTTCCCTGGGTCTCTTCTTTCCTCGGTTTGGGGCTGATTGTGAGCCTGAGCGGAGGTGTTTATCAACATTCCCAGATTGAGCGTCTGGGGCAGGAGTCCGCCGCGACGCGGCAGGAACTGGCTTTTATGCGCCAGAGTATGGCTCAGGGTGAAGATGGCTTGAAGGACGCGCTGGAAGACGTGAGGCAGGACGTTGCGGTGGCGCGTGGCGATGCCGCACGGGGCATTCAGGCTGCGCGGAACGCGGTGGCCAAGGCCGCACGGAAGCAGGATGAGAAGCATTCGGCGATGGCGGCCGAGCTGGGCACGGTGAAGACGGCGGCGGAGCAGGCCGCTCACCTGGGGGCTCAGCTTGGCACGCGGCTGGGTGAGGTTTCACAGGAAGTGGGGGGAGTGAAGAATGAGGTGGGGAGCGTCAGGACCGATGTCGCTCAGACTCGGGGTGACCTGGAGAAGGCCGTCGCCGACCTGAAGCGCACGACCGGCGACCTGGGTATCCTGAGCGGCCTGGTGGCCACCAACGGCAAGGAACTGGCCGCTCTTCGGGAACTGGGCGAGCGGGACTACGTGGAGTTCACGCTGAACCGCGACAAGACACCAAGGAAGGTCGGCGAAATCATGGTTTCGCTCAAGAAGACGGACCTGAAGCGCAACCGCTACACGATTGAGATCACGGCTGATGACAAGCGTGTGGAGAAGAAGGACCGCGGGATCAATGAACCGGTGCAGTTCTATGTTGCCTCGAAGGCGCGCCAGCCTTACGAACTGGTGGTGAACCAGGTGAAGCCCAATGAGATCACGGGCTACCTGGCGGTGCCCAAGGCGAAGCTTCCGCGCCGCGGCTGAGTTCCGGGGGCGGTGGCTGGCCGCCGCGCGGACGCTCACCCGCGCGGCGGCGGCCGGTCTTCGGGTATCCTGATGCCCGCGAGCCGCGGCACATGCCAGCGCCCCTTTGACGGGCGGACCGGTAACAGCCTCCCGGTCCGTCCGATTTTTTGCGTTCCGCAACTTCGTTTCACGCGGCGACGTCGATAGAATCTGAGTATGTGGCGATTCCGCGCGGTGACTTTTCTGGCGGTGGCGGCCGTGGCGGCCGTGGCGTTCGCTCAGGCACCGGCGCGGACGGGCCAGAAGAAGGCGGCTCCGCGGCGCCCGGCGGCGAAGAAGGCCGAAGCTCCGAAGCCGGAGGCTTCCGAAACGGTGGAAGAGCGCAAGACCTGGCCCGTGGTGCGGTTGACGGTGACCGGAAACAAGCGTTACACCGAAGCCCAGATTCTGCAGGCCGCCGGGCTTTCGACGGGCCAGACAGCGTCCCGCGAACTCTTTGATGGCGCCCGGGACCGGTTGCAGGCGACGGGCCGCTTTGAGACGCTGAGCTATCGCTATGACCCGGACCCCGGCGGTCAGGGCTATGCCGCCCGGGTGGAGGTGGTGGAGATTGAGCCGCTGCTCCCGTTCCGCTTCGAGGACCTGCCTGTCGCGGAGCAGGAGTTTGCCGCCTGGCAGCGCCAGCGCGACCCGTTGTTCATTGACCGGGTGCCCGCCACGCGGAACGCGCTGGAGGCTTTTTCCCAGGCGGTTCAGGCCTTTCTGGAATCGCGGAATGCGGGCGAGCCTGTGATTTCGCGGGTGGACGCGGAGCGCCCGGAGGAGTTTTTCGTCCGCGTACGCCCGGCGAAGCTGCCCCCGGTGATTGCCGAGGTGCATTTCAAGGGCAACGACGCGATTGCCACACAGCCGCTTCGCACGGCGCTGGCGGGCGTGGCCATTGGAGTGCCCTACGCCGAGCCCCGGCTGCGCCAGTTGCTGGATACCAGCCTGCGTCCGCTGTATGAAGCCCGGGGGCGCCTGCGGGTGGCATTTCCAAAGGTTGAAACCGCCCCCGCCAAGGGTGTGGACGGCCTGGCCGTCACGGTGACGGTGGATGAAGGCAAGGTGTACGAACTGGGCGATGTGCGTCTGGACGGCCCGCCGGGGCTGCCGGTGAACGACCTGTTCAAGCAGGGCAAGTTCAAGACGGGAGAGATCGCGAATTTTCAGGAGATTGACGAGGCGGTGGCCCGGGTGCAGGCGGCCCTGCGGCGGGCGGGGTATATCCGGGCCACGGTGACGCCGCGCCGCCGGATGGATGACGCCAAGCTTGCCGTTCACCTGGATCTGGCGGTGGCGGTGGGAGAGCGCTATTCATTTGGCAAGCTGACGATTCAGGGGCTGGACATCCACGGGGAAGCGGCTATCCGGAAGATGTGGGGCATGAAGGAGGAGGCCACCTTCAACCCCGAGTACCCGGACTATTTCCTGAATCGGGTGAAGGAGGACGGCGTTTTCGACAACCTGAGCGCCGTGCGCAGCGAGGCGACGGTGCGCGAGGCCACGCGTATGGTGGATGTGACGCTGCTTTTCGGCAAGCCGGCGGAGCGGAAATCGCCCCTCCGCGCCGACCCTCCTCCGGTGCCCGCCGAACCCCCGATGCCGTGATTTTTCGAGGCCCCGGGGCCTGTCCGCGTGCTAATTTGGAAGGAGTGCCCACGGCTCCACTCAGCTTTCACCTGGAGCGGTACGAGGGTCCGTTGGATCTGCTGCTGGACCTGATCCGGAAGCAGCAGATCAATATCTACGACATCCCGATCGCCCAAATCACCTCCCAGTACATGGCGTACATGGAGAAGGCCGCCCAGCTCGATATCGAACTGAGCGCGGAATTCGTGTACATGGCCGCGACGCTGATTCATATCAAGTCGAAGATGCTGCTGCCGCGGGATCCGGAACTGGAGAAGATCCTGCCGGAGGATGACCCCCGGCAGGAACTGGTGGACCGGCTGCTTGAGCACGAGAGGTTCAAGAATGCCGCGGAGATGCTGCAGCAGAAGCGGATGATCGAGGAGGCTGTCTGGTCCACCTCGCAACTGCAGCAGTTTGCCGAGGATGAGGATCAGCCGGGGCTCTCCGTGACGCTGTTTGACCTGGTGAAGACCCTTCAGGACGTGCTGGAACGGGCGCGGAGCCGGCCGACGTACGCGATTGAGAAGGAAGATGTGGGTGTGCCGGACATGATCCGGGTGCTGCACCGGGTGTTTCGCGAGGAGAGGCGCATTCCGGCCCTGCAACTGTTTGAGCAGCAGCGTTCTCGCCGGGCGATTGTCTGCCTGTTCCTGGCGATTCTGGAACTGGTGAAGCGGCAGGCGCTCTTGCTGGTGCAGCAGGAGCTTTTCGGTGAGATCGGGCTTGAGAAGACGGCCGCGTTTGAAGCCAGCTTTACGCCCGAAGGCGATCTGGCGGCCTTCCAGGAAGATTACACGTAGCGGATAAACGATCAAGATGGAAGAGTTGGAACAAGAAACAGCGGCGGCGCCGGCCGCCGAGGAGATGCCGGGCGCGGAGGAGGTGTCCGCCGAAGAGGTGTCCGTTGAGGCGCTGGTGGAATCCGCGGCTTGGGACGAGAGCGGGCCGCCCGACGCCAGTGTGCGCGCGGTGATCGAAGCGATTGTCTACGTGACCGAGGAGCCGGTGAACGCCACGCAGATCGCGCAGGCCCTGGTGCTGCCGGTGGAGAAGGTGGAGCGGCTGCTGGCGGAACTGGCGGCCGAGTTTTCGCGGCCCGAACACGGCCTGATCATCCGCGAGGTGGCGGGCGGCTACAAGATGGGCACCAAGGCTGAGCATCACGAAGCCATCCGCGCGTTTGCGCGCAGCCTGAAGCCGCCGCTCAAACTGTCGCTGGCGGCGCTGGAGACTTTGGCGGTGATTGCGTACAAGCAGCCGATCACGGCGCCGGAGATCGGGGAGATCCGCGGGGTTCAGGGGACGGGTGTTCTGAAGACGCTGCTGGACCGGAAGCTGATCACCACGGCCGGCCGCAAGAATGTGATCGGCAAGCCGATTCTGTATCGCACGACGAAGGACTTTCTGCTGCAGTTCGGATTGAAGGATCTGGCTGAGCTTCCGACGTTGAAGGAGTTCGAGGAATTGCGGCGGCTGGCCTTCAATGAGGACCCGGTGGAGTTGGAGCCTGCGGCGGCGGCGGCGGATTCCGGGGAAGAGGTTTTGCCGGAAGAGGCTTTGCCGGAACAGGCGGCGGAACAGGCTCCGGAACCGGGCGCCCATGGCTGAAGAGCGGCTGCAGAAGCTGATTTCGCGCGCCGGTGTGGCCAGCCGCCGGAAGGCCGAGGAGTTGATTCTGGGCGGCGCCGTTACGGTGAACGGCAAGGTGGTGGTGGAACTGGGATCCAAGGCGGATCTTGAGCGGGACCACATCAAGGTGGGCGGCAAGCTGCTGCATGCGCCGCGGCGGCTGGTTTATCTGGCGATGAACAAGCCCGTGGGCTGCGTGACGACGGTTTCCGACCCGCAGGGCCGGCCGACGGTGATGGACCACCTGCGAGGGGTGAAGGAACGGGTCTATCCGGTGGGAAGGCTGGATTACGCGAGCGAGGGATTGCTGCTGTTCACCAACGACGGCGACTTTGCGAATGCGTTGATGTCGGCCAAGAACCGGGTGGTGAAGACGTACATGGTGAAGGTGAACGGGACGCTGGACTTCGCCCAGGAAGAGCAGTTCCGGCGCGGGGTGCCGCTGGACGGGCGGATGACGGCCCCGGCGGGTCTGCGTGTGGTGCGGGAGGCTGAGAACCCGTGGTATGAGGTGAAGCTTCACGAAGGCCGGCAGAACCAGATTCGGATGATGTTCAAGCACTTTGGCCTGCTGGTGGAGAAGTTGAAGCGGGTCCGGATTGGTTTCCTGGAAGTGCGGGGGATTGGGAGCGGCGAGCACCGGCAGTTGACGGCGCAGGAGCTGGACCGTTTCCGGCGGTTGCTGCACCTGGCCGGGACGCAGGCGTAGACGGGGGTTTGGGCGTGACTGTTCCCCTGGCGGAGATCCTGAGGCCGGGCCTCACCATTGCGGTTGTCGGACTCTCGTCGAGCCCTTTCCGGCCGAGTTACGGGGTGGCTGAGTATCTGCAAGGGGCGGGTTTCCGCATTATTCCCGTGAATCCGAACGAAACCGAGGTGTTGGGGGAGCGGGCTTATCCCAGCCTGGCGGCGATTCCGGAAGCGGTAGACATCGTCAACGTTTTCCGCCGCAGCGAGTATGCCGCGGAGATTGCGCGGGACGCTGTGGCGATAGGGGCTGGTGTGCTGTGGCTGCAGGAAGGGGTTTGGAGCAGGGAGGCGGAAGAGGTGGGCACCAAAGCAAAACTGACGGTGATCATGGATCGCTGCATTGCGACCGATCACCGTCAGCTTGTGCGAAGCGGAAAGTTTACTTCCTGAGGCGGCGGGCCATGAGGCCGAGGCAGAGGACTGCCGCACCAGCCATGGCGAAGGTAGCGGGTTCGGGGACGGCGCGGAGCAGTTCGGCGCGCCCGTTCAGGCTGATCAGGTCGCCCTTGCTGAGCTTGAATTTCACGATGATGGAAAGGATCCCGGAACCAGGGGTGGGCGGGATGCCGACGGTGGCGTTCGAAGACGGGTCACAGGTGTCGGAGAAACCATCGGGGCCGGTGAGTGCGCAGCCATCGCCAAATCCGGTGCCCGCGTAGTAGACGCCGTCCACCATGGGATGATGAACTTCAGGCTGGGTGGTGGTCATGACGTTGATCGCCCCATTCCGGGGAGCGCCATCGGTGACGGAACTGGAATGGCTGCTCTGAAGCTGGTCGTAGGGGCCACCCGTGTAGAACGTGGAGAAGACGAACATGGCCAGCAGGTCGCCGCCCACGGCTTTGACGCCGAAAGCGTACTCAATAAAGGGGTCGGTGTCGAACTCGATATGGTTCTTGGGGTTCTTGCCGTGCTCGTTCTTCAGGTCGAACTGAAAGCCGGCATTGGGATTGCCGTGCTCTCCCATGGCGTTCCAGCCCCAGCGATTCCCCTGGCCCTGGGTTGCCTTGACGTCGATGGCGTGGCCCGGGCCAACCGGGTCTCCGCGTTCATTCAACTTCTGGACCATCAGGGTCATTCCGGGGGCGCAGGGAATTCCCCTGAAAACCTCAGGCTTCGCCATCATCAAACTGTTGCAACTCGGCAGATGGGACGTGGCACCGGCCGTGCCGACGAACGATAGAGCGACAATCGCCGCGAGTGCGAGGTTCCTCACGATCATATTCCTCCAGTACTATTCCGCCTACTCCTCCGCAGGATAGGCTTCTGCCATTATGTACTAGTTGAAACACCGAACTGATTCTGGGTGAGAGCCGCGCGCCTGTTGCCCGCGCGGTTCTGGAAAAAATTGTTCGCGTCAAGCGATTTGTTGCGGAGGAAGTTGTAGGCGGTGCCGTGCAACTGATTGGTGCCTGACTTGATGCTGAAGTTCACCACCGCGCCCGCGCTGCGTCCGTATTCCGCCGAGAAGTTGTTGGTCTGGATGCGGAATTCCTGCGTCGCGTCGACAGGCGGCACGTACGCCGGCGCGTTCATCTGGGCATAGTCGAGTGCGAGCCCCTCGACGAGCACTGTGTTGGCGTTGGCAAGCCCACCGTTCACGGAGAAGTTCGACCATTGTCCCTTGCCACCGAAGCCGCCTTGAATTCGCACTCCCGGTGTCAACGCCACCAGTGCGATTGGGTTCCGGCCGCTCAACGGAAGTTCCGTGACCTGCCTGTTCTCGACGACCGTGGCGATGGTGCTGGTGGCCGCGTCGAGCAGCACGCCGGTAGCCTGCACACTCACCGACTCGACGATGCCGCCAACCTCGAGGGCAAAGTCGACGCGCGCCACCTGATCGATGGCAAGCGTTACCGGACCCCGTTTGGTTTGCTTGAATCCCGCGGCCTCCGCCGTGACTTCATAGCGGCCTGGCAACAACCCGGTCACCAGATAGTTTCCTCGATCGTTCGTCGTGGATTCGCGGCCGACGCCGGTTGCAGTGTTGGTGGCGACAACCTTAGCGAGCACGACCACGGCGCCGGAGGAATCGGTGACGGTTCCAGTCACCTGCGCGGTCTGTCCGAAAAGCGTCGAGCAGGCCAGCAGGGCCAGCGGGAGGATGCGGAGGAGGCAGTGCAACATGCTCCGAACGATATCACAGCCCAATGCGGAAAGCCAGCATACATTGAGCAACGTATACATGATTGTGATAGGCTCTCGAGGAAGCGAAAGGCGGGCCCGGCATTGGACCAGGGTGAAGGCAGATTCGGTGTTTTTGAGGAAGATGCGCAAGACGGACTCGCTCCGGCTTTCGTTAAGTGGCGTGGTTCTCCATGTTCGGAGCCGCGCCGGAGGGGTCTTTGCGCTCTTGCCGTTGCCGTTTTGGCCGGCTGCGTCTTGACTGGATGCTCGCCGCAATCCAGGGCGGCGGGATCCAGAAGACCGTTCGTCGAGAACTTCGACCAGGGGCCTGGCGGATGGTATCGCGACCGCCACTACGCCCTGCCAGTGTTCGACGGGGCCGCCTACTCCTACAGCCCGTGGTGGACTGATGCCAATCACGCTCCGCCAGGCGCCGGATACCTGCACCTGGTCATGTGGATGTACACCGATAAGCGCCGATACCAGGGCGATGACGAGTACCTGCGAAAGCTGCCCTATCGCGGCACGAAGTTCGCCGAGGAGGGATTCAGCCGCGACCTGCGCAATGCCCGGCTCGGCGTCCGGCTGCGCGGCGACATGGATCTGAAGGGTTCCGAGCTGGTGCTCCATGTACAAGCGCAGACGAGCAAGACAACCGCGAACTTCGCCCTCACGGGACAGCCCTTCAAGGTAACCCGCGATTGGACCGAGCAAACGGTGACGCTGACGACGGACGCCAGCCAATGGACCTGCCTGGGCGCGCGTCACGACATGACCGGCGAGTACGGCTGCGACGATATCGCCACGGTGCTTGCGGATGTCAACCTCGACATCATCTTCCTGCTGTTTCCGGTGAAGGCCGTTCCGGCCGCGGGTCCAGTGGCGGATCCGCACAAGCTTCGTGCGGGCAAGGACTATGCCGTGGACCAATGGGCGCTGCCAGCAGGGATCATCATGTTCGATTGGGTCCGCATCAACTATCCGGGCTTGTAGCCTCTCGAGAAACTGCCCGAGCGGCCATCCGCGGGCTCTGACGGGTGGGTGTATACACCCACATTTCCGTTTTGAGCCGCGCGTGCGAATCTCCTGGATGCTCGTCCGCATCAATATCGATAGGGGTTTGAAGGCAGCGAAGACCCCTGCGGAGGACAGCACCCAATGGGTGACAAACAAAACCAGCCCTTTCAGCTCTCGTTCAACGGCCTTCTCAAGATCGACTTCCAGGGATCGCGCGTTACTTCCGATGGTGGTCTGATCCTGGTGCGTGAGTTGGATGAACGGCTGGGCTTCGGTGCTCTCATTGCCCAACACCTGACTGACTCACGGCGCGGCAAGAATACCCAGCTTCCGCTGGCGGACCTACTGCGCCAGTCCGTCTACAGCCGGATTGCCGGCTACGAGGATGTCAACGATGCCGAGCGGCTCTCGCAGGATCCAACCTTCCGGCTGA
>VFZY01000123.1 GCA_016870915.1 Acidobacteriota bacterium | reverse complement strand
CTGGATCACCACCTCTGGACTCTCGCCCGCTTGCACTCGCTCGACGGCGCGGATGCGGATCTCTTCCAAGGTCTTGTGATCAAGAGATCGGGCATCTCGCTTGGGCATGATCCATTTTACCAGATGTATACCTACTTATGCACTCATTAATATATACTCCATGGCAAGGAGAAACCTTGGTAATCATTAAACTTCGCTCGCCGGCGCACTCATGGCCGCACTCTTTGGCCCATTCATTGACGTGGCTCGCCTGCCTCGCCGCCCTCCCCCTCGCCGCCCAGCAGGACCAGGGTCAAATCGCCGGAAGCGTGCTCGACGCCTCCCAGGCCGCCGTCAGCGGAGCCCGCGTCACCGCGGTCAGCACGCAAGGTGTCTCCCGTTCCGCCGACACCGGTGAGAACGGCGCCTTCGTCTTCACCAACATGCCGGTGGGCTACTACGAGGTCAGTGTCCAGGCGCAGGGCTTCAAACGCTTCGTGCGGCAGAACGTCAAGGTGGACGTCGCCGCCCGCACCACCATCGACGTCGCACTCGAACTCGGCGCGGTCAGTGAATCGGTCACCGTGGAAGCTTCCGGCGTGCAACTGTCCCAGGAGACCGCACAGATCGGCCGCGTCGTCGAAGCCCGCCAGATCACGGACCTTGCCCTCAACGGCCGCAACCCAATCAACCTGGCACTGCTCAAAGCCGGTGTCGTCGGCGGCAACTTCAACAACTTCAACCCCAACAATCTCCACGAGAGCTTTTCCATCAACGGCGGCCGCCGCAATGGCAACAACATCACCATCGACGGCGTCAACGCCATGCGCACCCGCGGCGACTTCACCGGATCAGCCCAGGTAGGCCTGCTCAACGTCGACACTATACAGGAAGTGCAACTCCTCACCTCCACCTATCCCGCCGAATACGGCCGCGCCATGGACGGACAACTCCGTTTCGTCACCAAGAGCGGCACCAAGGACTTTCACGGCACCGGCTGGTGGTTCTTCCGCAACTCCGCCATGGATGCCAATAGCTGGACCCGCAACCAAAGCCCGGTTCGTGACGACCACCGCCGCGCCGCCCCCTTCCGCTTCAACCAGCCCGGCTACGCCATCGGCGGCCCCGTCTACGTTCCCGGAAAATTCAACTCCAACCGGGACAAACTGTTCTTCTTCGGCTCCCAGGAATGGCTCGTCTGGCGCCGCGAGCAGACCACCACCGCCACTGTCCCAAGCATGGCCATGCGGCGCGGCGATTTCAGCGAACTCCTCAACGCCGCCAATCCTTTCTTCCGGCGTGTGCGTATCGCCAACGATCCGCTGGCCCGAATGCCCTTCCCCGGCAACATCATTCCCCCCGCCCGTCTCAGCGCCAACGGCGCCGGAGTCCTCCGCGCCTATCCCGAACCCACGCCCGGATTCCTGCAAGGCTCCGACAACTGGATCAAGACCCTGCCCAATCCGCGCGAAAGCCGGAAAGACACCTTCCGTTTCGACTACTATCACGGCAAACACCGCATCAACTTCACCGGCAACAACTACCTCCACTACGAGGACGCCCCGTTCGTCACCGGCCTCGATCGCTCCAACTCCAAGTGGGACCGGCCCAACATGACCGGCGCCATCAACGTCACCAGCACCCTTTCGCCCACCATCATCACGGACTTCACCTTCACCGCCGCCAACGACGTCGTCTACATCGGCATCTATGAGAACGAAGGCGTGGCGCGGTACCTGCGCACCCTCTACAACATCAACTTCCCCTACATCGTGCCCGGCAGCAAGCGCATCCAGGAACGCATTCCGCGCGGGCTCATCAACGGATTCGCCACCCTCGACGGCTCCTCGCGGCCCGTCAGTTCGTCCGGCCCCATGTACATGTGGTCCGGCAACATGACCTGGGTCAAGGGCTCCTCCCACACCATCCGCTTCGGCGCCTGGCTCTCGCACGACCAGCAGAACAACAACGATCAGAGCGGCGCGCAGCAGAACGGCGAATTCAACTTCCTCGACACCGGCCACCCCCAGACCTCGGGGCTTGCCATCGCCAATGCCGCGCTCGGTTACTTTGACGTGTATACCGAACAGGGACCAGCCGCCTACACTCTGCTCCGCAGCAACTCGGTCGAATCCTACATTCAGGACACCTGGCGCGCCTCAAAGAACCTCACGCTCGAACTCGGCGTGCGCCACTCCCTGCACCAGCCCTGGTACGCCAAGTGGAACGACATCGCGAACTTCGACGCGCGGTTCTACAACCCGTCGCGCCGCGCCCTTGTGGACCGCGCCGGCGGCTTCATCACTTCCGGTGACCCCTACAACGGCGTCGTCCTCCCCGGCTCAGGCTTCCCGGCTTCAGCGCGCGGCCGCGCCAACGGCGCCTCCCTTCCCGATGTCCAACGCCTCTTCCAGGGCCAGCCCCGCGGATTCGCGGACACCTACGGCAATGCCTTCGCCCCGCGCATCGGCGTCGCCTACCGCATGGGCGCCAAGACCGTCATCCGCGCCGGCGGCGGGCTCTTCCACCATCGCCAGATGCACAATCAGGGGTCGCTCTTCCGCAATGCCCCCAACCAGATTCAGGTCCAGGTCTTCAACGGCGAAGTCGACCGGCCCGGCGGCGCCACGCGGCGCGACTTCCCCTTCTACATTCGCGGCATCGACCTGCGGTTCAAGTATCCCTCGGCCTATAGCTACAGCCTCTCCGTCCAACGCGAACTGCCCGGCTCCGTCCTCGCCGAAGTCGCCTACGTGGGCAAGTCCGGCGTCAACCAGGAGCGTACCCGCAATGTCAATCAGATGGTCGCCGGAACGCTCCAGGCCAACCCGGGCGTCAACGCCAACTTCCTCCGTCCCTATCACGGATTGGGGCAGGTGGACGTCACCACGCGCGACGGGCACAGCAACTACCAGTCTCTGCAGTTCAGCCTCGACCGGCGCTTCCGCGGCGGCCTCAGTTTCGGCGTCTCCTACACCTTCTCCAAGAACATCAGCGACATCCTCACGCCATTTGATGCCTACCGGAACGTCCGGTCGCGCGATGACATGGACCGGCCGCACCTGCTCAACATCAACTACATTTACGAGTTGCCGTTCTTCAAGAGCGTCACCGGATGGAAGTCGAACGTGTTGCGCGGCTGGCAGCTTTCCGGTGTCATGTTTTTCCGCTCCGGATCCATGCAGTCGGTGGTGGATGGCGTGGATATCGCGGGCGTTGGACAGGGCAGCGGCAACCAGCCCTGGGACGTCAACGGCAGCATCGCGCAGTCGGACCGCGGTCTGGGCAAGCGCTGGTTCAACACCGCCGCGTTCACCGTGCCGCGCCCCGGAACGTTTGGCAACGCGGGGTTGAACATCATCCGTGGGCCCGGCTTCCAGAACTGGGATGCGGCGCTCTTCAAGTCGATTCGCATCAGTGAGCGCGTCGCTTCCGACCTCCGCCTCGAAATCTTCAACTTCCCGAATTACCCGCTGTTGAGCAACGCCGCGGTCAGCCCGCGTGCCGGCAACTTCGGCCTGATCACCGCCAAGTACTCCGAACGCAACGTACAATTAGGCTGGAAGGTGCGCTTCTAGTCACGCCATGCTCAGGGCCATTCTGATCGCTGCGGCCGCCGTCGCCGCCCCGGCAACCGCGGCCACCCAGGCAACGGAAACTGCGGCCGTCTACCGCGAAAAAATCGAGCCTGTCCTCAAGGCCCACTGTGCCGGCTGCCACACCGGCCCACAGGCACAGGCGGGACTGTCCGTGGCCAGTCTCGCCGATCTGATGAAAGGCGGTAAACGCGGGCCGGCCCTCCAACCTGGCAAGTCCAGCCACTCACTCCTGATGCAGTTCGTGCGCGGCGAACGCAACCCGCGCATGCCCGTCGGCGGCAAGCCGCTGCCCGAGACGGTGATCACCTCAATCGCCGCCGCCATCGACTCCATGGCTCCCGTCCTGCAAACTTCAGCGCCAGGCAAGGACCATGTCAGCTGGGTTTTCAAACCGCCCGTCGAACCCAAAGTCCCCCAACCCCGCAACACCGCCTGGGTCCGGAATCCCATCGACGCCTTCGTCCTCGCCAGGCTGGAGGCGCGCGGTTTCTCGCCCGCCCCCGCCGCCTCCCCCCGTGCCCTGTTGCGGCGGCTCTACTTCGACCTGATCGGCCTGCCACCCACCGAACAGGAGACCCGGGACTTCTTGAACAACTCCTCCCCGGATGCCTACGAGAAACTGGTGGACCGGCTCCTTGAAGACCGCCGCTACGGAGAGCGCTGGGCGCGCCACTGGCTGGACCTTGTGCGCTTCGCCGAAAGCGACGGCTTCGCCATCGACGGCGAACGGCCCACCGCATGGCGTTATCGCGACTACGTCATTCGGGCCTTCAACAACGACAAACCCTACGACGAGTTTGTGCTGGAACAACTGGCCGGCGACGAAATGCAGCGCCGCCCCGCCGTCCGCGGCGGCAACATCGAAAACGAAGGGCTTCTCGCCCTCGGCTTCCTCCGCATGGGGCCCTGGGAGCGCGACACCAACTTCGACGCCCAGCTAAGGCTGGACTGGCTCAACGAGATGGCCGGCACCACATCCCAGGTTTTCCTCGGGCTCACCGCCGGTTGCGCGCGCTGCCACGATCATAAGTACGACCCGATTCCCCAAAAGGACTTCTACCGCCTCCAGGCCTTCTTCGCCGCAACCCGCATCGAAGAACGCCCCATGCCGCACCTCGACGTCGAAGGGCGGCTGGAAATGCGCCGCCTCCAGCGGCACTGGGAAGACCAGTTGGAAACCGCCAATCACGCCGTCAAGGCACTGGACAAAGAACTCAAGGCGAAGCTCACCGCCGGGGGCAAAAAGGAAGATGAACTCCTGAAGTTCATCAACGACAAACAGAGCCCCGTGTTCACCGCCGATGAGCGCGCCAGCCACAAGCAGGCCGCCGAACACGCCGCGAAGGCGGCCCTCGAACTGGCTCGCTACCAGCCCATCGCCTACAGCGTCAATGAGGTCGCACCCCCGGCCGTCATGGACATCGAACCCACCTATGTGCTCGGCGGTGGCGAGCGCCTGGCACGCGGTGAAAAGGTGGAGCCCGGGTTCCTCAAGGCCATCACCGGCAACAGCGACCCGGCCGCCATCGCCTTTCCCGGCCGCTACCGTTCCGGCCGCCGCAAAGCCCTTGCCGAATGGATCGTCAGCCCCGCCAATCCGCTCACGGCCCGCGTGATGGCCAATCGCATCTGGCAGCATCACTTCGGCGAAGGCATCGTGCGAACACCTTCCGACTTCGGGCTCAACGGCGACCGCCCCTCGCACCCCGAACTCCTCGACTGGCTGGCCCTCCGCTTCGTCGATAAGAAGTGGAGCATCAAGGCCATGCACCGGCTCATGCTGACGTCGAACACCTACCGCCAGTCCACCCGCCATCCCGAAGCCGCAAAGATCGGCGAGGCGGACCCCGAAAACCGTTTGCTGTCACGCATGAACTGGCTGCGGTTGGAACCGGAGGCCTTGCGCGATTCCATGCTCATGCTGAGCGGCGGTCTCAACCCTCAAGCCGGTGGCCCGGGCATGTTCTTCGGCGTCAAGGACGAGATCGCCCAGGGCTTCCAGATGTTCAAGTGGTACGCCTCCGCGGAACAGGAACAGCAGCGCCGCAGTGTCTATGCATTCCAGCGCCGTTCCCTTCCCATGCCGCTGATGGAGGTGTTCGACGCCGCCAACATGAGCGAAAGTTGTGCCCGCCGCAGCGTCACCACAGTGTCGCCGCAAGCCCTCACTCTGCTCAACGGTGAGTTCACCGCAGCCCAGGCCGGGCGCTTCGCCGGCCGTGTCGCCGAACTGGCCGGCCCGGAGCCCGCGCGCCAGATTGCCAAGGCCTTCTCGCTCACCCTGCAGCGCGAGCCAAAGCCGGCCGAACTGGAGAAGGCGCAAGGCCTCTACAACGGACGCCAGCCGCGGGAGGCCCTGGCAAGGCTCGGCACTGTCTTATTCAACCTGAACGAGTTTCTGTACCTGGAGTAACCGGCCTCATGAACACCGAGTGGAAACGCCGAGACTTTCTGTACCGCAGCCTGGTGGGCGTGGGCGGGTTGGCTCTCATGGACACGCTGAACGCCGCCACGGCGGCCAATCCGTTGGCCGCCCGCCAGCCGCACCACACCGCGAAGGCCAAGTCGTGCATCTTCCTCACCATGCTCGGCGGCGTGGCGCAGATGGATACGTTCGATCCCAAACCGGCCCTCGAGAAGTTCGACAACACCACGCTCGATTGGACCAACGAGAAACGCACCGATCAACCCGAGCTTTACACCAAGCCCCGCCTCATTCTCAAGAGCCCCTGGAAGTTCGCCAAGTACGGCCAGTGCGGCATGGATGTCTCCGAACTGCTTCCGCACCTCGCCACCTGCGTCGACGACCTCGCGTTCGTCAAGACCATCACCGGTGAGAACGGCAACCACCCGGCGGCGACCTTCCTGATGAACACCGGGCTCGTGCTGCCCGGCCGGCCCTCCGTCGGCTCCTGGGTCACCTATGGACTGGGCACGGAAAACCAGAGCCTGCCCGGGTTCGTCGTGCTGCCCGATTTCCGGGCACTCCCCTTCAGCGGCTCCCAGCAATGGGGACCCGGCTTCCTGCCCGCCAGCTACCAGGGCACCATGATGCAGTGGAAAGGCGAGCCCATCCACGATCTCAAACCCCACGGCAATCTGTCGGACCGGGACAAGCTGGACCAGATGGATCTGCTCCGCGCCTACAACCACGCCTACCTCGACGGCAACTTCACCAACCCCGACCTGCAAGGCCGCATCGACGCCTACGAACTCGCCTACCGCATGCAGACCGAAGTGCCCTCGGTGCTGAATCTGGACCGCGAAACCGAAGCCACACGCCGGATGTACGGAATCGGCGATGAGACCACACGCTCCTTCGGCACCCGATGCCTCATGGCCAGGCAACTCGTGGAAAAAGGCGTCCGCTTCGTGCAGCTCTACACGCCCAGCCAAAGCTGGGACAGCCACACCGACATCCTGAAGGGCCACGCCAAAAACGCCAGGGAAGTGGACCTGCCCATCGCCGGTTTGATCAAGGACCTCAAGCAGCGCGGCCTGTTCGACTCAACCCTCATCGTCTGGATGGGTGAATTCGGCCGCACGCCCGATCACCCGGCCGACGTGCGCGACAAAGCCGGCCGCGACCACAACACCAAGGCAATGACCATGTTCTTCGCCGGTGGAGGCGTCAAACCGGGAGTCGCCGTGGGAGCCACCGACGACCTGGGCTGGAAGGCGGTCGACAAGATCTACCGCATGCGCGACGTCCACGCCACCATCCTCCACCTGATGGGCCTGAACGACATGCGCCTCTCCCACTATCACGCCGGCCGCCAGATGCGCCTCACCGACACGGGAGGCGAGGTCATCCGCGGCGTGGTCGCGTAACGGAACCGGTAACGGGTCCTACGCGTCGACGTGATTGGCGAAGAACTCATCGAGCATCGCCTTATACATCACCATCTCACCCGCGATCTTCCGCATCTCCGGCCCCGGCAGCG
Organism: Acidobacteriota bacterium; assembly: GCA_016870915.1. Lineage (GTDB taxonomy): Bacteria > Acidobacteriota > Terriglobia > Bryobacterales > Bryobacteraceae > VFZY01. The sequence continues at coordinate 12,369 of VFZY01000123.1, read as the reverse complement.
GCTTGAACTGCCGCGCCACCGAGAGGTTCTCGTCGATGAACTCCAGCTTCGGCATCCCCAGCACCGCAGCGCTCACCGGCAGCGACAGGGAATAGCGGATCAGCGTATCCACCGGAGCCTTCCCCACCAGATGGTCCTGCCCGAAGATCTTCATCGCGATGATGCCCATCTTCTTGCGGTTCGCCACCGGCAGCGCCAGCGCCTCAAAGCTCTGCGCCATCGGATTCGGAACCATCCCGCCCTGCCCGTTCTGCATCCCCACCCGGGCCGCGTTCAGCGCCATCTGGGTGCAGTCGAAATCGTGCCGCTCCAGCACCGCCTTCAACGCCATCGGATCCTGATGGGCGGTCACTCCAATGAACCGGCACATCTTCTGTTCCTTCGCCTTCACCAGCCCCTCGAACACCCCGCCCTTCGCCGAGACCTTGTCCGCATCGTCCATCGCCCCCAGGGCGTGAATGTGCAACAGGTCCACCTGATCGGTGTTCAGGCGCTTCAGGCTCTCCTCCAGCCGGCGCACGCAATCATCGGCTGTCCGAGCCTGAGTCTTCGTCGCCAGGAACACCTCCTTGCGCCGCGTCTTCATGATCTTGCCGACGCGCGTTTCGGAAACGCCGTTGCCGTACGCCTGCGCCGTGTCCACGTAGGTGATCCCCATGTCGAGTGCCTTGTTCAGCGCCGCCAGCGCGTTGTCCTCTTCCTTGTACGCCAGGTAGCGCGACCCGCCCCCAAACGCCACAATCGACACCCGCGCCCCGGTCTTCCCCAGCACACGGTGCGGCAGCTTCTCACCCGCCGCCAGCGCCGGCACAGCGGCAAAACCGGCAACAAAATCACGTCGTGAAAGGCTCATCGAACTTCTCCCTTAGACGGTGCGAACTTCAGCCATCATACATCAGGCTCCATACAGCCACCCGGTAAACTCACCCTCGCCGTGGACGTCCGTCAACCGCTGGTCACGGCCCTGATACCGCCACGTAAGCTGCGTGTGGTCAACTCCGGCGATGCGCAGAATGGTTGCGTTGACGTCGTGCACGGTCTTCGGCTGCTCCACCGCCCGCAGCCCGAACTCGTCCGTCGCCCCCAGCGCCCGCCCGCCTTGAATGCCTGCCCCGGCCATCCACATCGAATACCCGTACGGGTGATGGTCGCGCCCGTTCTTACCTTCGGCCAGCGGTGTCCGTCCAAACTCGCTGTTCCAAACCACCAGCGTTTCATCCAGCAGACCACGCGCCGCCAGATCCGTCAGCAGCGCCGCCACCGGCTGATCGCTCTTCCGCGTCATCCGTATGTGGGACCCCCATAGATCCAGATGCGCGTCATCCCAATCGTCCCCCAGATTCGTGCCAAAGAAGATCTGCACGAACCGTACACCGCGCTCCACCAGCCGCCGCGCCAGCAGGCACTTCCGCCCCACGTTCTCGGTCATCGGATCGTCCAGCCCGTACAGCTTCCGCGTCGCCTCCGTCTCCCCCGACAGATCCACCGCCCCCGGAGCCTCCGCCTGCATCCGGAACGCCAGCTCATAGGACCGTATCCGCGCCTCCAGAACCGTATCCTCATCGCGCGGCCCGAAGTGCCGCCGGTTCAAATCGCCAATCAGATCCAGCGTCTCCCGCTGCGCCTCCGCGCTCACGCCGCCAGGATTCGCCAGGTGCAGCACCGGGTTCGGCCCTGTTCGAAACACCGTCCCCTGATGCGCCGCCGGCAGGAATCCCGCCCCATACGCCCCGGCGCCCGACTTCATGGCTCCATCGGACATCACGACAAACCCTGGCAGGTTGCGATTCTCGCTCCCCAGTCCGTACACCGCCCAGGACCCGATCGACGGCCGCCCCGGAAACTGCGATCCCGTCGCCGTCATGAAGATCGCCGGCGCATGGTCGAACGCATCGCTATGGCAGGAGCGCACCACGGCCAGCCGATCCGCATGCCGCGCCAGGTGCGGAAACAACTCCGAGATCTCGAGCCCGCCCCTTCCATGCCGCCCGAACTTCCACGGCGTCCCCCGCATGGGAGCCTTCCGGAAATCGATGCGCGACGTCTTCAAACCCTGCGCGAACGACGCCGGCACCGGCTCTCCGCTCAGCTTTGAAAGCGCCGGCTTCGGGTCAAACGTATCCACGTGTGACACGCCGCCGTGATTGAAGATATAAATGACGCTCCGCGCGCGGCGCGCCGCCGGAGCCCCGTCCATCAGCCCCGCAAGGGCCATCCCCGCGAACCCGCGCCCCGCCGTGAACACCGCCCGCCGCCGCGATATCATCCCGTTGGTCATTCGCTTACTCCACGTACAGAAACTCGTTGGTGTTGAACAACGAACGTCCCAGTTCAACCAGCGCCGCGCGGCGCGATCCCAGCAACGCCGTCTGTTTCTCCAGAAACGCCTCCACGCGCGTCCGTTCGTCCGGCGCGGGTTCGCGCCCGTAGACACTCCGCCACGCCGCCGCCACCGGATCTCCGGCCGCTTCCAAGCGCTCCGCCAGTGCCGCCGCCTGCCCCAACGTGAACCCGCCGTTCAACAGCGAAAGCGACTGCGGAGCCGTCGTCGTCGACTCCCTTCGCGAACAGCTCAACACACCCTCCGGCCGGTCAAACACCTCAAGCAGCGGCATCCGGAAGTTGCGCCGTGAAATCATGTACACCGTGCGGCGGTTGTGTTCCGCCGCATCCTCGGTCACAATCCACGCGTTGCCCACCGGCTGGCTCATGCCGTACAACTCCTCGGCCGCCAGAGCCGGCACCACCGGCCGCCCACCCATCTTCGTGTTCAGTGTGCCCGCCGCTTGTAGCACCGCGTCCCGGATCTCCTCCGCCTCCAGCCGCCGGCGCGGAAAGTAACTCAGATACACGTTCTCCGCATCGGCCGCCGCCACCCCCGCCGGCGCACGCGACCCACGCTGATACGCCTGCGACATCAGGATGGTCTTGTGCAGCGCCTTGGTCCGCCAGCCGCCCTCCATGAACCCCGCTGCCAGCCAGTCCAACAGCTGCCGGTGAACTGGAGCCGCGGTGCGCGTGCCGAAGTCGGAAGCCGCCCCCACCAGCCCCTGCCCGAAGTGATACTGCCACACCCGGTTCACCCACACCCGCGCCGTCAGCGGATTCTCGCCTGACGCCATCCACTCCGCCAGCCCCTTCCTGCGATGCGTGGTCTCCGCGGTCAGCGGCGGCACCGGCATGTCCGCACCGCCAAAAACGGCCGGGATCCCCGCGGTCACCTCTTCGCCCAACCCGCCGCCCTTTGCCGGCACGAACGTCCGCGGCGCCTCGCGGCTCAAATCCGTCACCGCCGGCGAAAAAGGACCCGGTGCGAAGCTCTTGAACGCACTCACCAACCGCCGCTCAATCCTGTGCAGCCGCTCCAGTTCCGGCTTCGAAAAACGGGCAAAGATGTCATCGTCGGAAGGCTCCACGCGCTTGGCATGCGCCTCGAACAGAGCCTTCTGCTCGGGCGTCTTTTTCTCATCCGGCGTATCGAAAGCCACGGCCACTTCCGGCGGCAGTTTCGCAAGCCTCTCCTGCCGGATGGCCTTCCGGTACGGATCCATCAGCGCCGTCAACTGCGCCCCCGCCTCATACAGCCGGAACGTCCGCGTGTTCTCACCCAGGTCGTACACGCGGGCCTGGTCATACATCAGAAACACCCGCGTCTTCACCGCCGGAACGAAGATCGCCTGAAAGCGGTAGTAGTCCCGTTGCGTCAGCGGATCGAACTTGTGATCGTGGCACCGCGCGCAGCCCATCGTCAGCCCAAGAAACACGGACGCCGTCGTATCCGTGAAATCGGTCAGGGTCTCGATCCGGTTCGTGTCCTCCACCTTGAACAACATGTCCCGGTTCGTGCCCACGGTGAAGTACCCGGTGCCCTGGCGCGCCGCCGGATCATCCGGGTAGATCTCATCGCCCGCGATCTGCTCCTTCACGAACCGGTCGTACGGCTTGTCGTCGTTGAAGCTCTGGATCACGTAGTCGCGATAGCGCCAGGCGTAGAGAAGATACGGGTCCTGCTCGAAGCCGGATGTGTCGCCGTACCGCACCAGATCCAGCCAGTGCTTGCCCCACTTTTCGCCGTAGCGGGGTGATGCCAGCAGCCGGTCAATCAGGCGCTCCCACGCATCGGGTCTGGCGTCGGCGACGAACTCCGCCGTCTCCGCGGCGCTTGGCGGCAAGCCGTGCAGGTCGAACGTCACGCGGCGGATCAACTCCCGCCGCTCCGCCTTCCCGGCCACGGCCAGCCCGCGGCGGGCCCGGGCCGCATCCAGAAACCCGTCGATTGACCCGCCACCGGCCGGCTTCGCCACCCGCTCAAATGCCCAATGCCGTGCCACGGGCCCGGCCGGCGCGGCCGAGGGCCACTCGGCCCCCGCCTCCAACCACTCGCGAAGCAGGGCCAGTTCATCGGCGGGCAGCTTTCCCGAAGGCGGCATCTTCACCCGCCCCTCATAGCCAAGCGCGGCGGCCATCCGCCCCGTCACCGCGGCCACATCGCTCCGCGAATCGAGCTTCACGCCACCCATCCGCATCGCCCCGCCATGGCAGGCATGGCACCGCTGCGACACGATTTCCACCGCCCGCTGCGCATCCGGAGCACACAAGGCTGGAAGGCAGCAAACTACGAATAAGGCAAGGAATCGAAGCATGGGGAACCGCTCTCTGCCCTTGATTAGACCATGGATCGGGACGGGTTGATTGCGCCGGTCCGCGCGGGTAAGAATAGACCCCCGCGGAGCGCACCCCCACCCCGCCTTGCTACCCTGAAACTTGAAGCGCGCATACCTTGGGCTCGGTTCCAATCTCGGGCCCCGCCAGCACTACCTCGCTCAAGCCATCGCCAGACTCGGGGGGCCCAGCCTCGCCGTTACGGCCCAATCCTCCATCTATGAAACCGCCCCTGTCGGCTATACCGACCAGGGGTGGTTCCTCAACATGGCCGTTGAAATCGAGACCACTCTCCTGCCGCTGCAGCTGCTCCGCCTTGTCGCACGCATCGAGCGCACTTTGGGCCGCCAGCGCACCTTTCCCAACGGACCGCGCACCCTCGACATCGACATCCTGCTCTATGACCGGCACTCCGTCCGCACGCGCCATCTTGTCATCCCTCATCCCCGGATGACAGAACGGCGTTTTGTGTTGGAATCGCTCGCCGAAATCGCCCCCAACCTGGTCCACCCCGCGGCGGGCAAGTCCATCCAGACCCTCCTCACCGCCGTCTCGTCCCAAGCCATCCGCCGCTGGACTCCGCCCGAAACCCACTGGGCTCCCGTTCCGCTCTCAACACCTGAATCCGTCCTGATTTGACGCGCGCAAACCGGGCTGGATACACTGAGATTTCACCCCCTATTCCCCCACCGCCCCGCATCCCTGAGTGGCATGCGCCGGTTCGTGGACAAGCAGGAATTTCGATAAGGAACAGAAGAGGATACCCGTGGCAGAAGCAAACAGACATATTTTCTCGTCCGAATCGGTGACCGAAGGCCACCCGGACAAGATGGCGGATCAGATCTCTGACGCCGTACTCGACGCGGTCTTGAAAGACGACTCGACGGGCCGCGTGGCCTGTGAAACGTTCGTCACCACCGGCATGGCGGTCATCGGCGGCGAAATCACCACCAGCACCTACGTTGACGTTCCGACGCTTGCCCGCCAGGTCATCGCCGACATCGGCTTCACCGACGCCGCCATGGGCTTCGACGCCAAGACCTGCGGCATCCTCAATGTGATTCAGCAGCAGTCCCCCCACATCGCCATGGGTGTCGATACCGGCGGCGCCGGCGACCAGGGCCTGATGTTCGGCTACGCCTGCGACGAAACAGAAGAACTCATGCCCCTGCCGATCATGCTGGCGCATAAGCTCACCCGCCGCCTCTCCGACGCCCGCAACCAGCGCCTGATGGCCGGCCTGCGGCCCGACGGCAAGAGCCAGGTGAGCGTCGAATACGAAAACGGCCGCCCGGTGCGCATCGATGCCATCGTCGTCTCCACCCAGCACGATCCGCATCCGACGAAGCCCAACACCATGCCCGACGGCTTCCGCGACGCGCTCCGCGCCACGATCATCGACGCCGTTGTGCCGGCCAGCCTGGTTGACGCCAACACCAAGTACCACATCAACCCCACCGGCTGCTTTGAAATCGGCGGCCCCCACGGGGACACCGGCCTCACCGGCCGCAAGATCATCGTCGATACCTACGGCGGCATGGGCCGTCACGGCGGTGGAGCTTTCTCCGGCAAGGATCCGACGAAGGTGGACCGCTCAGCCTGCTACATGGCCCGCTACATCGCGAAGAACATCGTGGCCGCCGGCCTCGCCAGCCGCTGCGAAGTCCAGCTTGCCTACGCCATCGGCGTCGCCGACCCGGTCTCCGTTCTGGTGGATACGTTCGGCACCGGCCGCGTCGACGGCAATAAGCTTACCGCCCTGGTGCGCGCCCACTTCCCGCTCACCCCGCGCGGCATCATCGACCACCTGAACCTGCGCCGCCCTGTGTACCGCGCCACGTCGGCCTTCGGGCACTTCGGCCGCAACGAGCCAGGGTTCACGTGGGAACAGACCGACAAGGCTGAAGCCCTCAAGTCCGCCGCCAATTAGCTTCGAAGGGCGCTTTCTCCCACCCCCGGGGGGAGGCGTCTTCAGCACCCCGTTCTTGAGGAAACGCGCAAGACGGACTCGCTCCGGCTTTCGCTTCAGTTGCGAGTTCCTGAACGGTTGGAACCGCGCCGGAAGACGGACTCGCTCCGGCTTTCGCTTAGGTTGCGGGTCCCTGAACGGTTGGAGCCGCGCCGGAGCGGCCTTTGCGCTTCCGACCTACGCCAGCATCTCCGCGATGGGGGTTCCCGTCTGGTCCTCCAGCGAGTTGGCGATCTTGATGGGGCGGCCGATGGGGGTCATGTACTCCTTCTTCCAATCGATGCCCATCAGCTGATAGACCGTGGCGAAGAGATCTCCCATGGTGACCACGCGATCGGCTACGTTGTAGCCTTTTTCGTCGGTGGCTCCGATCACGGTGCCCGTCTTGATGCCCGCACCGGCTACCGCCAGCGACCAGCAGTTGGGCCAGTGATCGCGGCCCAGGTTTGGGTTGATGGCCGGCGTGCGCCCAAACTCACCCATCGCGATCACGAGCGTCGAGTCGAGCAAGCCGCGCTCTTCGAGATCATCCACCAGCGCGGGCAGCGTGCGGTCGAGCGTGGGGCACAGACGGTCCCTGTGACTCTTGTCGTTGTCGGAATGCGTGTCCCAGGAGGTGCCGTGATAGCCGGCGGCGGTGACAAACCGGCTGCCCGCTTCGACCAGCCGCCGGGCGAGCAGGCAGCTTTGACCAATGGAGTCCTTGCCGTACTTCTCCTTGAGCTTCTCCGGCTCCTTGCCCAGATCGAAGGCGTTCCGCACCTCCGGCGCCAGCATCATCTTCCAGGCCTGCGCGGTGAACGCATCCATGTCGGCGTGTTCGGCCGTCTGGTTCAACTGCCGGTAGCGGCGATCCACCGCCTTCAGGAACGCCGAGCGGCTTTCCACCGCCATCTCCGAGACGCCCTTCGGAAGACTCAGGTCGGTGACTTCAAAGCCCGCCTTGGCCGGATCCGGAATGCACATCGGATCGTAATCGCCGCCCAGGAATGCGGCGCGGAAATAGTCCTCATACTGCCGGCCGCGATCCCACTTGGGCACCAGGACGTGGGCCGGCACGGCATTGCGCGGACCCAGTTCCTTCGTGACAATGGAACCCAGGCTGGGGAACTGCATCGCCGGGTTGATCTCGTGCCCGGTGATGACATAGTGTGTGGCCTGCGGATGGTCATTCCCGCGCGTGTGCATGGAGCGCACCAGGCAGAACTTGTCCATCTTCCTGGCCATCTTCGGCAGCAGTTCCGATACCTGAATGCCCGCCACGTTGGTCGACATGGGCTTGAAGTTCGAGTTGGGCTTCGGATCCCAGGTATCGATGTGACTGGGGCCGCCTTCCAGCCAGAACAGAATCACGGACTTCACCCTGGCCGCGCCGGCCGAAGGGCTGGCGCCGGACTGCGCCGCGCGCAGATAAGCGGGCAGATTCATGTTCAACAAACCCAGACTGCCCGCGGAAATGAAGCTGCGCCGGTTCATGCCGATTCTCCCATTCTCAATGATTTTCGGCGAACTCGCGGGAGCTGATCAGCGCCCAGACAAACTCGCGGAGACCGGCTTCGCGATCGCCGCGCGCCGCCAGCAGTTGATTCAGATCACGCAGTTCCTCCGGCTCCGGGCGCCGGGCCAGGGCGGCCAGATAGAACTCCTCGAAGATGTCGCCGTTCGAAGCCCCGGCGCCCAGCAGCCGCGCCAGACGGCTGTCCTTGCCGCTTAGACGTTCGACGTAGGTGGCCCCGGCCAGCATGTGCATCGCCTGCGCCAGATTGGGTTTCCCGCTGCGCTCCGGAATGGCTCCGCGGCTTGGGCGGCCGTAGAGTTCCAGGAACCGCGAGAAGTACATGTCGGGATCCTTCAAGTTGATGGCCCGCGTGCGTGCCGGGGCCTGGCCCACGGCGGAGTTGTCCGTCACCGCCGTGGTGAACGTCTCCTCCACGCCCGTCACGGCCACCACCGCATCCAGCAGTACCTCGGCATCCAGCGCCCGCGGCAGGGACCGCGAGTAGTTCACACGATCAGTGCGATTCGATGCGTTCGGACTGCTGGAAAGCTGATACGCCCGCGACATCGTGATGGTCTTCATCAGGCGTCTGAGGTTGTGGCCGCCGGAACGGAAGTCCTGGGCCAGCGCCGCCAGAAGTTCGGGGTGCGTGGGTGGATTGGTGGACCGGAAATCGTCCACCGGATCGACAATGCCGCGGCTGAAGAAGTGGCCCCAGATGCGGTTCACCGCCGCTTCGGCAAAGTAGGGGTGGCGCGTCATCCACGCCGCCAGATCCTGGCGCGGGTTGGTGGCGGCGCCGATGGCCGGCGTCCGCCCCTCCAGAAACGCGGGCCGCACCGGAACCTTCGTGCGCGGATGGAGCAACTCCATCTTGCCGTTGACATCCTTCGACCCAAGGTGCATCGTCTCCGGGTGGTCAAACACAATCGGGCCCATCTTGAACATGCGGCCGAAGAACGCCGCCATGCCCCAGAACTGATCCTGGCTCCAGTTCTCATACGGGTGGTTGTGGCACTGCGCGCAATCCAGCCTGCGCCCGAAAAACACGCGCACCTCTTCGGCCATCATGTCGGCCGGCGTGCCCAACTGGTTGTAGGGAATGAAGTGCCGCGATGCCGGGCCGTAGCCCTGCGCGGAGAGCCTCTCGCGAGCCACCTCATCGTAAGGCCGGTTGGATTCGACATTCGCGCGGATCCACTCCCAATACTTCTGGCTCCACTTGGGCGTCAGGCCGTTGGCGAAGATGGCCACGCGGAAAACGTCGGCGAAGCGGAACGTCCAATAGTCGGCGAACTCGGGCGAGCCGAGCAGCGCATCGATCACCTTTTCGCGCCGCGCCGGATCGCGGCTGGCGAGAAACTCGCGCGTGCGTTCCACCGGCGGCAGCGTGCCTGTCAGATCGAGGCAGACGCGGCGCAGAAACTCGCCATCGGAGCCGGTTTCCGAAGGAACAATCTGGAACCGTTCGAGCTTACGGAAGATGAATTCGTCGATGAAGTTGTTCGCGGCGGGCTTGCGGTATCCAGTGACCGGCGGTCCGATGACACCCACCGCGGCGCTGGCCACATGGCCCGCGGCCCGTATGAGCACCGCGGTTTCACCCAACTGCTTGCCGGTGACGCGGCCGGCGGCATCCACGCTCACCACATCGCCATCGTTGGGAGCATAGAGCACCTGACGGCTGGCGTCTTCCTTTGTGCCATCGCTGTAATGCGCCGTCACACGCAACTGCGCCGAGCCGCCCACGGCCATGGTGGCAAGCGCCGGCGCGATCTCGAGCCTTGCCAGACGCGGGCCATCGGCCCCCAGCGGAGCCCCTGCCTGAAGCCAGCGCAGAATGGTGCGCGAATCCTCAGAGTCCCGCTCAAAACGCCTGCCGCCGCCATGGGGTGTCGTATTCCAGGGTTTGGTGAGCAGAAGACTGCGTTCCGGCTCCTTCAGATCCACGCGCGCAATGCGCTCGCCCTTCACTTGGTCGGTGAGCACCTGGTAGACGCCGCCCTTCATGATCCAGTCGTAGTCATCCTTGGGATGCAGACCGCCGGCTGAAAGCTTGAAGCCCCCGCGCCCCTTCACGCCGCCGTGGCAAGCCGCGGAGTTGCAGCCGTTCTTGGTGAGAATGGCCGCGATGTCGCGCGTGAACGTCACCGGACGGCCGGGCGCGGCGGCCCAAACGCCCAGCGGCGCCAGAATGGCAACGAAAGCGATCTTCATGGCTTCGATATCACCATCATAGGGATTTCCCGCTCATAGATCACCTGGCCCACCTTCCCATCCAGTACCGGGCGCACCTTCACGCGGGCCATCACCGGCGCGGCGCTGGGCGGCGCATCCGCCGCCGCTTCGAGCATTGCCACGCTACGCTCCTGGCGCGCCACGTAGCGCTCGCGCTTGCCCGGGTGCATCGGCGGGTCCTTGTCCGGCTCGAAATCGGCGCCGGCCAGCGCCGTGACGCCGGGCGGCAGATTCTCAAAGCTTACGGCGATCGCGCCGCGATAGTCTTCTTCCCGGTCGAACAGTACGCGCACGGTGCGGGCGGCGCCGGGCGTGAGATTCAGATGATCGTCAGCCACCGACACCTGGCCCACATGAGGCACCTGGGGCCGGATCACGAGCCGATACCGGAAATCGGGGTCCGCCAGATCCTGCGTGGTCTCGCGGACTTCGACCGTGTACGTTCCCGGGTCGCGCACGGGCAAAATCAGCTTGGCCTGCAGCGACTTGGTCATCGCGCCGGTGCATGCGCCGCGGCCCACGGAAATCGTTGTGGCCACCTCTTCACCCCTGGCGTCGAGCAGGCGTGCGTACGGGTTGAACTCCGGGGGCCGCGTGGCCGGGGTTTCCAGTTCAATGGCAAGGTCCGTGGGACCGTCGATGGTGAACGTCACGCGGTCCGCCGCGCCGGGCTTCTCCAGCACTCCATCCACGGCGGCGGGCAGCTTTACGGTGGCTCCGGCGCGGTAGGTCTCGATGCTCGAAGTCTCGGCCTTGCGGGCGCCGCGCAGCGCGAGTTCGTTCATGCGGGTGAGCGTGAGCGGCCGGTCGAAACGGCGTTCGCTCCAGGCGCCCGGCGGCTCCGGCCGCGCCGGGGATCCAGCGCCGGGCAGGATGGCCAGTTCATAGCCGTAGTCGGGCCCGCCCTGGCCACTGAAGGCGTCCACACGAAGGTAGTAGCGGCCGGTGCGCGTGAAGCGATGCACCATGTGGGCATCGGTGAGTTCGCCCAGCACCCAGAGCGGTTCGTCATTGAACGCCACGCGGTTCAGGCGCTTGGGGTCAAACCAGCTTCCCCCGGCTTCGTAGAGCGTTAGCGAAGGATCGAAACCGTTGGAATTGCCGCCCGGGGCTCCGATGGAGGGCAGCCCGCTCGCCACCTTGAAGGTGATGCTCTCACCGGCGCGGGCGTCCAGGGCATAGAGGTCGCTTTCACCGCGTTTAGCGATGCGGCCGGTGAGCACGGCGGGCAGGTTGGGAAGGTTCACCGCCTGGGGAGCCTCGTCATGAACCCCATCAGGCTCACGAGTCACCGGAGTACCCGAAACGCGCAGGCTGAGCGCATTGCTCACACCGCCCGGCGTGAGCACGCGGAAAGGATAGATGCCGGGCGCGGCGCTTGCGGCCACCACAACGCGGACCGTCAGGAGTTCGGCGGGGTTGCGGGGCACGCCGGTTTCGGATTCGGCGTTTTCGATGGTGAAGGTGAGGCCCGGGGCCGCGTGATGGATGGCGCGGGCGGCTTTGATGCCGTTGCCGCGCACGGTGACCCTGAAGTCCGTTCCCGGTTCGACGGTGAAGGGATACACGGAGAGGGCGCGGGGCTCGTCGGGCTTCTGCTGCGCCACAGCCGGCCAGGTAAGCAGAATGAAAATGGACCAGGGGCGCAAGCCAGGGGCCATACTGTAAACCGGGATTTCCATTTTGGGTCTCCCGGACCCCAACAGTATACACCAACGCCTCACTCCCGTGCCGGATTTGATCAGAATCCCCTTTCCGAGGGCGGGCCAGTGCCTGCGGATGGCTTCTTTCGACCATCGCACAAAAACGAAAACTGACAACATGCCTGTTTCCAGCAGTTCTTTCGACACCTCTCCCTCCCAGCCTCCTTTCTCTCAAGATTTCCACCTCTCCGGGCCGATCTTCACCCCGCCGGCAGCGCCTCGATCCGCCGCACCATGCTCCCGAACAGCCGGCGCGTCAGATGGCTCTCAGCCAACATCAGCCAGTAGTAGCGGGCGTG
>VFZY01000122.1 GCA_016870915.1 Acidobacteriota bacterium | reverse complement strand
GGGTGACAGCGAGTATTGTCAGGATCCAGGCCGCCCTGGGGAAGTGTTGTTTCACGGAAAGTGTTCTCCTGGGCAAAGTAAGATTCGGTCAGCCGGTCTCGATACCGCTCGAACCGGCCAACGTCCCAGTAGTGTGCCTGGCATGGCAACCGTTACAGGCCGTCTGAAGAAAAGTGTCTGAAGGAAAGTTTGGCGCCCGGCCCGGGACATTGAATGAAGCACCTCAACTGAAGTACCCCCTTGACGCCGGGCTTGAAAAAGCGTATTTCTAAAACAGATAGCATTTATGCCGGCTTTGCAGGCCAGGATCACTCTTATTCGTCTTTGTTCAGCACGAAAGGAGACACTCGCATGGAAATCGGAATGCTCGCCGCGGCGTGGGGGTTGCTTGCGCTGAGCGTGGTGGTGCTGTTCGGCTACCGGATGTTGATCACCAACCACGAAGACGACAACATCCACCTTCGTGAGAAGGAGGCCACGCTGGTGCACGACCAGGAGGTTCTGGCTCACAAGGTGGAGGTCGTGGACCGCTGGGGCAAGATCCTCACAGTGATCACAGTCCTATCGGGGATGGCTCTGGCCGCTACGTTCGTGTACAACCAGTGGCTGGCGTCCTCCCGCCTCTAGTACCCCGGTAGAATCAGGGCGCCGTGACCTCGGACGTCCAGCGCTCCAGGCGCTGGCGGAGATCGGCTGCGATCTCGGGCTGGGCGCGGCGCAGGTTTCTGGTCTCGCCCGGGTCGGTTGCCAGGTCCGCCAGGAACTCGGCGTCATCGCCCTTCAGAGGGTTGTAGCCGCGCGCCTCCGCGTAGTTGAACTCGGACCCGGCCACCACCAGCTTCCATTGTCCGTGACGGACCGCCGATTGCGGCCCGTTCCGCCAGAAGAGGGTCTGGTGGGGTGAGGGCGCGCCCTTGAGTGCCGCCAGTTGATCGCGTCCATCGTAGGTGCGCCCGGCCGGCAGTTCGACACCTGCCGCCCGCGCACACCGTTGGAAGAACGTCCATGTGCGCGCCCAAGCCGTCGTACAGCCGGCCGGCGGGCAGGGTTCCAGGCCAGCTCCAGATGGCGGGCAGGTGGATGCCCCCGTCGAACAGGCTGAACTTGTAGCCACGGAACGGCTGGTTGCTGCCCGCTTCCGGAGGCCGGTTGCCCAGCCCGCCCCGGGGTTCCCGCGTGGCTCCGTTGTCGGAAGTGAACAGGATCAGTGTGTCGCGCAGCAGCCCGAACTTCGCCAGATGGGCGCGGATCTCGCCCACCGTGTCGTCCACGGCGGCAATCATTGCCGCGCGCACCCGTTGCTCCACCGGAAGCTGCCGGAATCGCGCCAGGTACTTTTCGGAGGCATGCATCGGGTAATGCGGCGCATTGAAAGGCAGATAAAGAAAGAAAGGCTTCGCCTTCGCGCGGTCGATGAAGGCCAGCGCCTCGCGCCGGATGAGGTCCGTGAAGTAGGCCCCGTCCTCGAAGACCTCCTCGCGGTTGCGCCAAAGGTCGTGGTAGTTGACGGTCTTCGGTTCTCCCCAATAGAAGCGGTGGGAGAAGAAATCGATGCACCCCGAATGAAAACCGAAAAAGCTGTTGAACCCATGGCCGTTCGGGGATGTATTGGCGCTGGAACCCAGGTGCCACTTCCCGGCCATCCCCGTGGCGTACCCGGCGGGCCGCAGCAGATCGGCGATGGACTTTTCGGAAGCCGCCAGTTCAATGCCGTTGGTGACCACGCCGTTGCGCGCGGGATACCGTCCCGTCAGTAGGGCGCCCCGGGATGGGGAGCAGACAGGTGCGTTGGAATACCAGGAGGTGGCGCGGACTCCCTCGGCCGCCATGCGGTCAATGTGCGGCGTGCGGATGTAATCGGACCCGGTGCACCCCAGATCCTGGTACCCCATGTCATCCGTGAGCATCACGATGATGTTCGGCCGACGCCGCGCCCCGGTCTGGGCGCCTGCCGCCGCGGCGGCTGAAGCCATTCCGAACTCCCGTCGTGTGAGCATGTCTTTCTGAGAATACACCCCTCAGTTAGCGTTCGTGTGCTAGATTGAGGGTTTCGGCTTCAGGGCATAGCCATGTCTATTCAGGTCTTTCTTGAGGGCAAGATCCTCGGAATCGACGCCTTCCTCGCCGCCGGTGGACCGCGCGGTGACGGGCACGCCGACGCTCGCTTTTTGGGGCGGGCAGCCTGGGTTTCCCTGCTGTCTGAGGTTCTTCCGCGCGCTCTTCTCGCCGAACTGGGTCTGGCGCAGATCCTGCTGGGGGCAAGCGGCGGCGGCCAGTTTCTGGTGGTCTTGCCGCAGGAGTCGCGCGATGCTGCGGGCGGCTTTCTGGACCGGGCAGCGGCGGCGGTGGCGGGGCTCTCCGGCGGAACACTCCGGCTGGTGTGGGCTTCCACCGAGAATCTCGGCGACTGGAGCATCGTCCGGCGCCGCATGAGCGACGAAATGCTGGCCAAGAGGGCCGCGCCGCTCGCCTCCGGGGCGGATGTCGGCGTGGCGTTCGACGAAGGCGGTCCGGGACCCGGGGCTGCGTACTTCGAGGAGCTTTGGAGCGGGCTGCGGGAGGCCGTCTCGGTCGGGTGGTCGCCGGATGAGCCGGCCAAGCCGGTCTGGAACGGCGGCACGCACCAGTGGCCCGCCAGCGGACCCGAATCCATCACGCTGGCCCGGCATCAGGCCTTGATTGAGGATGGGTCGCGCGCGTCCACGCCCCAGGAGTTGGCACGGCGTTCCGAGGGCCGCCGGGTCTGGGGTGTTCTGCGTGGCGATGTGGATAATTTCGGCACACGCATCCGGCGCGCTCAGTCCATTGAGGAGTACGTACAGCTTTCGGTGCTCTTCCGGCAGTTTTTCGCCGGTGAGGTGGAAGTGCTCTGCTCCATGCCGGAGTTCTGGCGCAAGGTGTCGGTGATTCACACCGCGGGCGACGACTTCGCGGTGTTTGGCGCCTGGGATGCCCTGATCGCCTTTGCCCGCGAGCTCCAGCGGCTGTTTCAGCGCTTCTGTGAGACCAATCTCAAGGATTTTTCGGGCATCGAGGGCAAGACGCTCTCGGCGGCCTTGGCTCTGGCGGGCCACGGTGACACGCTGGCCGAAGTGTTCGAGGCGGCTGGCGCGGCGCTCGATCAGTCGAAATCGGGCTACCGGGACAGCTTCCACCTGCTGGGCCGCGGCGTGGAATGGAAGCAGTTGGCCGATGCCGTCGATCTGAAGGAGATCATGACCCGCCTGGTGCGGGAATTCGGCTGCTCCACGCAGTTTCTGGACGACCTGGGTGCGTTTTACCGCGAGGGCGCGGCCGGGGTCCGGGCCGGGCGTAAGGCGGCACGATTCGATAAGCCGTGGCGCTTTTACCGGCGTCTGAACCGGTCCCTTGAACAGGATCCCCGGCGGCGGCGCAGTGAGCGTGAGTTCGAAAAGGCCCGTACCGCCCTGATGACTGAGCTCATCGGGCGCAATCAGGGCCAGGTGAGGTTGCGGCCCACCGGCCGCGTTGCCCTGGAATGGGCAAGGCTATTGACCGAGGCATAAACACTATGGCTGAAGGAAATCCAGACAACCGGGAACAGCGCTCCCGCGAAGGGCGCGGTCCCCGCGAAGGCGGCCGTCATGAAGGCGGACGCCACGAAGGCGGCCGGCGCGAGGGCGGGCGTTTCGAAGGACGGCCCGGGGACCGCGGCGGGGACCGCCGCGGCGATGGTCCTCCCGAAATCGACCTCGACAAACTGATCGCCGACAGTCTTTACCTGGACAACCAGGCGCACGCCATCGTGGCGCGGATGCGCGACATGGACTCCGGCACCAAGAGCACCCTGCGCCGCCTGTACAACGCCGTGCGGCGCGGCTGCCGGACCGCGGAAAGCGAACGCCAGCACGAGTTCGTCATGCTGCGCGCCCGCCTGGCTTACACCATCGCGCGGCACTCCCTGCGGAGCCTGGACGCGCTCGAGCGGCTGCTGCTTCAGGTGACCCGCAAGAATGACCTGCGCGGATACGAACGCTTCCGCGACCTGTTCGAAGCCATCATTGCGTACAACGAGTAAGATCATGAGTTCTCACACCGCCAACACTGAATTGAAGCTGATCGGGAAACTGATCCTCGAAGGCGAGTTGCTTTGCGAAACGGGCCTCCACATCGGCGCGGGCAAGGGGTCGCTTGAGATCGGCGGCGCCGACAATCCCGTGGTGAAGGATGCCTTCGGACGGCCGTATATCCCCGGAAGTTCGCTGCGTGGCCGGCTGCGGTCGCTGCTGGAGCAGGCGGGCGGGCTTGCCGTACCGTCGGAGTTGGTCTACCTGTCGCGGCGGAAGGGCCAGGAAGTGCGGATTCACCAGAGCGACCGCCCCGGCGATGAGGTTTGCCTGCTGTTCGGCCGCAGCGCCACCCGCATGGAGAGGGTTCAGGGCGACGCCATCGATAGCGGCTCCGCCACCCCCGCCCGGCTCACCGTCTACGACGCCCCGCTCGACCCCGATTCGATCAGCGCCCAGATGCGCGAGAATCTTGACGACGAACTCACCGAAGTGAAGAGCGAGAACGCGATCGACCGGCTGACGGCCCAATCCAGCCCGCGCACCCTGGAGCGGGTTCCTTCGAGCGCCCGGTTCAAGGTGCGAATGGTGCTGGACGTGCTGTGCGAAGAGGACCGCGAACTGATCTCTAAGTTACTGGAAGGAATGAGGTTACTGGAGGATGATGCCCTCGGCGGCGGGGGGTCCCGGGGCAGCGGCCGGGTTCGTTTCTCCGGTCTCCGGCTCACCTGGCGCAGCCGCGATTTTTACGCCAACGGCGCGGCCGAGCAGGAGCTGGTTTCCGGCGCCACCGTCGCAGCCCTCCAGAGCAGTGCCGCCGAACTGGCCGGGAAACTGACTGAGTAGGCGATGCAACCAGCGCTGTTAGTGCGCATCACCCCCGCCGGGCCGATGCGCTTTGGACCCGCCTCGGGCGACCGCGCCCAGGTGGAGCCGTGTCTTCACAGCGACTCGTTCTATTCGGCCCTCACGCGTTCCCTGGGTTCGCTTGGTCATCTGGAAGCCTGGCTGGATGCCACCGCGCGGCGGGCCGAAGGCTCGCTGGTGCGGGTATCAAGCTGGTTCCCGTTCCTGGGCCGGAATCTCATGGTCACGCCGCCGCGCAGCCACTGGCCGCCGCTCGCTTCAGGGCGCGTCCGTTGGCAGGGTGCCAGGTTCGTTCCTATGAGTCTGGTGCAGGACCTCATTGCCGGACGGCCGCCACAGGACGAGCGTTGGGAGGTGGATGGCCCCAGCAAGTGCCTGATTCCTCTGGGCGCCGCCTCCCCGTTCCGGTATTCGTCGCGCACCACGGCACCGGTGGACCGCATCAGCCAGATCTCGGCGCGCGGGTATGAGTCGGCTTGCGTTGAGTTTCACGCCTCGGCCGGGCTTTGGACCGTCATTGTCTTCGCCGGCGAGGAAGCAAAGGCTGAATGGCTGGGCCCGGTTCAAGCCGCTCTTCGCCTGATGGCCGATACCGGCGTCGGCGGCGAGCGGAGCCGTGGATGGGGCCGGTTTCAGAAGCCCGAGTTTCACGAGGCCCCATTTCCGGCCATCCTGCTGGGCCGACGGGAGGAAAAAGCGGACGAGGACCCCGCCGAAACAGCCTACTGGCTGCTCTCGATGTACGCCCCCGCGGCCACGGATTCCATCGACTGGAGCCGGGGTGCGTACCAGCCTGAGGTGCGTTCCGGCCGTGTGGAGAGCAACCCTGGCTGGGGTACCGAGTACCGTTCCGTGCGGATGATTGCCGAGGGATCGGTGCTGCTGGCGGGCTCGGCGCTCGCCGGAACCGCTGTGGATGTCGCGCCGGCGGGGTTCGCCCATCCGGTGTATCGTGCCGGCTACGCCGTGGCGGTCCCGGTGCCGTGGCGGGCCTCGACGCTTTCTCAATCGCTGCCGCCGCTTCGCGCTCCGGAGCCTGAACCGGCTCCTGAACCGGTTCCCGAACCAGCTCCTGAACCGGCTCCTGAACCGGTTCCCGAACCCGAGTCCGAGCCGGCGCCACAAGCCGCGCCGGAGGAGGAATCCCAGTGAGGTACCGTCTCACCTGCCTCAGCCCCGTCCTGGTGGGCGATGGCAAGCGTCTGGCGCCCATCGACTACATGGTCTGGAAAGACCAGGTCAACGTGTTGGACCAATGGCGCATTCTTCGCCTGCTCGCCAAGGGGCCTCGCCTGGATGGCTATCTGAGCCAGGTGCGCCGCGCCGAACGGCTGGATTTCAATCAGTGGGGCGGCTTTGCCCAGAACTACGCCGACCGGCGTATCCCGTTCGAGCACCCATCGATGACCGGCTACTGGCAGCGCGCCCTGACCGATCAGCTTCACATCCCCACGTTCACCAACGGTCCGAGCGGCCGATTCCTCCCCGGCAGCGCGATCAAGGGCGCCCTCCGCACGGGCATGGTCTTCGATGGCTGGACCCGCGGCGCCGGCAAGCAGGCACTGGGCACCGTGCCCGACCGGATGCAGGGCGACCGGTTGCCGCGCCGGCTCACCGAAGCGGTTGAGGAAGTGGTGGTTGGGGCCTCCGGGTCGTCCAGGATGCGGGCCATCCGCCCATCGGACTCCCAGGTCTTCGCCGATTCGGCACTCAAGGTGTACCTGGTACGAACTTCGACACTGGTACCCAAGGGACCCGGTTTCGAGGTGCAGTGGAAGCTGGCTGGCCGGGGCTCGGTGGACTTCCGCAGGGTGGCCGACAGCTCCCCGGCGTTCCTCGAAATGGCGCAGCCGGGCACCGTTTTCGAGGGTGGCTGGCTTGAATCCGAGGGCCGCGACGAGGTGTTCCGCGCCGCCAACGCGTGGTCACGGGCAGTGCTCGCGGTGCACCAGCGGTATGCCGAGCGGGCTGGCTTGGCCCTGTTGCTCGAAGGGCTTAAGGGCTTGGAATCAAGGGTTTCCGAAGCCGAGGGCCGTCCTGCCGCCTGCATCGTCAATCTGGGCTGGGGCGGCGGGCTGATGGGAAAAGCGGGTAGCGTTGTAACGGAGGATGGGGTGTTTCGCACCATTCTACGGTCGCTGCCGTACTACAGCCGGGCTATTCAGAGCGGGCTGCCCTTCCCCAAGACGCGCCGGGTGGTGTTTCTCAATGACCAGCCAGCCGCGTTGCCGGGATGGGCCTTGATAGAGGTTGATTAGGTACTGGAACCAACTATAACCCAAGCGCCTGGAACTCGGGTGGCATCATCGTTTTGCCGGTGGTGGATGCGATTCAGGAGTTCAAGGTTTCCACAGGAAACTTCTCATCGGAGTTCGGCCGCTCCGCCGGCGGCGTGGTCAACGTGCAAACGCGCGCCGGGACCAACGAGTTTCACGGCAACCTGTTCGAGTTTTTCCGTAATTCGGCTCTGGACGCCAATGACTATTTCAACAACGCCACCGGCCGCGCCCGTCCGCCGTTCCGGCAGAACCAGTTTGGCGGAACGTTTGGCGGGCCCATCCGGAAGGACAGGCTTTTTTTCTTCACGGACTATCAGGGCACACGCCAATCGCGCGGCACCACCTATCTGGGCAGCGTTGCCACCGAAGCCATGCGCCGGGGCGACTTTTCGGGACCCGGCCTGGCCAATATCTTTGACCCCTTCACGACGCGCGTGCAGAGCGGCGCCACGGTGCGCGATGCCTTTCCCAACCGTCAGATCCCTGCCTCCCGTTTCGATAGCGCCTCCTCCCGGTACATGCAACTGATGCCGCTGCCGAACACGGGCGGCAACGCGGTTGCGCTGAACTTCATCAACAATCCGAACTGGATTCGCGACGGCAACCAGGGCGACATCCGGATGGACTACAACGTCGGGGCCCGCGGAACGCTGTTCGGACGCTACTCCATCGACAAGGCCGGTCAGACGTTTCCCAACGAGCTCACCACACCTCAGAATCCTTTCGGTGGGGGCGGGCGCGGCAACGTACTGCAACTCACCGCGCAAAGCGCCGTGCTGAACGGCACCTACCTGCTGACGCCAACGCTGGTGCTGGAGGGCCGTCTGGGATTCAACCGCTACAACTTCCTGGGCATTCCGCTGGGGGCGGATGGCCCGATGATCGATGGCTTGAAGCTGCCCGGGTCCCATATCGCGGAGAATGCCCGGTCCATTACAGCGCTGGCGATTACGGGGCTCACCGCAGTGGGCCCGACGACCGGCGTGCCGAACTCGTCGATCCAGAACATCTATCAATGGGTGGCGAACCTAACCTGGACCAAGGGGCGCCACAGTGTCCGAACCGGCATCGACACACGCCGTCATCAGCGCAACAACTATTTCATCTCCGCACAGCCCACAGGCCAGTTCGCCTTTGGGCCGAACTTCACCAGCCCGGCCGGCCTGGCGGGCGGCGGTGTAGGGTTTGCGTCGTTCCTGCTGGGAACGCCGGATTCCATCAACCGCGGGGTGGTGAATGGACGCACCGGGCGGCGCAATTCCGAGTGGGGCGGTTATGTGCAGGACGACTTCAAGGTGACCCGGTCTCTCTCATTGAGCTACGGCGTTCGCTATGAACTCTATTCGCCCTGGTTTGAGGTGGCGGACCGCATGAGCGCGCTCGACCTGGAGACCGGCCGTGTGGTTTTCGCCGGCAAGAGCAACCGGTTCGGCCGCGCCCTGCGACAGACCGACAAGGACAACATCGCGCCGCGCGTGGGGTTGGCCTGGAACACGCCCTTCGCCGTGGTCCGTGCCGGCTACGGCATCTCGTATGTCGAAGAGTTTGGCGGCAATGGCACCAACCCGATTCAGAACCCGCCCGGATCGACGACACAGCAGCTGGTCTATTCCACCACGGTGCTGCCCACGGCGCGTTTCTCGCAGGGCATCCCGATCCCGGCGCCGGTGAACGTCGCCAACCCTTCCGGGCTCTATCGCCAGATCGCCTACGACGCCGTGGCCGCCTACGCACAGAGTTGGGACCTGAGCCTGCAGCGCGAGTTCGCGGGAAACTGGCTGATCGACGCCGCCTACGTCGGCGCGAAGGGCACGCACCTGCTTGAGATCACGGACCCGAATCAGGCGGTGCCCGGAGCGGGCGCCATCAACCCGCGCCGGCCGTTGTTCGCTCTTGCCCCGAATGTCACCACGGCCGTTGGCGCAAGCGTGGGCAACTCGATCTACCATGGTTTTCAACTGAAGATACAGAAGCGGTTCGCCAAGGGCTTCTATGTTCTCGGCTCCTACACGAATTCCAAGGTGATCGGCAGCGTGGACTCGAACTTTTCGAACGCGGTGCCGGGCGTGGCTTCGTTCGGCCAGGCGCAGAATGCGTTGAACCGCCGCGCTGAACGCAGCCTGTCCGACACGGACGTTCCGCAGCGCCTGGTGGTGAGTTACGGTTGGGAACTGCCGTTGTTCCGGAAGCACCGCTACCTGGGCGGCTGGCAGTTGAGCGGCATCACCACGCTTTCGGCGGGCAATCCGTTCGACGTCATCAACCAGCCTTCCACACTGAACAACGGCGGCACGCAGCGGCCTGACCGTATTGCGGATGGGCGCATCGGCGACTGGACGCTCGACCGGTATTTCGACATCGCCGCGTTCCGCGCCCCGGCGCCCTTCACCTATGGCAATGCCGGCCGCAACATCCTGCGCGGGCCGGGCGTCAAGACGTGGGACGTGTCAGTCATCAAGGACACGCAACTCACAGAGCGTCTGCGGTTCCAGTGGCGCACGGACTTCTTCAACGCCGCGAACACGCCGCAGTTCAACTCGCCGGGCAACACGATCGGCACGCCACAGGCGGGAAGGATCTCCTCGACAAGGTTTGCGACGAACCGGCAGATTCAGTTTGTGGCGAAGCTGTTCTTTTAGCTCCGGACGCGCAAGGACTTGCTACGTATGGAGGTGCGGTTCGGAGGGCAATCTATGCCGCAAGCTCGGCTCGAACTTCTTCCCTTCGGCTCCATGCGACCGGGTGGATTGCATAACTCTTCAGAGCCTCGATGGCGCCACCCGCGCGGTCCTTTGCCTCGATATCGTTTAGAAAGGCGTAGGCACGTGACTCCGACGGGCGCACGTCTCGTGTGTCGCTCCAGGCATGAATCAGAGACTCCGCGGTGTCTCGCCCGGGCCGCGTGATCGCGCGTAGAATTCTCTCCGGCGCCCGACGCGACTTCGGAATCACGAAGTCAAAAACATGGTCGTAACCGCTTTTCCCGGTGAACTTCACTTTGGGGGTATAGCGAATTTCAGCCATATCAAGCCAAGCCACCACATCCTCATAAAAGAGACTCTTCACCAACGGTTCGGCAAGATAAAAAAGATCGTTTACGGCGAGAATGGCCTGAACGAAGC
The DNA here is from genome assembly GCA_016870915.1 of Acidobacteriota bacterium. Lineage (GTDB taxonomy): Bacteria > Acidobacteriota > Terriglobia > Bryobacterales > Bryobacteraceae > VFZY01. The sequence goes on along the minus strand of VFZY01000122.1, from coordinate 9,699 downwards.
TGTGCTTCCGTAACGGGAAGGTTTCTGGTGTTGCCGAGACTTCAAGATTCCCGTGGTTCAGTCGAACACCAAACCCGTTCAACACCACGTTCAGGAGTTCCTGCCGCTTCGGGGTGTTCAGGGTGCAACCGGAGAGCTCAAGGTCGCGGATGGTATAGCCATCGTCCGTCATCATGACCGTACCGTTATCGGTTCGGGCATACAACTGAAGACGGTCATTGTGCCGATCCAGGTATGGGGTGGTGATCTCAACCCAGTCATTGACTTCCCGGAGTGTGGTTCCCTCCTTCAACCAGTCCTGATACTGGTCCAGCAAAGTTTGAATCTCTTGCAGCATCAAAAGAGCCCCGTTTGCATTCGTGGCCGCTCCGTTACGTTGCAACGTTGAAGGAAGCCTTCGTATGTCGCGAATAGATCCTTCGGGTTTGAAAAGAGGTCCAGTGGAGCTGAAACCGCCCACTTGTCACCGAACCCCTCCCTATATACATGGAGATGCGGACAAGGGATCTCTTCACCATCCGGGTTTCGATGGGAAGGTCCGGCCAGATCAAGGCGTAGCAGAACCACAACCTGCCGTGCCCGATTCTGGTAGCTCACCTTTGCAAGGTCGATCCTCGCCCGGGAAATGTCGAGCAGAAACATCTCCCGCTTGTCCTTCGAAGTGAGCGGAATCGTGAGCTTATCGCCAGGGCGCGGATAACTGTAATCTTCCTCCGCGGCGCGCACCTTCTCCATCGCGATCAGCGCTTCGGCCTCTTCTTGTGTTAGATTGCCATCGGCCATCAGACCCCAGTGTATAGGGTTGCGTTGCCCAGATGCGTAATCCTTGGCGGTCCGCGGTCTTCCCACCATTGATCCGTCTCCGTCCGCGGGAATCCGCGACACGCCGTGCCGGTTGCCTCCGGTTGGTACAACGGGCGTTACAATGAAGGCGATGGAGATGGTCGCCAAGGTGTTTCACAGCTTCGAAGCGGCGGACGCCGCCGATGCTTTAGTGCGAAGCCAGATGGACCCCCAGGAGCGGGTCGCGATTTTTTTTGCGATCCGGGATCGAGCCCACCCCGATGCCGCGGAGCAAAGGCTTGCGCGAGTTTGTCGAGTGCTTGAACTCGAACGGAGTTGAGTTCCTGATTGCCGGGGCCTTGGCGGTTTTCCCCGGTATTCCGCCGATATCTCTTTGTTCGTCCGGGCCAAGCGTGAAAACGCGCTGCCAATCCTGGATGCGATCAGGCAACTGGGACACGAACTCAATCGCATCGATCTGCTGACTTCCATCTCGGGTGTCAGTTTCGAGGAAGTCTGGCAGACCCGGGTGGCCGGGGTCCTGGATGGAGTCCCTGTACAGTTCATCGGGCGTGATGCGCTCTTGCGCAACAGGAAGCGGCGGGCCGGAGCACCGGATCGACGCGGAGGAACTTCGCAAGCAGGGCCGGTAGCTCACCCGATCTTACCGCGCCGGACCGCGGCTTCTCTTCTGGTTTCATTAGGATAGAATTGATCAGGCGTCCGAAGTGTGCCTGGACGTCAATGACACGCTGGGAGCGGACCATGATTCGTTTCGATGCCGACCGTCCGGTTGAATTCTGTGATGGCTTGAGGCGGCGGGATTTCCTGCATGCAGGGTCCCTCTCCATGCTGGGGCTGGGGCTGCCGCAACTGGCGGGGCTGAAGGCGCAAGGTGCGGTGGACACCAGCACCGACGTCAACTGCATCATGCTGATGCTGGTGGGCGGACCATCCCAGTTGGATACCTGGGACATGAAACCGAACGCGCCCATCGAAATCCGCGGGCCGTACAAGCCGATCAAGACCAACGTCGCGGGCATCGAGATCTCGGAAAACTTCCCGCGCATGGCGAAGCACGCCGACAAGTATTCCATTCTCCGCGGCATGTACCACACGGCGGCCGCGGTGCATGACACCGGCCATCAGATGATGCAGACCGGCCGTCTCTTCCAGGGCGGCGTCGAGCATCCACACGTCGGCTGCGTGCTGGGCAAGCTGCGGGGACCCAAGGGCGATGTGCCGCCACACGTGCTGTTGCCCCGGCCCATTGGCGCCACCGGTGGCAACATGCCGCATGGCCAGAGCGCCGGTTACCTGGGTAAGACCCATGATCCGTTCGTGCTGAACGCCGACCCGTCCGACCCCAACTTCCGCGTGCCCGACATGCTGCCGCCCGACTACCTTTCGGCCCTGCGTGTCGACCGCCGCAAGGACTGGCGCGCCGTGGTGGATCGCACCGTCAGCAAATTCGAAACCTCGCAGGATGCCCGGCTGCTGGACTCTTCGTTCCACCAGGCGTACACGCTGATGTCCTCCGAAAAGGCTCGCGCCGCGTTCGAATTGCACCGCGAGGCGGAAGCGACGCGCGAAAAGTACGGCCTGAACCGCTTCGGCCAGAGCTGCCTGCTGGCGCGCCGCATGATTGAGGCGGGCGTGCGGTTCGTCACCATCAACATGTTCGAGACGGTGTTCGATGAGATCACCTGGGATATTCATGGATCGCGGCCCTTCAGCCCCATCAGTTGTTACCGGGACCTGGTGGGCCCGATGTTCGACATGGGCTACAGTTCATTGCTCGAGGACCTGGGCGAGCGCGGCCTGCTCAAGAAGACGATGGTGGTGGCGTTCGGAGAATTCGGCCGCACCCCCAAGGTGAACCCGGCAGGCGGCCGCGACCACTGGCCCCAGTGCTGGAGCATTCTGATGGGCGGCGGACCGCTGAAGGGCGGCCAGATTGTGGGGGCGTCCGATGAGATTGGCGCGGCTCCCAAGGACCGGCCCACCACGCCGGCCGAGGTGGCCGCCACCATCTACCGCGGCCTGGGCATCAGCCTTGAGACCGAACTGCCCGGCGCGCAGGGGCGGCCGATTCCGATTGTCGACCGCGGCGTCGAGCCCATTCGGGAAATGTTCGCTTAAGCGGTTCGAGGAGGCGGCATGAGGAAAGCACTTGGACTGGCCCTTGCGGCCTGGTGCGCGCAGGCGGCGCCAAAGTTGAGCGTCCTGCCCGGCGCATCGACGCTCTCGACACCGGAATCGCGGCAGCAGTTGCTGGCACAATCGTCGGAAGGCGGCCGGGAGGCGGACTGGACCCGGCAGGCGCGGTGGAGTTCGTCGAACGAGGCGGTGGCCCGCGTGGATGCCTCGGGGCTGGTTTCTCCTGTGGGCGATGGCGAGGCTGTGATCACGGCGGCGGCGAACGGCGCCACCGCAACGGCGCGCGTCAAAGTGCACGACGCCAAGGCGGCATTTGCGTGGAGCTTCCGGAACCACGTGATTCCGGTGATGACTAAAATGGGGTGCAACCAGGGCGCCTGCCATGGCGCGCTGGCCGGCAAGAACGGCTTCAAGCTGACGCTGCGCGGCTACGACCCCGAGGTGGACTACGACACGCTCACCCGTGGCTCGCTGGGACGCCGCGTCTCACTGGCGGATCCTTCAGCCAGCCTGCTGCTGCGTAAGGCGATCTTTGAGATTCCCCACGGCGGCGGGAAGCGTTTCGCGGCCAATTCGCTGGAGTACCGCGTGATCTCGGAGTGGATCGCCGAGGGGGCGCCAGCGCCGGCGGCGGCCGATGCCGACGTAACCGGTCTGGAAGTGTTTCCCTCGGCGGCGGTTCTGGCGCCTGGGGCCGAGCAGCAGCTGGTGGTTCGCGCGCGGTATTCGGATGGCCGCGTGGAGGACGTGACGCGTTGGGTGAAGTTCAGTTCGAACGACGAGGGCGTGGCCGGCGTCGACGATTCGGGGCGGGTGAAGATGAACGGCCACGGTGAGGCCGCCATCACGCTGTGGTACTCGAACAAGGTGCTCTATTCGCGGCTGACAGTGCCGTTCGCCCATCAGGTGGAGGCCTCGCGGTATGAGAAGTTCCCGCGGCGCAACTTCGTGGATGAGCTGGTGGTGGCGAAGCTGAAGAGCCTGAACATAGCGCCTTCGGGCCTGGCCAATGACGGAACCTTCATTCGGCGGGCGTATCTGGACGCCGCGGGCATTCTTCCCACGGCGGAAGAGGTGGAGAACTTCCTGGCGGACACCCGGCCGGACAAACGGGCGCGGATGATCGACGCGCTGCTTGAGCGTGACGAGTATGTGGACTACTGGGCGTACAAATGGTCGGAGCTGATGCTGGTATCCACGCGCAAGCTGCGCGGCAATACCATGTGGGCCTTCTACAACTGGATTCGCGATGGCGTGAAGGCGAACAAGCCCTGGAACCGCTTCGCTTCCGAGATCTTTACCGGCTCAGGCTCCACGCGGGAGAACGGCGCGCTGAACTACTTTGTGATGCACAAGGACCCGATCGACCTGACGGAGAACACCGTGCAGGCGTTCCTGGGCCAGCGCCTCACCTGTGCCCGCTGCCACAACCACCCCATGGAGAAGTGGACGCAGAAGCAGTACTACCAGATGGCCAATCTGTTCTCCCGCGTGGGCATGAAAAATGGCGAGAACGGCGAAGCGGTGGTGTACGCGAAGAATTCCGGCAACATCAACCATCCCCGGCTGCTGCGTCCGCTGCCGCCCACGCCGCTGGATGGGGCGGCGATGGATCTGAACTCGGGTGAAGACCGCCGGGCGCATTTCGCCAGGTGGCTGACGGATCCCTCGAACAGTTACTTCTCACGGTCCGTGGTGAACCGCGTGTGGGGCAATTTCATGGGCCGGGGTCTGGTGCATCCGCTGGACGATGTGCGGGCCACCAACCCGGCGTCGAACGAAGACCTATTCGCGGCCGTGACCAAGGACTTCGTCGATCACGGGTTCGACATCAAGCACCTGATCCGCACCATCATGAACTCCGCCGCCTATCAACTGGCAAGCGACGCGAATGAGACGAACCAGAACGACAATAAATACTACTCGCGCTACATCATCAAACGGCTGCCGGCCGAGGTGATTCTGGATGCGATGTCGCAGGTGACGGGGGTTCCCACGGCGTTTCCCGGCATGCCCGCGGGGACACGCGCGATGCAACTGCCGGATTCGCAGATCGCCTCACAGTTCCTGAACGTTTTCGGGCGGCCGCCGCGAGTGATCTGCGACGTCTCCGAACGCTCCTCGGACCCGAGCATCGCGCAGGCGCTGCACGTGATCAATGGCGAAACGCTCAATCGGAAGCTTGGGGCGGCTGACGGCTACGTATCGCTTTTCCTGAAGCTTGGCCTGCCGGAGAAGCGCATCCTGGACCATGTCTACCTGTCGGCATTCAGCCGTTACCCCACCGACGGAGAGCGTCAGGAGATGTCGAAGATGCTGCAGGAGGCGCGGCCCGCGGGCGGCACCACCGAAAGCCGGAAGGAAGCGCGCCGCCAGGGCCTTGAGGATCTGCTGTGGGCCATGCTGACCAGCAAGGAGTTTCTGTTCAACAACTGATGCGAACCGACACCGCATTGCTCGCCGTATTACTCAGCGGCCTGGCCTGCCGGGCCGCCGATGCGCCAAGCTACGCTCGTGACATCGGCCCCTTGTTCGCCACGCACTGTTCGGGTTGCCATGCCGGTTCCGTGAAGATGGGCGGACTGGACCTGGACAGCTACGAAGCGGCGATGAAGGGCGGCAGCACAGGCGCCATCGTGGTGCCCGGCAAAAGCGCCGAAAGCCGCCTGTACCTGATGGTGGCCGGCACGGTGAAACCCGCCATGCCCATGGACGGCAAAGTGCTGGCGGCGGGGCAGATTGAGCAGATCAAGACCTGGATCGATGCCGGTGCCAAGGGCCCGAGTGCGAGCGAGGCCGAGGCGATCAAGCGCCGGGCGGCGATGGCCGCATCGCCGAAAGTGGCGCCGCGCCGCGCTGTGAAGAACCAGATTTATTCGCTCGCCTGGAGCCCGGACGGCAAGGCGCTGGCCCTGGGCGGTTTCACGGAAGTGCGTCTGGTGGAGGCGGCCACCCGGAAGACGCTGGCGCGTTTGAGCGGGCACACGGATGCGGTTCGCGCGGTGGCGTTTTCCCAGGACGGTTCCCTGTTGGCGGCGGCGGGTGGCACGCCTGGCAAGTCGGGCGAGGTGAAGCTGTGGGACAGGCAGGGAACGCTGCTGCGCACGCTGCAAGGCCACTCCGACTGCATCTACGCGCTGGCCATTTCACCGGACGGCAAGCTGATTGCCACGGCGAGCTACGACAAGATGGTGAAGCTGTGGGATGCCGCCACAGGAACCGGGACGCGGAATCTGAAGGATCACATTGACGCGGTGTACGCCTTGCGTTTCTCACCGGATGGCCGGCTGCTGGTCTCGGGCGCAGCGGACCGCTCAGTGAAGGTCTGGAACACCTCAACCGGGGAGCGCCTGTACACCTACAGCGACCCGACGGACGGCGTCAATTCCGTGGCCATTGCCCCCGGCGGACGCCTGGTGGCCGCGGCCGGCGCCGACAAGAGCATTCGCGTCTGGACGCTGGGCGAAAAGGCGGGCGCGATGGTGAACTCGCTGATCTCCCATGAGGACGCGGTGCTGCGGCTGGCCTGGTCGCCCGATGGAAAAACGCTGGCTTCGGCCGGCGCCGACCGGGTGCTGAAGTTTCTAAACGCCGCGGATCTGGTGGAACTCAGGGCCATCGGCGGCCAGAGCGAGTGGGTGAATGGATTGGAATTCTCACCGGACGGCAAGTGGATCGCGGTGGGGCGGCACGATGGCTCCTTGAGCCTGTACGATACGACAACCTATGCCGATGCTTACGAGAATCGGCGCGGGGGGAACTGACCATGAGAATGTACGCACCTTGGAGAAACACGCGCAAGTTTGCGCTCTTGTGCACCGCCGTGGCGGCCATGGCGCAAAATGCCGCTGAGCACCCATCGGGGAACCGGACGACACCGCCCACCATCAGTTCGGTGGCGCCGGTGGGCATGTCGCGCGGCACCACCGTGGAGCTGACGGTGGAAGGCTTCAATCTGGCGGGCGCCAGTGCCATCTATTTCAGCGAGCCGGGCATCAAGGGCCGCATTGTGCGGGTGAAAGAGTTGCCGGACCTTGCCGAAGTGCGGCTGGGCGCCAACGGCACGGCTTCCACCGTTGACCTAGGTCCGCTGCCGCCGCGCAATCAGGTGACGATTGAGGTGGACATCGCGCCGGAAGCCCAGGTGGGCCAGGCGGCGTTTCGTTTGCAGACGCCTCTGGGCACCAGTCCTTCGGGCCAGCTGCTCATTGAGCCGTACTACGGGGAGAGCCCGGATCGCGAGCCGAATGACACGCTGGACGGCGCGTTTGAGACCTTCCTGCCCTCCATCCTGGCGGGGACAATCTCGCGGCCGGGCGACGTGGATCACTTCAAGATCACGGTGAAGGCCGGTGAAGAACTGGTGTTCGAGAATCCGGCTTCGATGGCGGGTTCGACGCTTCAGCCCGTGGTCTCCATTGTGGCTCCCGATCAGACCGTGCTCAAGGAATTTGGCGGTGATGGCGGCGCCAGCGCCAGCTACTTCGCCTACCGCTTCGCCAAGGCGGGCACGTACTACGTGCGCATTGGGGACTTTCAGCAGAGTGGCCGGGGTTCGCACTTCTATCGGATCAAGGCCGGCAACTTCCCGTTTGTGACGTCGGCGTATCCACTTGGGCTGGCCAGCGGCGCGTCGCGTACGGTGTCGCTGGCGGGGTTCAACCTGGGTGCGGGTCAAGTGAAGGTGGAGGGCAAAGCCTCACCAGAGGACCCGGCGGCGGTTGTGGTTCGGCCCGAGGTGGATGGCGGAGCGTCGTTCAATCAGGTGAAGCTGGGTCTTGGGCAGGAGCCGGAGGTGGAGGCGGCTGCGTCGAATACCAGCCTGGCGAATGCGCAGACCATTGCCGTTCCGTCCACGGTGAACGGCAAAGTGCGCGGGTCGCATTACTTCAAGTTCCGGGCGGCCAAGGGCCAGCGAGTGATGCTTGAGGTGAACGCCCGGCGCTTGGGATCGATGCTGGACTCGATGATCGAGGTACTGGACTCGCGTGGCAACGCCATTGAGCGGGCCACGGTACGCGCGGTGCTTGAGACCACCACGGTGCTGCGCGATCACGATTCGGCCTCGCGCGGGATCCGTCTGCAGGCATGGAACGGCTGGGCGGTGGGCGACTACGTGATGGTGGGCTCGGAGTTGCTGCGGATTGAGGCGCTGCCGCGGGGTCCCGATGACGACATGATCTTCGATGCGTTCGGCGGCCAGAGGATCGCGTACCTGGGCACGACGTCGGAAATGCATGCCATCGACAAGGCCGCGTACAAGGTGCAGATCCATCCGGCGGGCCGCCAGTTCTCTTCGAATGGCCTGCCGCTGGTGCGGGTCAACTATCAGAACGATGACGGTGGTCCTGGTTATGGCAAGGACTCGTTGGTGGACTTCACGGCTCCGGCCGACGGTGAGTACCTGGTCCGGCTGCGTGATGTGCGAGGCTTGAGCGGCGAGGATTACGCGTACCGGTTGACGGTGCGTCCGCCGCGCCCGGACTTCCGCCTTTCCGTTGCGGAGCGCAACCCCAACGTGCCTCTGGGCGGGGCGATTCCGTTGACTGTGACGGCGTTCCGCATGGATGGCTTTGATGGTCCCATTGCGGTTGAGTTGCGGGATCTTCCGCCGGGTGTGACGGCCACGCAAGGCGTGATTGGGGCGGGGCAGGTATCGGCCACGCTGCTGCTGCGCGCGGCGGCGGATGTGAAAGCCGGGGCGGCGTCGGAACTGAAGATCGCCGGGCGCGCGGAGGCCGGCGGAACGGCCATTGAGCGGATGGCGAACCCCGAGGACCGGTTGAAGCTGATCTCGTTGATGCCGCCGGCCGACATCACGATGCGCGCGGAGACCAGGGTGGTTGAAGTGGAGATCGGTGGGACGGCGGATCTGGCGGTTGAGATCGCGCGGCACAACGGGTTTGGCGGGCGCGTGCCGGTGGAAGTTCGCAACCTGCCGCCGCGCGTGCGCGTGTTGGACGTGGGACTGAACGGCGTGCTGCTGAACGAGAACGAGACGCGGCGCGGATTCACCATTGAGGCTCTGCCGATGGCGGAGCCGATTGAGCAGTTGATCTATGTCTCGGGGCGCGTGGAGACGCGGTCCGGGCTGCCGGCTTCGTACGCGGCGCCGGAGCCGGTATTGCTGAGGGTGAAGAAGCCGGCCACGCGGGTATCGTCGCGGTAGTGGATGTTCCTGAAGTCGATTCGCCAAAGAAACTTCTGATCGTTCGGACCGAGTCCGGGTCTTAGTCCGGGAGAAACGTTGGACGACTGCTTCCACCAGGCTCTCTGATGGAACGCCGTGATCTCTGTGCCTCCTGGCGGTTCTCCTGGATCCCCACCCTGCTCCGTTGATTGCCGTCGATGAGCCCGGGCTTGGACTTCACGGGCGGCCAGTCACTTAGTGAAGCAGGACAAATGGAAACTCTCCGAGATGCAGCCGATTAACCCGCTTTTCTCACGGCATCTGATCGCAGCCCAAACTGACGCCGCGGACAAGCTCGAAATGACTCGTGCGGATCCTCCGCGGGTGTCTCGGTCAGAAATTTGCGGCAAAATGGCTGCCGCATACCGTCGCTCGGAGCACCCGAAGGGTGAAAATGGGCCGTCCATACGCGCTTCTCCGGTCCGCTGCAAAAATGCGGAATGAATAAGTCCGGTGTTTGCTTCACGCAGTTTTTTCAGCAGCGCAGGTTCGCGTGAACTTGCGCAAACTGGGCCTGCCAGGGGTAGCTCGTCGCCAGTGACAAAACGATCCGGCGCACACTGACA